>PAHR01000038.1 GCA_002705265.1 Pelagibacteraceae bacterium | reverse complement strand
GTTTACCAAGTTTTAGAAGTAGAATCTATGGAGAAAATGCAAGAAGCTATGCAGGATCCAGAAATAGCAAAGGCAAGAACAGATGCGGGCGTTAATTTAGATACACAAGAACTTGTTTTCTTGGTTGAATAAAAAGGCTGTCTTTTTTGCTTTGATTGCATCCGTGCTTATCGGATTATTTGCAAGTATAAACTATTATTATTTTACAACAGGCCAAATTGAGGAAGCAAAATTATTATATGAAAAAGGAGGGGGAGATATAGAAAATTTTAATTCTGTTTTTTGGGTTTGTAATAAAATATTTACTCAATTTCATTAATATAATTTTCAACAATAATTTCTTTAGAAATAATTTCATGATCGACTATGAGGTCTTGATGACTTAAGTTTTTAATTGAAACTTTTAAAATATTTAATTCCTGATTAAAAAATCTGCTTGGAATATGAATCCAATCAGAATAAGTTCTGCCAATTGGAATATCATTTATATAAATAATTGCATATCCCTCATTTTCTGTAAACGCATTTGCAAGTTTATCCGGAGAATATTTAAAATTTTCAATAAGTAATTTGATATTATAACCATCATAACTATCCTCATAAACAGATATAAAAATTGTAGGATAGGGTTTGTTAGCTTCTTGTGCACTATCAGGGTGGTGTGAATTTAAATTCCCTAGACATGTATAGAACACCAAGATATATACAAATAAATGCTTCATTTTAACTTATGCATTTTTTAAGATTAAATTTTGGAAAGAATTTTTTTTTATTAACATGATAAACCATGATATTATTAATTTCATTATTATTAGCTTTGCCTAGAATAAAAACTCTACAATTTCCCCTATCAAGTCTATAAAAAATTAAATTTTCATCTGTCCTTTGCAATGTAAATTCACCAAAATCTTTTTTAATCTTCTCTATACTTTTATAAGTTGTTATAAGTTCAAATTTTGGATCTAATTTTTTAATTATCGTATTTTTTTTTGAGACACTTGAATCTATTTTGTAAGAAGTTGAGGTTGTTTCACAGCCAGTAAATATGAAAAATAAGCAAATACTTACTAAATGAAGGTATTTCTTTGAAAGTGATTTCATCATAATTGTGGATAAATAACATCTGAATCTAACATAATTAGAAATTTCATCAAATAAATCAGTCAAAATTATCAAATATTATATAAATATTAATTGTTTGACATATTAAACATAGTTCTTTATAACGAACAAAAACTGAAAGGAATATTATGACTACAGAATCTATTCATCCCGAAACCCTAGTTCTTCATGGAGGCAGTTTCCGTAAGGATAATACAACTAATGCTGTAGCTGTTCCTATTTATCAAACAACATCATATGAATTTGATAGTACAGAGCATGCCTCTAATCTTTTTGCTCTTAAAGAACTTGGAAATATTTATACAAGAATTATGAATCCTACGAATGCTGTTCTAGAAGAACGTATTGCTCAATTAGATGGTGGCGTTGCAGCTTTAGCTGTTAGTTCCGGATCAACTGCCAATGCTTATGCTATCCAAAATTTAGCGAAAGCAGGAGACAATATTATAAGCTCAACAGATCTTTACGGCGGTACATGGAATTTATTTAATAATACATTTAAGAATATAGGTATTGAAGTAAGGTTTGTTGATCCCTCTGATCCTGAAAATTTTAGAAAAGCAACTGATAGTAAAACAAGAGCTTATTTTGGTGAGTCACTGCCTAATCCCAAACTTAATTTATTTCCAATTGAGGAAGTTTCAGATATTGGTAGATCATTTGGGATACCTTTAATAATTGATAATACAGCAGCACCAATTAATTGTAGGCCATTAGATCATGGTGCAGCAATAACAACTTACTCACTTACAAAATGGATTGGAGGACACGGAACTTCAATAGGTGGAGCAATTGTTGATGGAGCAAATTTTGATTGGACCGCTATTCCTGAAAGACAACCTCTCCTGAATGAACCAGATGGAAGTTATCATGGCGTACAGTGGGCTCAAGCAATACCTGAAATGTTTGGTGCACAAATAGCTTTCGCGATTAGAGCCCGTGTAGTATTACTTAGAGATCTTGGCGGTGCAATTTCACCAACAAATTCATTTAATTTTATTCAGGGTTTAGAAACATTGCCATTAAGATTGCGTCAGCATAATCAGAATGCAATTAAAGTTGCGGAATTTCTTAGTAATGAAAGTTCAATTAGCAAGGTTATATTTCCTAAATTTAGTAAGGGAGAAGATAAGAAAAGAGCTGAGAAATATTATAAAAATGGGTATGGTTCTATGATTGGAATTGAGTTTGATAAAGGAATTGAAGCAGGAAAAGCTTTTATAAACGCTTTAGAACTTCATTATCATGTAGCAAATATTGGAGATGCTAGAAGTTTAGCTATTCATCCAGCGTCAACTACGCATTCACAGTTAACGCTAGAAGAGCAATTAAAAACAGGCGTAACACCAGGTTACGTAAGGCTATGTGTAGGATTGGAACACACAGACGATATTATCAATGACTTAAAAAAAGGACTTGATGCTGTTGATAAATTTGATCGATTGAAAGTTGCCGAAGCATAAAAAAATTTAAACAAACGTCTCTGTGTTGTTTAACATGAAGGGCTTTTATTCTCCATACTCCGAAAAAGCCCTTCAGAATAATGAACTCTTCATCACTACTGCATCGGTTGGCTTGAATGACATTGAATCTGAAAGACAACCTCACGCAGGAAAACTATTTAAATTTATAACTCAAGAACAAGGATATGCATCCAATTGTTATAGATCTGAAAACACTTCAAATTTGTATCATTAATATGAAGTTTAATGCCTCACAGATCAGTGATATAATCCAAATGGCTTGGGATGATCAGACTGATTTCAGTCATATTACTAAAATATATGATATTGACGAAGGGGAAGTTAAAAAAATTATGAAGAAGAATATTAAAAACAAGAGCTATAAAATATGGAGAGAGAGAATATCTAAGCGTAGTGCTCAAAAATCTCAATTGAAAGGAATAGCGAATGCCTAAAGCTGTTTTTGGTGCTGGTTGTTTTTGGGGTGTCGAAAAAAGTTTTTCAGAAGTTGAAGGAGTTCTCAATACTGAAGTAGGTTACGCACAAGGCGATACAAAAAACCCAACATATGAAGATGTTTGTAGGGGTGATACAAAACATGCAGAGGTAGTTTTACTAAACTTTAATGAGCAAATTGTTAGTTATAAGAATTTAGTAAATAAATTTTATGAAATTCATGATCCTACAACTTTAAATCAACAAGGCCCTGATCGAGGTACACAGTATAGATCTATCATAATTTATTTTGATGAAAGTCAAAAAAACATTGCAGAAATTGTCACTAAAGAATTAAATACATCAAAATTTAAAAATTCTATAACCACTACAGTAGAGCAATTCAAAAATTATCAAAAGGCCGAGGATTATCACCAGGCATACTTAAAGAAAGCTGTTTTTTAATTTCTAAATCTAAATAGGAGAATAGGGGTACTCAATTAAAGGAATTGTTTTTTGAGGCTTCTTACTAAAAAACTTATAATTTATAAAATATTTTGATTTTAATTGAATTGGTTTTTTACATTTTTTACTTATCTTTTTAAAGCTATCTATATGATTTAGTCTATTTATGCCATTCCCAATTATAAAATCATTTTTATTTAGTTCGTTAATTAAGTTATCGTCAATATTATATGTTGTTAAGCTACCAATTAGTTCCCCTTTTTGATTTATAATTTGTACTCCCAAGTCCCTACGATTTGTATCAACAATACAAGCCAATCTATTAAATGAGAGTTTGCTGATTCCTAGAAAATAATGCTCAAATATAGAATAAGCATAAATTTTTATAGGATTATTAATAAAGTATCCTTTCATAAGGGCATGACATCCTCTAATACAGGTGAATCTTGCAGGACCAAAATTTAAATAAAGACTATCAAAATCATAAGAATTAATTGATAGATCTTTTGTCATTTTAGCTAACATTTTAGATAAATATTTTTCATGACCAAAATCACATTTTTTTTCACTGTTCCAGATTATTTTTTCATTTTTAAAAACAGTAATTGAACAGTATGATAAAGAACTATCAATGCCTAAACTTAAATTTTTTCTATCCTTCATTGTATTTTTTATTTCATTATTTCCTTTTTCTTTTTCTTATGCAACAAAGGTTATTGATAAAATTCCAAATAATATTCTAATTTATCATCGATTTAATGACAGTAGGTTTCCATCAACTAATACAACAATAGACCAGTTTGAAAGTCATATTCAATATCTTATTAGTAAAAATTATAAATTTATTACTTTAACCGAACTAATTAATAATCCTAGTTATGAAAAAAAAACTATTGCCATAACAGTTGATGATGCCTATCAGTCTTTTTATGACTATGCTTATCCTATTTTAAAAAAAAATAATATTTCAGCGACATTATTTTTGAGTACTTCTACCGTTGGGAGTAGTGAACATTTAAATTGGGAGCAACTCAAGGATCTACAATCATACGGAATTGATATACAAAACCATACTCACACACATCCACACCTACCAGATTTAAGTATCGAAAAGATCGAGGAAGAAATTATAATTTCACAAAAAATTATTTCCGATAATTTAGGATTTACACCACATTTATTTGCCTATCCTTATGGCGAAGCGAGCGAAGATGCTATATTAGTTATTAAAAAATACTTTAAAGCTGCTTTCGGTCAACACTCAGGTGCTTTTAGTTTGAATGATCCTTATTATATTGCTCGCTTTCCAATAAATGAAAATTTTGGATCAATCGAAAGAATTAAAAATGCGTCCAGTGTGTTATCTTTCAAGAATACGGGTATTGAGCCGTCTAATCAAAAATTGAACGTGATTTCAAATCAAAAACGATATGTTGTTAATTTTTTTGAAGATCCATCTAACGTGACTTGTTACATAAGTGATTTTAATGGGAGCATAAAAAGTCAACAAAATATTATGAATACAGTGATTTTAATTGAATTAGAAAGGCCCCCTGTAAAAGGAAGATTAAGATTTAACTGTACTAAATTTGAGGAAGGCACTTATTGGTATGGTTACCAATATTATGTTAATTGATTTTATCAAATCTTGTAAGGTCATTTGTATCAACAATAATTTCTAATTTATCGACATATTCTTTTCTTATTTCAGCATAAGCAGCTAATTGTTGCATTTTGTGATTAACAGCAATTTTTGAATTACCGACCTGCAAAAGATTAGTTATTCTTCTAACAATTCTAAAGTCTAAGTATGCCGGATGTGTATTAAGATTGAACATGTAAGACCTGACACTATCTTCAAGTTTATCAAATTTCTTAACCGCGTGAGATTTTTCAGGATCTCTTTTTTCAGGAATTAGCCCTTCTTGTTGATCGTAAGTCCATTGACCATAAAGTGCATTTCCTTGTAAAGCAAAACGAGATTGACCCCAGCCACTTTCAATTATTGCTTGTCCAATAGCTAAGGATACAGGAACAATATTAATTCTTTGTTTCATTCTTTTAAAAAAGGTTCTATTTAATTGTTTGTAGTCCAATTTATATTTAGTGGCCAAGCTAATTAGTTTGATTTTATCATCTTCTTCGATTTTATTTCTGTTATATTTTTTTTCTATGTCTATAACTAATTGTCTTTCTATTTTTATGTCTTCATTAGTTTTATGGATAAGAGGAAAAGCGATTAAATAGAATATTTTTTTTTTCTTTTCCACTTCTTTTAATTTTTCAAAATCTTCTGGAATTGAATCTAATAATATCATTTGGCTTATTTGGTCTTTATGAAGATTATCAATATCAATATTATTTTTTTTATAATATCTATCTATTTTTTTCCAAGATGAAAAATTTTCTGAGAAAGAATTTAATGTAATAAAAAAACCTAGACTAGCTAGAATTACAATTTTAAGCTTCAACTGGACGAACTTCACGAACTTCAGGAATATAGTGCTTAAACATATTTTCAATTCCCATTTTTAGTGTTGCTGTGGAGCTCGGACAACCTGCACATGAGCCTTGCATATGAAGAAAAACAATACCCTTGTCATACTTATCAAACAAAATATCTCCACCATCCATTGCAACAGCAGGTCTTACTTTTGTATCTAATAACTCTTTTATTTTAACTACTATATCAGAGTCATTTTCGCTTTTTGTGTGTTCGCTGATTTTAGAATTAGAGTTATCCTTAAGTATCGGTTTATTAGTTGTAAAATGTTCAATTATACTCCCTAAAATAGCTGGCTTCATTAATGACCAGTCGCTTTTCTCAGCTTTAGTTATAGTTATAAAATCTTGACCAAAAAATACACTTTCAACCCCCTTAACAGCAAATAAATTCATAGCTAATGGTGAACTGTCAGCAGATTCTTGATTTTGAAAGAATATAGTGCCTTCTTTCATAACAGTTTTTCCAGGTAAAAATTTTAAAGTTGCTGGGTTAGGAGTTGGCTCAGTTTGTACAAACATAATTACTTATAATATGGCAATTTACACGCAAATTACAATAGTTCTAGATTAGCGAAAACCAACGATTTTATAAACTTCTTGTAAAATAGGATTTGCTATTTCTTCAGCTTTTTCAGTTCCAATAGCCAATATTTTATTTAACTCATCCTTATTATTCAAAAGATTTTCAATTTCTTCCCTTATGGGTCCTAAAACTTCAATAAGGCTTTCAGCTAATTTATTTTTCAAAATGGAATATTCTCTCCCCGCAAATTCTTGCAGAGTCTTTTCCTGTGATTGATTCATGGTGGCTGACAAGATGTTAATAAGGTTGAGGCATTCGGCCTTTTCTTTCAAAAGCTCCACTGAGTCTGGAATTAAATCTGAATCAGATTTAGCTTTTTTTAATTTTGTAGCTATGGCATCATTACTATCAGTCAATAAGACGCGAGATAATTCAGAAGCATCAGATTTAGACATTTTTTTAGTTCCATCTCTTAAGCTCATGACACGTGTTGCCTCTCCATATATTAAAGGCTCTGGTTGTGGAAAAAAATCTACACCAAAATCATTATTAAACTTTTGAGCAATATCTCTCGACAATTCTAAGTGTTGTTTTTGATCATCACCTACTGGAACATGAGTTGCCTGATAGGCTAGAATGTCAGCTGCCATTAAATTTGGATAAACCATTAAGCCAACGCTGACGTTTTCTTTATTCTTGCCAGCCTTATCTTTAAATTGAGTCATACGATTAAGCCAACCTATTCTACTAACACAATTAAATATCCAAGCTAATTGCGAATGAGCTGGGACACTAGATTGTTGAAAGATAATTTGATTTTTATAGTCAACTCCACAAGCAATAAAAGAAGCGAGAACTTCTATAATGCTAGATCTAAGTTTATGAGGGTCTTGATCGACTGTGATTGCATGTTGATCAACAACACAATAAACGCATTCAAATTTATTTTGAAGATCGACGAAATTCTTAATAGCACCTAAATAATTTCCCAAGTGGAGAGTTCCTGTAGGCTGGACTCCTGAAAAAACACGCTGTTGAAACTTTCTCATGACTAATTCTAATTAATAGATATCAGATTAATCATAGAACCGACATAATTTTATTTTTAATATTCTTAATGTCTTCACTATTTATTATCTTTTTGCCTTTACTATCAGTGATTTGGAAAATATCAAAAATTTTTTCCCCTAAAGTAGATATTTTTGCTGACAAAACATTATGTTGAATTTCATAGATAGCATCTAATATCTTATATAATCGGCCCGGTTTATCAGAAGTTACCACTTGGACAGTTGTAGCTTTACTACTCAACTCGTTATCCACTGATACAGAAGACTCTAATTCGATGGGAGAAAATTTCTTAAACAGACTCTCTTTTAAAACTGTATCAGACGACTCAATATTCTTGCCAATATTTTGTCTAATGAAATCTTTTTCTTCCTTCCTCGAAATAGATTGGTTTTTGAAATTACTGACCCAAAAGACATCTATAACATCACCGTTTAAAAGAGAATTAATCTGAGCACCTAATATATTTAATTGGCTATTTGAAATTCCTTTAACTATATCTTTAAATATGCCAGGTCTAGTTTTTGTAATTATTACTAATTGGCTATATTCTTTATTAGTATTTTTATTAAAAGAAATATAATGATCCCATTCACCATTAGAGAAATTTTCGTATTCAGTTAGTAATTCTTTAATTAAATTAAAGCCCATATTTTGCCAAAATGCTAAAGGTATGTTTTTCCTTTGTAATTTTAAAAAATTAAGAAGTTTTGGTTTATCCCCACAAAAACTCTCAAATCTAACAATATTGTTTTCAGCAACTTTTTGTGAACTCTGTTTAACATCAAGGCCTTGAAATAAAAAATCTTTTGAACGATATAAAAGTTGTTTAAGTAGAGCTATTCTCCACTCAGTTAATCTTTCTGGCCCTACAGCAGCAATATCACAAATTGTAAACAAGTATAAAATATTTAATTTTTCTGATGTGTTAACAGTTTGAATAAAATTAGCTACTACTTCTGGATCTGTAGTGTCACTTTTAAAAGCTGTATCACTCATTAATAAGTGGTTTTCTATAACCCACAAAATTATATTTCTTTCACTCTCACTTACAGGAATTCTTTTAAGGATTTTTGCTGTGAGTTCTTTACCGTATATGGAATGACTTTTTGGACCCCTTTTACCTATATCATGAAATAAAAGTGCAATATGAATTGCTGGTTTGTCGGTTAATTGTTCATAAAGTTCCTTATTAAAAGGTATCTTAATTAATTCGTGTAAATGATGAAGAGTTAAAATTAAATGCTCGTCGGTTGTATATTGATGGTAGATATCGTATTGAACTTGCCCCCAAACTCTTCCAAATTCAGGAAAAATTTCATTTAAAATTCCAGAGTCATTTAAATGTCTTAATATTCTTACAGGATTTTTTTGACTTATAATGATTGATCTTATGATATCAAAATCTTTAGCTTTAAGCTTTGGTACAATTTTTTTATAATGTTTCCTTAATTGCCCTATAACTCTAGGATGCACCAAAATATTATTATTTAATGAGTCATTAAGTAAGTTTAGCCAATTTGAAGATAAGTTATCAAAACTATAATTTTTAAAATCTAAAAAACTTTTAGTAATTTTAAAATCTTTGCTTTTATAATTTTTAACTTTAGACCCTTGTTGAAATATTGTTGATGAAATTAATTCCTCTGGAAGTTTTGAGTAGAAAATATTTAATAGTTGTGAAATTTTTGTAATATAGGAAAATAAATCCTTCATAAACTTTTCCACACCTAATTCCTTTTTTCTGCTCTTGTAAGCTTTGTCTTTATATTTGAGAATTTTCGCGATTTTTAACTGATTTTCTATACTAACAACATCACCCTTTGATTGATTGAGATAGTGATTTAAAGACCTAACTGTAATTAAAAACCTCCAACACGTTTTTAATTCTTCAATTTCTACTTTTGATAAAATATTTAATGGCAATAATTCTTCAATTTTACGAATATCAAATAAAAAACCACTTATCCATATAAGAGTATGAATATCTCTTAGACACCCAACTCCTTCTTTTATATTTGGCTCTAGGGTACTTTTAGTTCCTAAGGCATTATCATGTCTTAAAAAAAGTTCCTCAAGTTTCTTCTTACTTAATTTAAGAGGATTTAATCTTCCAATTAAAATTTTAATTGATCTTGTATGTTCACCAAATAAGTCTGTGCTACCAAATAAATAACGAGACTCTAAAAATTTAGTGAGTGTTTTAATGTCTTGTTTTGAGTCACTTATTGCCTGTTTGATTGTGAGGTACGAAATACCTATATCTAATCCAGAGTCCCAAAGGGAATTATTTAATTGTGATATTAAATTTTTGATAAATTTATTTTGTTTTTTATAAATTAGAAGTAGGTCGATATCACTAAATGGCGCTACATCTTCTCTTCCGTAACCTCCTACTGCAATTAGAGTAAATTCTACTTCTGAAGTGTCTAACGCACTCACGATTTCTTTGATTTGTTTATCGATAAATTTTGTATAGTTTTTACTAAAAAGATAGCCATTTTTATTATTTTTAAGGTCTATTATTAGTTTATTTTTAGTTTCTAAAATTATTTTTTTATTTTTTAACCCTAAATTAACCATTCATAAAAATGTAACATTAGAAATGTATATGTACTATATAATATAAAAAATATACAAAATTCCTTTAATATTATTTTAAAAATTTAGTTTGTAATATAAAAATAAATAACTTAACAAATAAAAATGATATCAAAAAAAAATTTTTTCTGAATTTGTAGGCACTTTATCCCTTTTAATGGTCATTGTTGGATCAGGAATTATGGGAGAAAACTTATCTAATGGCAATGCTGGTATTGCTCTTCTCGCAAATAGTATTGCCACAGGGGCAGGATTATTTGTTCTTATTACTTTATTAATTAATATTTCTGGTGCTCATTTTAATCCCGTTGTTAGTTTTGTAAGCTGGGCTAATAAAGAAATTGAATTTTTTCAATTATTACAGTATTGGATTGGCCAGTTTTCTGGTGCAATTTTAGGAGTTTATTTAGCGCATTATATATTTGATATCTCTATTATCCAAACTTCAACAAAGTTTAGAGGGGGTATTAATTTATGGATGAGTGAAGTTGTTGGAACTCTAATCTTGCTTTCAGTAATCAAAATTGGTTCTCAAAATAAAGATAAAATTGCCATACTAGTTGCGTTAACAATTACTGCAGGTTATTGGTTTACAGCCTCAACATTTTTTGTAAATCCAGCTGTTACAGTAGCAAGAAGCTTAACTAATACATTTGCTGGCATTCAACCATCAAATATTATCACATTTATCTCAGCACAAGTATTTGCAACAATCTTATTTTTATTTATATCAAAAAAAATTAAGTATATTTAACTTTGATATAAAGCACATTATTTATAAACTAAGTAATGGCTATTCTGCTATTAGTTCTCGTTAATATTATTTTAATCTCTTTTTTTGATACTAAGATAATTTTTATAATTTTATTTTTTGAAATGATATCTGGTCTGATTACTTTTGCATTTTTTAAAAGAAAAGCTTCAGCCTTATCAAATGTAGCAATGTCAACAAATAGTGGAAATTATAACTCCTTAACTGATGTACAATTAGAAAATTATTACCAATTATTAATTAATCATTTTGATTTTCCAATTTTTTTTTTAGATAAAAATTTTGAAATAAAATTTCTAAATAGCCAAGCAAAACTATCTTATGGAAAAAAAATATTATCGCCTATTACTTCTGTAATTAGAGATTATGAATTTATTGAAAATATCGAAAAATATAAAAATAATGATAATCTTAATAACTTTTTGTGGAAAAAAAAATTACCAGAAAATAAATCTTACAAAACAGAAATTAAAAAATTTAATAACTTTTTAGTATTGCAGATAATTGATCTGACTAAAGAAGTTAATAAAAAACGAAACCATGAACTTTATTTAACTAATCTGACTCATGAACTTAAGACACCTCTCTCAGTCATTATAGGTTATTTAGAAACAATTAATTTTGAAGAATTTTCATTAGAAGAAAATAAAAAGTTTATTGAGATTGTAAATTCTAAATCTTTAGAAATGAAAAACTTGATAGATCAAATGCTTAAGCTATCAGAAATGGAATCTTTAACAAAAGTTAAAACTAAAATTAATCTTTATCAGGTAATTAATAAATCAATTAAGAGCTACAGAGAGCTATTTAAAAAAAAATCAATCAATTTAATTGTTGATGTAGATAAAATTAAAAATACGTTTATTGAATTTACACCTAATGATTTTGAAATAGTCTTAAATAATCTATTATCTAATGCTCTCAATTATTCTGATTCAAATACAAGCGTTACAATTGCTGCAAGTTTTATCTCTAAGGAAAACCAGGTTGAAATTATGGTAAAAGACCAAGGTATTGGAATATCAAATGATAATTTAACTAGAATTACAGAAAAATTTTATCGAGTTGATAAAAGCCGAAATAATTTAATTCACGGTCACGGTCTAGGATTAGCTATCACAAATGAAATTATTGCAAAAAATAAATGTAAAATGCTCATTTTGAGTAATTTAGGCAAAGGAAGTACCTTTAAGGTTCTTTGTAAACTGTCATAAAACTTTAACATTAATTTAATAAGATTTACTCAAATTAGAGTTATTTAATATTTAATTAACAAATAAACAAAAGGATTATAATTATGAAAAAATTACTTTTATTAATTTTTATATCTAGCTTGTTCACATCCGTTCAGGCAAGAGAATCTATTAGTATAGTTGGGTCTTCAACGGTATTCCCATATTCAACAATTGGAGCTGAAAGATTTAGTGAAGCAGGAAATAAAGCTCCTACAGTAGAGCCAACAGGTACTGGAGGGGGAATGAAGTTATTTTGTGGTGGAATTGGAGAAAACTATCCAGACATAACTAATGCATCTCGACCTATGAAAGCTAAAGAGGCAAAATTATGTCTAGAAAACGGTGTAACAGATGTAATTGAAGTAATTTTGGGAAATGATGGTTTAACTTTCTCTAATAGCGTTAATGCTGAGAGACTAAGCTTAAAAAAAGAACATATTTTTTTAGCTATGGCAGCCGAAGTTCCAGTTGATGGCGCCATTGTAAAAAATCCCTTTTCAAAATGGAGTGAAATAGATAGCTCGTATCCAAGTTATGAAATTGAAGTATTGGTTGCCCCACCAACATCTGGGACAAGAGATGCTTTTGATGGTCTTGTGATGGAAGAAGGTTGTAAAAGATCAGGTTATATTGAGATCAAAGGTGATGACGAAGGTTGTACCGCATATAGAGAAGATGGTCGTACAATTGAAATGGGAGAGAACGATACACTTATAGTTCAAAAGCTTGCAGAAGATCCTGAGAGATTTGGTTATTTTGGGTATAGTTTTTTAAGTGCAAATCAGGATAAAATTCAAGGAAGCATTATTGATGGTGTTGAGCCAACTATGGAAACAATTCAGTCTTATGAATATCCCAATGCAAGACCGTTATTTTTCTACATTAAAAAATCACACATTGGTGTCATTCCCGGTATTAAAGAATACGCATCTTTAATGATATCAGAAGAAGCTATTGGAGAGGATGGTTATCTTACAGAATATGGGTTAGCCCCAATGACTGAAGGGTTAACTGATATAACTATTGATAGTGTTGAAAACTTAGTAGCAATGGATTTAGAAAAATGTGCTAACAAGGATCACCCCCTGAAGAACGAACAGGGATTCGGATCAGCTTGCAAGTAATTAACCTTAAAAAAAAATTTATTAACAGGGGGCTATAAAAAGTCCCCTTTTTTAATATTTAAATTATATTAAGGTCCTAAGAGTGTTTTATTCTGTATTAACATTATTTGTACTTTCTTTTATCGGTTTTTACTTAGGTAAAAGAAAGTCTATTAAGTTATCCCAAAATATCAAATTAGCTAGTCTGCCATCTTATTATGGCTACCTAGCTATGCTATATATTTTGATTCCAACACTAATAGCCTGGTTTGTTTTATTAGTTGGTGAAAATTTTGTATTAGAAAAATACCTTTTCTTAATATTGAAAGAATTTTTAATCTCTATGAGTGGAAGTGAAGTTCAGCTATTCTTTATTAAAATTAAAAATTTATCTGAAGGTGCTTCTTTTGGAAATGAATCGGATTTAGAGTTACTTGGCGCACAAAAAATTATTCAATTTAAAAATTTATTTTTATTATTAACATATCTGGTAATATTTTTAGTAACCGCAATAGCTCTATATTTAGTTAATAAAAAAATATCCCCAACTTTTAAAAGTCAGCGAGATGTTGAAAAAATTGTTAATTTGTTTATTCAGCTATGCTCTTATATAGCTATACTTATTACTGTTGGAATTTTTCTATCATTAGTATTTGAAACAATTAATTTTTTTGGATATGTGAATCCCCTTGATTTTCTTTTTGGTATTAACTGGAATCCAAACAAAGCTTTTGTAATTGATAGCTCAGATGTAATTGATAAAGATATTTTAAAAGACGCCTTTGGTATTATTCCACTAATGACAGGAACCCTGCTAGTAGCTTTTCTAGCCATGTTAGTTTCTATACCTTTAGGTTTGATGTCTGCCATTTATCTTGCAGAGTATGCACCAAAAAGAATAAGGGACATTTCTAA
Organism: Pelagibacteraceae bacterium; assembly: GCA_002705265.1. Classification (GTDB taxonomy): domain Bacteria; phylum Pseudomonadota; class Alphaproteobacteria; order HIMB59; family HIMB59; genus HIMB59. The sequence goes on along the minus strand of PAHR01000038.1, from coordinate 15,789 downwards.
GCCAGTGATAGAAATTTTGGCCGGCATACCAACAGTTGTATATGGATTTTTTGCAGCTTTAGTGGTTGCCCCAAAAATAGCAGATTTAGGCGAATATATCGGACTTGATGTTTCATCAGAAAGTGCATTAGCGGCTGGATTAACAATGGGCGTAATGATCATTCCATTTGTTTCGTCTCTTTCCGATGATGTTATCGGAGCTGTTCCACAAAGTCTTAGAGACGGGTCTTATGCTTTAGGAGCAACTAAGTCAGAAACAATTATCAAAGTCATTCTCCCGTCAGCTTTGCCTGGGATTATAGGTTCATTTTTATTAGCAATTTCGAGAGCTATAGGCGAAACTATGATTGTTGTAATGGCAGCAAGTCTTCAAGCTAATTTAACTATCAATCCTTTAGAGCCAACAACGACAATAACAACTCAAATTGTTACGGCGCTAACAGGAGATACAGAATTTGATAACCCTAAAACATTAGTTGCCTTTGCCTTAGGCTTAACACTTTTTTTCGCAACACTTTTATTAAATTATTTTGCTTTAAGAACAGTGAAGAAATACAGAGAACAATATGACTAATCTAGCAAAAAGAAAAAAAGCAGAATTAAGATTCAGATTCTATGGAATTTTTTCTGTGTTTTTATCATTACTATTTGTAGCTATACTTATTTTTAATATCTGTTCATCAGGTATTGGGGGCTTTTATAAAACCATATTCTTAACCTCAATTCACTTTGATCAAAAATTATTAAATCTAGAAGATAATGCTAGTGAAGAGCAAATTAGAAATGCTTCATTTAGAAAGTTGATCAAAAATAGCTTTGATGAATCTTTTAAAGATTATTCTAAAGATGAAATCAAACAAATAAAAAAATTATTTTATAGGAAAATAGATATTGAGCTTAAAAATTTTCTTATCAACAACCCTGAATTTTTAAATAAAACTACAAAAGTAGAATTAACAGCCTCAACACATATTGATCAAATCCATAAAGGAAATTTTGACAGAACTGTTCAAGAAAAACATAGAAAAGTTAATAATTTCCAATTAGAAATTTATGATAAATTTGTAGAAGACCAAAAAGTTAAAAAAGTTTGGAATTCAACTTACTTTACTTCTGGGGACTCAAGAGATCCAGAAGCGGCTGGTGTGGCAAGTTCTGTAAAAGGCTCAGTATTTACTATATTAATTTGCTTTTTATTAAGTTTTCCTATTGCTATTTTTGCTTCAATTTATCTTCAAGAATTTGCAAAAGCCGGAAAAATAACGGATTTGATTGAAATTAACATAAATAATTTAGCTGCAGTGCCTTCTATAATTTTTGGACTACTTGGTCTTGGTATACTGTTGAATTTTTTTGGATTGCCCAGGTCTACAGCTTTAGTAGGAGGTATCGTTTTATCTTTTATGACACTTCCAACAATAATTGTGGCATGTCGATCCTCTCTTCGTGCAGTCCCCCCATCAATAAGAGAGGCTGCTTTAGCTCTTGGAGCAACGAAAAATCAAGTTGTGTTTCATCATGTCTTGCCTTTAGCTATGCCGGGAACTCTTACAGGTACGATTATAGGCTTAGCTAGAGCAATTGGTGAAACGGCTCCTCTATTGATGATTGGTATGGTTGCATTTATTATGGATATACCCTCTAATCCTCTTGAACCAGCAGTGGGCATGCCCGCGCAAATATACTTATGGTCTGAAAGTTCTGAGAGAGGATTTATAGAAAAAACCTCTTCTGCTATAATATTATTATTAATGTTTTTGATTGTAGTTAATTTTGTATCGGTTTATTTTAGAAAAAAGTATGAAAAAAAATGGTAAACTCAATTATTACAAAAAATCTTAATGTCTACTATGGAGATCAACAGGCAATTCATAATATTAGTTTAGATTTTCTTAAAAATAAAGTTACAGCTCTTATAGGGCCATCAGGATGTGGCAAGTCTACTTTTCTGAGATGTCTTAATAGGATGAATGATGTAATTGATATTTGTAGAGTTGAAGGAAATATTTCTCTAAATGGTATGGATATTTATAGCAAAGAAATAGAAGTTGAGCATTTAAGAGAAAAAATTGGAATGGTTTTTCAAAAACCCAATCCTTTTCCAAAATCTATTTATGACAATGTTGCTTATGGACCTAGAATTCATGGCTTTACTGATAAAAAAGAAGAAATGGATTTAATAGTTGAAACATCATTAAAAAAAGCAGGGCTTTTTGAAGAAGTTAAGGATAGGTTAGACGATATGGGTACTAGTTTGTCTGGAGGGCAACAACAGCGTTTGTGTATCGCAAGGGCAATAGCTATTAAGCCAGAAGTAATTTTAATGGATGAGCCTTGTTCTGCATTAGACCCAATTGCTACTTCTATAATTGAGGAGCTAATCACGGATCTTAAAAAAAGTTATACAATTATAATTGTTACACACTCAATGCAGCAAGCTGCAAGAGTTTCTGACAAAACTGCTTTTTTCCATTTAGGAAATTTGATTGAAGAGGGAGATACGTCTAAGATATTTACAAAACCTGATCATCAAAAAACTAACGATTATATCACAGGGAGGTTTGGATAAATAAAATGAAACATGCAGACAAGTTCTACGAGTCACAACTAAATACTATCAATGAAAAACTTGTTAAGATGGGATCTCTATTAGAAAAACAGTTTGCCAGTGCATTAGAGGTCTTAGATAGTAGAGATGAACAATTAGCACAAAAAGTAGTAGATAATGATCATGAAATTAATCTATTAAATCATGAAATTAGTGATTTCGTTTTCCAAATAATAGCTATGAGACAACCTATAGCCGATGATTTAAGATTTTTATTTTGCACTATAAAAATCATTAGAGACCTAGAAAGAATAGGAGATCACATAACAAGTATTGCAAAAAAAGCTACTCGAGTAAGTAAAAATATACCATCAGAATTTACTGAAAAATTAACAAATCTTGGAAAGCAGGCTTCAATTATGACCCATGATGCATTAAATTGTTTGTTTGAAAGACGTTTGTCCCAGGCAGATAAAATAACTAAAAGAGATGATATAATTGATGAATTGCATGGTACTTTTATATCTGAAGTTCTTGCTTACATGAAAAAACATGATGATGTTATTCCTGACTCTCTCTCTTTAATACAAATGTCTAAGGCTATAGAGAGAGTTGGTGACCACATAACAAATATAATGGAAGAGGTTCACTTTTTAATTGAAGGTCAATATTCCAGTGATTAAATAATTGAATAGTAAAATATTAGTAGTAGAAGATGAGGTCAGTATTGCAGAACTCATTAAGCTTCACTTAAATAGAAATAACTTTGAATGTTTGCTGGTCCATGATGGGGATGATGTACTTCCTACTATAGAAAGTTATATACCTGATTTGATTATTCTCGATTGGATGATCCCAAATATATCTGGCCTAGAGGTTCTCAAGAGAATTAAAATGAAATCAGAATATATTGAATTACCTATATTAATGCTGACAGCAAAAAATGCTGAGCAAGATAAAATATTAGGTTTTGAAAATGGAGTCGATGATTATTTAGCGAAGCCATTTATTCCTAGTGAATTGATCGCAAGAGTAAAGGCTATATTAAAAAGAACTCAGAAAAAAGAAAATCGCTCTGACTTAATTAAATTTGAAGATATATCAATTGATACTAATCAAAGAAGGGCATTTCGTAATAATAGGAAATTAAATTTAGGTCCGACAGAATTTAATATTCTTTTGTTTTTTATTCAAAACAAACAAAGAGTATTTTCAAGAGAATATATTCTAAATAAGATATGGGCTCACGATGTTAATGTTGAACCAAGAACTGTTGATGTCCATATTAGAAGACTAAGAAAAGAACTAAATACGAACGGTGAAAAGGATTTTATAAGAACAGTTAGGTCGGCAGGTTATTCAATCGATAATGATATTTAAGCTATAATTAATCTATTTTATTAATTTCAATAAGTTTATTTTTTAATCTTGTTTGATCAAATTCTTCTAATCTCAGATTAACAAACCGAACAATTTTATTTTTTAAAATTTCATAACAATTTAAATAAGCATTCATAACCTCTTTTTCAGTTCCGCCAATTGATGATGGATCTTCAACTCCCCAATTTGTTGAAATAGAGTGACCTGGCCAAATGGGGCAAGCTTCTTTTGCTGCTGAATGGCAAACAGTAAAAATAAATTCAATTTTTGGTGAATTTAAGTTTGCAAATTCATTCCAATTTTTAGACCTTAGGTAGTCAGTTTCATAACCTTGTGACTTTAAAAACTTGATGGTATTTGGATTTATAATTGATTTTGGTGAGCTACCAGCACTAAATGCCACAAATTTATTTTTCCCAATTTTATTTAATATTGCTTCTGCAATTATAGATCTAGCAGAATTATGAGTGCATATAAATAAAACATTTTTAATTTTATCATTCATCATAATCATAATTATTAAATTACACTAAAATAGAAATTGTTGTGTTAAATATTTATTAAATTTTTTTCTTCTAGTTTTTTTTTAACTCGCCATCTTAAATTACTTCTAACGATATAGCCTAAGCAGTTTTTTGATCCACATCTGCAGGGATGTTCCTCAAAACTATACATGTCATATCCGTAGTCATAAGTTAGCTCATCACCTTTTTTTATATCTTTAATAGCACTTATCCATATTCTTCCTCGAATAATATCAGTTTCACAATTAGGGTCACAAGAATGATTAATAAACTTGGCTAAATTCCAGGGAACCTTACCATTGATATCATGAGTTTTGTTGAGTGTAAAAATATACACAGCGCCATTTGTGCCAGCTTTTTTATTAGCCGCAATATGAACATCAGCAATTTTATCTGATTTAGCTTTTGTTAGCTTTTCACCTACATATTCTATAATTTTGGTACCTGTTTCAATATTATGTTTTGCAAAAAGACCGGAAGAGTGAATAGATGACATTTTCTTTTGATATAATTTTTTTATTTTTTCCATGATTTGCGCCGTAGATACTGCCACAAGTGAAAAAAAAATCAAAGTAATAATTTAATTAGTAATTAAATATTTATGTTAATATAAATTATTGAGTTTTTCATATGATATTCCTGAACAAGAAGATTGGATTATTGCAAATAGATTAGAATTAGATTTAAAGTGGAATGAAAAGCAAATTACTGATCATTGTAAAAATACAGATTCATTAAATATTTTTTGTAAAAAAAATAATTTTATAATAGGCGCTCTTCTTACCCATAGAATTTTTTCAAATAGTAGTGAGCAAGAGATAGAAATCTTTCATTTAGGAGTTTTAAAGAATTTTCGACAAAGGGGAGTTGGATTTAAGATTATGAAAAGATTAGAGAAAATCTTGATTTTGAATAGAAAAATAACTTCCATTTTTCTTGAAGTTAGTAGTGAAAATCAAATAGCTATTAAACTTTATGAAAAATTACGTTATAAAACCTACCATGAAAGGAAAAATTATTATACTAAATCGCATAACTCGTTTTCAACTAAAGTGAATGCTATGCTTTTAAAAAAAAATCTTAATGAATAATTCAAAAAGTTTCTTTATTAAATCGTTTGGTTGTCAAATGAATATTTATGACTCCGATAAGATGAGAGATATTTTTATATCTCATGGCATGTCGCAAGCCAATCATTATGAACATGCAGATTACGTAGTTTTAAATACATGTCATATAAGGGAAAAAGCAACTGAAAAAACCTATTCCGATTTAGGCCGTGTAAATAAAAAAGGTAAAATTAATAATAAAATTATTGTTACAGGTTGTGTTGCACAAGCAGAGGGAGATTTAATACGAAAAAGAGTACCTTTTGTAGATTTAGTATTAGGCCCCCAGTCCTTGCAAACATTAGATAAATATTTAAGTAATGAAATTATTGAAGATAAAACTATAACTGAATTTGATGCTATAGAAAAATTTGACTCACTTAAAAAATTTCCATCATACAATTCTTCTTCGTCAGCTTTTTTAACAATTCAAGAAGGTTGCGATAAATTTTGTACTTTTTGTGTAGTTCCTTATACAAGAGGAAGTGAGTACTCTAGAAGAATTGATGACATTTTATTTGAAGCAAAAAATATGGCTAACTCTGGAGCTGTTGAGATAACCTTGCTTGGACAAAACGTTAATGCTTACCATGGAGAAGATAAAAATGGAACGCAAAGAGATTTAACTTATTTAATTAATAAGATTTCTGAAATTGAAAAAATTAAACGCATCACATATTCCACAAGTCATCCAAACAATATGACAGATAAGTTAATTGAATTACATGGCTCTAATGAAAAATTATTACCTTTTCTTCATTTGCCAGTTCAATCAGGTTCAAATAAAATTTTAAAATTAATGAACAGAAAGCACACCCGTGAATTTTATTTTGGAATAATAGATAAAATCAAAAAACAAAAGAAGGATATAGCCCTTTCCTCAGATTTTATTATTGGTTTTCCAGGTGAGGAGGAAAAAGACTTTGATGACACTATTGATCTAATAGAACAAGTTGAGTTTATGAATTCATACTCATTTATTTATAGCCCCAGACCGGGAACACCAGCAGCTGATAGAAAGCAAGTTTCTTTAAAAATCCAAGAGGAAAGACTTAAAATTGCTCAAAGCTTATTAAATGAGCAACAAAAAAATTTTAACAAAAAATTTTTAAAAAAAACCTTAGAGGTTTTAATTAGTAGTTCTGGAAAATATGAAGGCCAAGTAAAAGGAAGGTCAGAGTTTAATCAAAGTGTTGCAATAGAAGGAAATTCTAAATATATTGGTAACATTGTTCCAGTTAATATTACAGACGTATCATCACATTCACTTATTGGAAAAACTAAATCTTGATATCTATTAATAGTACAACCCACCAAAAGCAATTAGAATTTGAAGATAACCGATTTCTAGTATCACTGTTTGGTTCACATGATAAAAACTTAAAAGCATTAGAGGGTAAGTTTCAAGTAAAACTTTATAACAGAGGCAATTTACTATCAATTAAAGGTAAGCGAGATCCAGTTGAAAAAGCATACTTTATTATTGAGGGTCTTTATAACCGTCTCAAAAATAATGATATTACCCAAGAAGATCTTGAACAAAATATTGGTTTAGCAAAACCTGAATACATTAAGGAACAAATCAATCAAAATAACGATTATATGATAGCAACAAAATCAAAAACTATTTTTCCAAAAACTAAAAACCAAGAAAAACTAATTAGGGAATTACAAAATAAAGATGTAACTTTTGCCCTCGGTCCCGCAGGAACTGGAAAAACGTACTTAGCAGTTGCATATGGGGTAAGTTTATTTATTCAAGGTAAAGTTAATCGTCTTATTTTATCAAGACCTGCTGTAGAAGCAGGAGAAAGATTAGGTTTTTTACCAGGTGATATGAAAGAAAAAATCGACCCATATTTAAGACCCCTTTATGATGCATTGTATGAGATGATGCCAGGAGAAGAAGTTGACAGAAGAATTCTGAATAATGCTATTGAAATAGCACCACTTGCGTTTATGAGAGGTAGAACTCTTAACAAATCTTTTATTATACTTGATGAAGCACAAAATACTTTGCCAATGCAAATGAAAATGTTTTTAACTAGATTAGGCCAAGATAGTAAAATGGTCATTACAGGAGATCTTAGTCAAAAAGATCTTCCCGATAACGCAAAAAGTGGAATGTTTGATGCAATGGAAAAGCTAGAAAAAATAAGAGATATTGGTTTTGTTCATCTTAATAGCAGCGATGTTTGCAGGCATGGATTAGTTGAAAAAATCATCAACGCATACGATAAGTAATATACAATTTTGAAAATTAAAAATAAAATAATAGAGTTAGATTTTATAGGAGATAAAGATTTCCAAAACTTTTTAAAATTATCAAAAAATAAATTGAGACTTTTATTACAATATTTTGAAACTTTAAATTACAAATACGAATCAACTAATATATGTGTTAAAATTGTTCAGGAAGAGGAAATAAAAACCTTAAATAAATTATATCGAAAAAAAAATAAAATTACTGATATAATTTCTTTTGAAGATGATGGTTTTTCGGGAGATATAGCTATAACAATAAGTTACATTTTGAAAAATGGAAAATTTTCCCAACAAAACTTTTTTATGCTGTTGGTTCATGGAATGCTCCATCTTTTTGGTTATAAGCATGATAATAAATCAAATCGTGAACATATGAGACTTTTAGAAAATACTGCAATGGTTAACTTAGGTTTAAAAAAAACTCATGAAATTTAAAAAAAATCTTACATTAAAACTTTTAAAACATCAGATTAATGATGAGGCATTTAAAACAGAAATAATTAATCTAATATCTTCAAATTCAGATACTTCAGGGGTTGCAAAAATTGAAGAAAAAAAAATATTCAATAATCTTCTTAATGTTCATAAAAAAATTGCAGATGATGTAATGGTTCCTCGAGGGGAAATTATTTATATTGATAAAAATATTACAAAAAAAGAATTAATAAAAATAATTAATAAAGAAGCGCATTCCAGAATGCCTGTTGTTAGAGATAATTTAGAAAATTGTGTAGGAATGGTACATATTAAAGATTTATTTAAACAAATAAATCTTAAATCATTTAAAATTCAATCTCTTTTGAGAGAAGTGATTTTTGTCCCTTCTTCAACACCAGTTTTTACATTATTACAAAAAATGAAAAAGAAAAATATTCATTTGGCTATTGTTATAGATGAGTACAATACAGTAGCGGGACTTGTAACCATTGAGGATTTAGTTGAAGAAATTGTTGGTGAGATTGAAGATGAACATGATAAGGAAGAAGAACCCTTATATAATATTAAAAGCAATAAACTAATAATGGATGCTTCAATGTTAGTTGATGATTTTGAAAGAGAATTTGAGGTATCGATACCCGAAGATCTTAAGGAAGATGTAGGTACTATAGGCGGTATAATTTTTAATATAGCTGGTAAAATCCCAAAAAAATCTGAAAAATTTAAAATAAATAAAAAATTATCTTTTACTATTCATAAAGTATCCAAAAGAAAAATCATAGAAGTTGTGGTCGATGGTGTGAAAGTAAAATAGTGTGTTCTTAATAATTAGATCGCCTATATTAGTTTTAATAATTGCAACTTTATTATACCTTGCTTCTATACCGCCTTTTCTAATTTCCCCTTTTTATTATATTTCTTTTTTATTAATTTTTATTAACTTTTTAAAAAACAAAAATTTTAATTTAAAGTTTATTTTTTTATTTTTTTTATTAATTTATTTTTTTTCTCTTAGTTGGATAGCAGAGTCTTTTTATACGGGGGGGCTAATTTACACATTACTTGGATATTTAATGGTATTTTTGTTATCAGCTTTTTTAGCTTTTCTTAATTCATTACTTATCTTTTTTTTTAATTTTTATCTATCAAATAAAATAATTAAAATAATATTAATACCTTTGTCTATAGTTTTAATAGAAATTTTAAAAGAATTTCTTTTTGGAGGATTCCCATGGAACCCTTCTGCAATTATATGGATTGATAATTTTTATCTAAACAAAATATCTAGCATTATAGGAATATATGGTACCAGTATTTTAGTACATCTTACAATATCAATTAGTATAATTTTAATTGAATATAAAAAAAAATTTCATTTTTTTATTTTAATGTTGTTTATTTTTTTTCTTTATTTTGTATCTTTTTTACCAGTCAAGTCTTTTGAATCAAATATTGATAATGATAAAAAACAACTTTCTATATTAATAATTCAATCAAATATTAAGCAGTCCCTTAGAAGTAACTCTGTAATTGATAATCTCAAAACTTATGAGGAATTAACTAAAAAAGCATTAGCCGAATTTCCAAGTTCAGATATAGTCATTTGGCCTGAAGGGTCAATTAATATTGATCTTAATAATAAAAAGCCACTTTTAAAAAGAATTGGAAATATTATTAACTCAAATCAAAAAATAATAATGGGCTCTAATGCTATACAAAACTCTAAGCTTTATAACAGGATGTATGTTATTAACAATAAAGGTGTTATTGAGCAATTCTATGATAAGCAAAAATTAGTTTTATTTGGAGAATATGTTCCAATTGTAAATACTTATATAAGTAAATTTTTAGAAATAGGGATGAATTTTTCAAAAGGAACTAATAAAAAAAAATTACAATTACCTAAAAATTTTGTTGCAAGTCCAATGATATGTTTTGAATCAATATTTGATTCTAGTCAAATTCATTCTGAAATTTGTAATTCTGATTTGATTATTCAAATTTCCAATGACTCTTGGTTCGGAGACAAATATGGTCCGATACAGCATTTTAAAAATTCAATTTTAAGAAGTTCTGAAAAAAATATGACATTGGTTAGGTCAACTCCTTCCGGAATCACGGCAGTGATAAATCCAAATGCACAAATTTTAAAAAGTATCCCTCAAGGTGATCAAGGTTATATAAATTTTAAAATTCATAAAACATTTAACGAAAAAAAATGTAGTTCTTTTATTCTTTTTAATTTATTTTTTTTAATTTTGATCTTTACCTCAGGTTTAATATATGACAGATCACGAAGTTAGATATTTTGGAAGAAAAAGAGGTAAATCTTTTCAAAGGCTAGAGCCTTTTGAAAAATTTTTAGATATACCATCAAAAAAAATTTTTACAGAAATGAAAAAAGTTCCAAAAGTTCTAGAAATAGGAATAGGAGATGGAATAAAAATTTCAGAAGATGCAAAAAATAATAATAAATATATATATATTGGCTGTGATATTTTTATAGACGGTGTTTTAAGAGCAACAAAATTTAAATTAGAAAATAAACTAGATAATTTATTTATTTTTCATTTAAATGTTCAGAGTTTAATCAAACTCTTTGATAATAACTTTCTTCAAGAAACAAGAATATTTTTTCCTGACCCATGGCCAAAAAATAAACACAAAAATAGAAGAACCTTTAATTCCAATTTATTGAAACAACTTTCCTCCAAGATGAGAAAAAACTCTATTTTAAAGTTCTCGACAGATCACGCGGATTACTTCCTTGATGCTATGATTTTATCATCTAAATATGGCTTTAAGTCCTATAATAATACACCTAATATGTGGCAATATAGTGCTTTCAACGCCACAGGAACAAAATATGAAAAAAAAGCCTTAGACAAAAATAATAAATTATTCTATTTTAGCGTTCTAAAATATTGACTAACTATTAAGGTGGGTTAACCCGCCTTTTTTTTTAACCATTATTTATTAAAAACAATGTTGAATCAAAATGAAATATTAAAAGTTGCAGATATAGTGTCACAAGAAAAAGGCATAGAAATAGATATTGTGATGCAAGCCATGGAAGAGTCTTTTGAAATTATTGCAAAGTCTAAATATGGAGTTGATAACAATATTAAAGCGGTAATTAATAGAGAAACAGGGAATTTTAAATTAACCCATGTTAAAGACATTGTTGAAAAAATTGATCCAGTTCTAAAAGCCAATCAAATACTAATTGATCAAGCAAAAAAACATGATGAGGAAGCATCAATTGGTGGCAAAATTGAAATAGAATTGCCTGCAGTAAGTTTTGGAAGAGTTACTGCAAATATGGCAAGACAAGTCATTTATACAAGAGTCAGAGAAGCAGAAAAGAAAAGACAGTTTAATGATTTTAAAGATAAAGTAGGAGAAGTTCTGTCAGGAATTGTAAAAAGAATTGAATTTGGAAATATAATTGTAGATTTAGGCAAGGCCGAAGGTTTTTTAAGAAAAGATGAGTTAATTCCAAGAGAAAATTTTAAAACTGGAGATAGAATTAGAGCTTATTTTTTTGATATAAAAGAAGAAGTTAAAGGCCATCAGATTTCTCTATCAAGAACACATCCACAATTTATGGCAAAACTTTTTTCTCAAGAAGTACCTGAGATTTATGAAGGTCAGATTGAAATACTATCAGTTGCTAGAGATCCTGGCAGTAGAGGTAAAATTACAGTTAAAGCTAATGATAAATCTATTGACCCTGTTGGTGCGTGTGTAGGAATGAGAGGATCAAGAGTTCAAGCTATAGTTAATGAGTTGCAAGGAGAAAAAATTGATATAGTGAACTGGTCTGAAGTAAAATCTAGATATGTCATGAATGCTCTTTCACCTGCTGAAGTTGTTAAAGTAAATGAATTTTCCGACTCAAATAAAGTAGAAGTAGTTTTGCCTGAAGATCAGCTAAGTATAGCTATTGGTAGAAGGGGTCAAAATGTTAAACTTGCCTCTATTCTAACAGGATTTGAGATTGATATTCTAACTGAAAAGGAAGACACTGAGCGAAGACAAGCTGAGTTTAAAGAAGTCACACAATTGTTTGCAGAAAAATTAGACCTTGAAGATATGATAGCTCAACTATTGGTAGTAGAGGGTTATACAAGTGTAGACAAAATTAATGATTCAAGCATTAATGAAATTCAAAAGATTGAAGGATTTGATGAAGAACTCGCCTCTGAGATTCATTCTAGAGCAAAACAATATATAGAGAATGAAAAAATAAATCTTAAAAAGGAAATTCAAAGTTCAGGACTTGAGGATTACATAAAAAATATTGAAGAATTAGATGATAAGGTATTAAAATGTCTTATTGATAATAAAATTTTGACAAGACAAAATTTAGCTGACTTATCAACAGATGAACTTATTGGAAGGGACGGTATTCTATACAAACAAATAGATAAAAATGTTGCTGAAAAAGTTATTATGGATGCAAGGGAAATCTATTTAGATTAGTATTAGAATATTATATGAATCAGGATAATAAAAATATTAATAAACCTAAAGACGTAAAACAAAGCCAAAAATCAAATACAATTCCCCCACGAAAAAAATTAACCATCAATGCCTCGGGATTCCAAAAAAAATTATCCTCTTTAGCTGTAAATAATTTGCTTGAAGGTGAATCAGATTACGAAAAATTGCCCAGTTTATCAAAAGTCAAAAGAGCAAGAGAAAAACAAAAAACTAAGTATAAGCCAAATTTAACAAGTTCATCTAAGATTGTCAGAGAAGTCGACATACCAATAAAAATTACAGTTCAGGAATTAGCCAGTCGAATGTCTGAAAAAACAGGCGATGTAGTTAAAGCTCTCATGAAAAGTGGAATAATGGCTACGGCAAACCAATATATAGATGGAGACACCGCTGAATTAATTGTTACAGACCTTGGTCACACTCCAAAAAGAGAAGAAGCTATAAGTTTAAAAGATACAATATCAAATTATCAAAAGTCTAATAAATCATCCATAAAGAAGAGACCACCGATTGTTACTGTTATGGGTCATGTTGATCATGGAAAGACATCTCTTTTGGATGCCTTGAGAGATAGTAATGTCACTGCGAAGGAATCAGGAGGCATTACACAACATATTGGCGCTTATCAAGTCAAACATAAAGAAAGTCTTATAACCTTTCTAGACACCCCTGGTCATGCAGCTTTTTCAAATATAAGATCGAGAGGAGCAAACCTAACAGATATAGTTGTTTTAGTAGTGGCCGCCAATGATAGTGTTAAACCACAAACAATCGAAGCAATATCTCATGCTAAAACAGCAAAAGTGCCAATTATTTTAGCAATCAATAAGATTGACCTATCAGATGTCAATCCAGATAAAGTCAGAAATGACTTACTTTCCCATGAAGTTGTGGTTGAGAGTTTTAAAGGAGATGTATTAGAAACAGAAATTTCCGCATTAAAGAAAATCAACTTAGATAAACTTCTTGATAATATAATTTTACAATTGGATATTCTTAATTTAGATGTTGAATATAATAAACTAGCTGAAGCAATAGTCGTTGAGTCAAAAATAGAAACTGGCAGAGGGCCAGTAGCAACAATCATTATTAATAATGGTGTCCTGTCAGAAGGAGACCATTTTACTTGTGGCCAAGCATTTGGAAAGGTTAAAGCATTAATGAATGAAAATGGTGAAAGAATTAAAATTGCTACACCTGGAATGCCAGTCGAAGTTTTAGGGTTTGACTCAATACCTTTCGCAGGTGATACACTTTATGCAATGCCAAACGAAGACGCAGCCAAAGAGATAAGTGAAAAAGTAAAAGAACAAAAAAAATTAGAAAGCATGGATTCAGTAAAAAAATCCTCTCTTGAAGAAATGATGTCCAATATATCAAAAGGAGATATAAAAAAACTTCCTATAATTGTCAAAGCGGATGTACAAGGTTCATTAGAGGCAATTGTCTCTTCATTAGAAAAAGTAGGAAATAAAGAGGTTACAATTAATGTTGTTCATAGCGCTATAGGAGCTATTAATGAAAGTGATATTAGTCTTGCTAGCTCTGCTCAGGGAGTAGTAATAGGGTTTAATATTCGTGCTATACCACAGGCCAGAACAATAGCTAAAAGAGATAAAGTTGATATTAGGTATTATTCAATAATCTATGAGCTTGTTGATGATATGACTAAATTATTGTCCGGTCTTTTAACACCAGAAACAAAGGAAGAAATTATTGGACACGCAGAAGTCAGGGATACTTTTAATTCTTCTAAACTAGGGACAATTGCAGGATGCTATGTCACTAATGGATTTGTTTCAAATATAGCAAAAATACGTCTAGTTAGAGAAGGAAAGATTATCCATGAAGGAGAAGTAGGATCCTTAAAAAGATTTAAAGACGATGTAAAAGAAGTGAAAGAAAACTATGAATGCGGCATATCATTCAAAGATTATTCTGACATTCTGGTAAAAGATGAAATAGAATTTTACGTAAATAAAGAAATCAAAAAAGAATTATAGATTGCATAATAAGCCAAGTTTTAGAACACAAAAAATTGAACTTGCAATTAAAAGAACAACAGCAGAATACTTAGTTAAACATAAGGAGTTTCTTGAGGAATTCCCTTCTTTAAGAATAGAAATTACAGAAGTTAAAGTAAGTAAAGATTTAAGGTTTGGTAAAGTTTTTCTCATTCATAATATCGCAGAAGATGATTTTCAAAAATTTAAAAGAAAATATACAAGAAAAATTCAACAACTCATTGCTCAAACCTTAACCTCAAAATATATTCCTAAAATAACATTATTTGTTGATGAAACATTTAAAAAATCCTTAGAAGTACAAAAACTATTAGATAAACTCTAAGTGCATGAAAGAAATATTTGAAGAAAGTGGATGGTTAGCAATAAATAAACCAGAGGGAATAGAGTCATTTGGAATTATAAGAGAATTAAAGTTTAAATTTAAATTTAAAAAAATAGGATTTGTTGGAACTCTTGATCCTTTAGCTTCAGGAGTATTGCTAGTTGCGATAAATAAAGCAACAAAACTTATTCCTAAAATGCACTTAAAGAATAAACATTATGAGTTAATTATTTTTTTTGGTGCTGAAACAAAATCTTTAGACATCGAATCTAGATATACAAATTATAAAAAATTGAATCATGATCCAGAAAAGAGACTTGAAAAAATTAGAAATTTTATAGGTTCGTATAACCAAAAAATTCCTATTTTTTCAGCACATAAAATTAATGGCAAAAATTTTTATCAATTAGCAAGAAAAAATCAAAATTTAACTCATAAATATAAAGGCATAGAAGTCTCTAGTTTAAAGATAATCAGCAATACTGATCACACAATGTCCATTAAAATAGAGTGTTCAGCAGGCTTTTATGTTAGGTCGTTTGCTTCAGAGCTATCTTATGAGTTAAATGAATTAGGTTATGCCATAAGTATAAAAAGGACTAAAATTGGGGATATAGATATTAATAAATGCTTAGATATTCAGAATATTCTTGATTTTTCTTGCATAAAT
>PAHR01000037.1 GCA_002705265.1 Pelagibacteraceae bacterium | reverse complement strand
CATATCTGAAAAACAAGGGGTCGGCAGTTCGATTCTGCCTCTGGCCACTAACAAACATAAATATTAACTTATTTAGACTCCATAAAGACACTAGATATACAGAATACATTGTATTTAATTGATATTTATTTAAATATTTACTGAATTATCTATACTTACTTTGTGAGAAAAACTGTTTACGTGGGTATGGCGGCTGATGTAATACATCCAGGTCATATAAATGTTCTCAAAAAGGCAAGCGAACTCGGGGATGTAATTGTTGGGTTACTTTCAGATGAAGCAATTGCAAGTTATAAAAGAGTTCCATATATGAGTTGGGATGATAGGAAACAAGTTGTTGAAAACTTAGCTTTAGTACATAAGGTAGTCTTACAAAAAACATTAGATTACGGAGATAATATTTTAAGTTTAAAACCAGATTACTTAGTTCATGGAGATGACTGGAAAAAGGGCGTTCAGAAGGATACCAGAAGTAAAGTAATTGAATATCTCAGTAGCTATGGAGGTGAACTGATAGAAGTCCCATACACAATTGGAATATCATCAACACAAATACAGCAAGAAATTAAGAGAAATGGAATTACTGCAGATGAGAGACGAAGTTCATTAAAAAAATTGCTAGGTTTAAAAGACTATTTAACCTTTTTAGATCTCCACACTCCTTTAAGTGGGATTGTTATTGAAAATGCCAAAGCAATAGAAGATGGAAACAAAATAGTTGAATTTGATGGAATGTGGGCTAGTAGCTTAACTGATTCTACATCTCGAGGAAAACCAGATATTGAAGCTGTTGATTTCTCTTCAAGGGCAATAACATTAAATGAAGTGTTCGAAGTTACAACTAAACCAGTTATATATGATGGTGACACCGGAGGGAAGACAGAACATTTTACATTCACTGTCAAAAATTTAGAAAGAATAGGTGTTTCAGCGGTTGTTATAGAAGACAAAGTAGGACTAAAAAGAAACTCTCTTCACGGAAATGATGTTGAGCAATTCCAAGAAAGTCCAGAGAAATTTTGTGAAAAAATTATAGCCGGTAAGGACGCCCAGGCTTCAGATGATTTTATGATTATTGCAAGAATTGAAAGTTTGATATTAGAAAAAGGTATGGACGATGCAAAACTTAGAGCTGAAAAATATCTTGAAGCTGGTGCTGATGGAATATTAATTCATAGTCGACAACAGGATGGCTTAGAAATTAAAGAATTTTCAAAATACTATAAACAATTAAATGCCAACAAGCCTCTTGTTGTTGTGCCTACTTCATATAACTCATACACCGAAGAACAATTATTTCAGAATGGAGCCAACATTATAATTTATGCAAACCATTTATTAAGGGCTTCTTACCCTGCAATGGTTAAAACTGCAATGAGTATTTTGAATAACAAAAGAAGTAAAGAGGCTGATGATTCTTTAATATCAATTAAAGAGATTCTTAATCTTATTCCGGGAACGTAGATGAAAGCAGAAACCTTTGTTTCTAAATTATCTGAAATTAATATAAATAACTTCTATGGAGTACCCGACTCTTTAATGTCAAGCTTAAGTAAACACCTTGCAAGTAATAATAGTAGAAAAATTAATCATAAAATTCTTCATAATGAAGGGGGAGCAGTTGGTGTAGCTATTGGAAAATATGTATCAAATGCTGAAATATCTGCCGTTTATATGCAGAATTCAGGATTTGGAAATATTATAAACCCTATTACCTCCTTGACTAATAAAGATGTGTTTTCTATTCCCATTCTGTATGTCATTGGATGGAGGGGCAGTCCAGATATTAAGGATGAACCTCAGCACAAAATGCAAGGAAGAATTACTCTCGAACTTTTAAAGCTTCTTGAAATTAACTTTCTTGTTTTAGAGTCTGATGAAGATTTAGATTTAAAATTAATTAAAAATAATTTATTAAACAAAAAGTCCTTTGCTCTTGTAGTAAAAAAAAGTTTTTTTGACCATGACCCTACAGAATTTCCAAAGAATGAAAATGAACTACTTAGGCAAGACGTAATGCAAAAACTATATAGAGCATATTCTGACAATACTCTTTTTGTATCTACGACTGGAAAAACCTCAAGGGAACTATATGAAATATCAAAAAGTGATAATTTTAGAAAATCTTTTTTTACAATTGGTGGAATGGGTCATTCGAGCTCAATATCACTAGGAATAGCTGAAAGTAATCAAGATAAACAAATTGTTTGTTTTGACGGAGACGGCTCTTTATTAATGCATATGGGAGCAATCTCAATAATTGGTGCTAGTCCAGTTACAAATTTTCATTATATATTACTTAACAACTATTCCCATGAATCTGTTGGTGGACAACCTACAGTTGCAAACAAAATAAAATTCAAAGAATTTTCTTATGCAAATAATTTTAATTCTTATTTATCAATTGAAACACAATCAGATCTTACAAATTATATAAAAAACATTAAAAGTTATTGTGATAAAAAAATGTTTATTGAAATAGATATTGAGATGTATTCGGATAAAAACTTACCTAGACCAGATCTAAAGCCATCTCAGTATATTTCCAAATTTAATAATTAATAATTATGAAATATCTATTAGTACTTTCAAATGGCGGAAAGAAAAGATTTTATCACAATTATATGTATAGTAAATTTTCCTTAGATAGGAAGCTATCAGTTGAAATAACTGTTGATGATTATCCAGATTCTGACAAGTTAATAAAACTCATTAATAGTTTATCACATAGTAATTTTGATAAAATTTTTGCTATAGGTGGCGGAAGTGTTATTGATATTGCTAAAGTGCTATCTGTTTTTTTACCTATTGCAAATCAGCGTAAAATAAAAAATTTACAAGAAGAAGATTTAGATTTATTTAAAGAAAAAAAGATTCACCTAACAGCAGTACCTACCACATCTGGAACTGGTGCAGAAGCAACTCAATTTGCAACTATTTGGGACCATATAAATTTGAAAAAATATTCTATTGACCACCCAAGTTTGCTTCCTGAAGAATTTTTACTTGATTCAAACTTTTTAAATACTTTATCTTATGAGAACTTTCTTTACCCTGTTTTAGATTGTGTATCTCACACTTTAGAGTCTATCTGGAATTCTAATAGGAATGCTTCATCTTTAATTCTTAGCGAAAAGTCTTTGAAGATAATTAGTAATGAAATTGGTAAGTTAAGTAAACATAATTACAAAGATATAGACTTCTCAAAGATTCTACTTGCAAGTAACTTAGCAGGACAAGCGATTAATACTACTAGAACTTCAATCGCACATGCAATATCATATGAATATACTATTAAACAGGGAGTTCCTCACGGCCTAGCTTGTAGTTTTACAATTCCAAAAATTCACTACTTTATTTTAAAAGAAGTAAATGATGCAATTTACAAAAATTTCCTAAAATATACTTCAAAAATTATAGAACATTTGGAAAGCCTGGAGCTTTTAAATATGGTTAATAAATTTGAAAAAGATAATACAAATATCATTGACCTGTCTACATTAAACCCATCCAGGTTGAATACTTTTCTAGTAAAACCATCTATCAAGACTCTAGAGGATTTTACAAATGAATAATATTTTAGAATTTTTTAAATCTGAAATTGACAGGGATAAGAGAATTGGTCACTTGTCCTACTTTTTAATTTTTAGACCTGTCTCTTTTTTGTTTAGTACCTTATTTATTTTTTTGAAAATTAATGCCAAACAAGTAACTTCTTTCAGATTAATATTTTTAATTTTTACCTATTTATTTTGCTTAATAATTGACATTAATAATTATTACATAATATTTATAAATTTATTTGTTATTAAAATTTTAGATTTTTGCGATGGCTCACTTGCAAGATATTTTAACGAAAATACTTTGAAGGGTAAATTATTTGAAAATTTAGTCGACTATTTATCTTTCCTCTATCCGATATCTATATATTTATATAATTTAAGAACAGATTATTATTTCTATAATCGAGAAGTTGATTTCTTACTCACTATTTTTGTAATACTCTCATATTATTTTCCAACTTATTTGAGAAATAGAATTAAAATTTTACTTAATTTTGATAAAAACAGTAAAACAGGTATGAGTGAAAGGAAATTTACAAAACAAAATTATGACATTAGGTCGTTTTATGAACTTTTTCACAGTTTGATATTATTGCTTGTATTAGCTTTATTAGCTTTGGACTTGTTTAAATACACTTTAATTGTTTTATTTCTATTTAGAATATTCCCCTTTTTTAATGCAGTTAAGTCTTATAAAATATTTTATTAAGAATTTCTAATTCTATAACGCACCATTTCCTCAACAATTTTTTCTAGATTATATCTTGGTTCCCAATCAAAGTCTTTCTTCACTAATTTATTGCTACCTTTAATCCCTATAAGATCAATTTTTCTATAATTTTTTGACTCAGAAACTATAAAAGGTTTTCTATTAAGTTTATTTATAAAATGTACTTCTTTTCCATGAGCCTCTATCTCAAAATCTATATTTAGATAGTTTAAAGATTCAATAACAAACTCTCTTAGAGAAACTAATTTATTTGAGGATACAATATATTTGTTATTGCGTGTACTATTCATAAACATACTCATTAAGTTCATATAATCTTTTGCATGACCTATATCTCTTTCAATATCAATATTTCCAATATGTAAAATTTTTCTATTTCCATTTTTAAAATCCCATAGAAAATGAATAATTTTCTGAGTGAAAAAGTTACTCCTTCTAAACTCAGATTCATGACTAAACATTATTCCGATTTTAAAGTTTTCAATGTACATATTTTGTAATTTTTCTTGTACAAAAAACTTAGATTTCGCATAGTTACTTAAAGGCTTAGGTATAGTCAATTCGTTAACTGTTTTATTTTTATAACCCTCATAAATGGTTGATGAAGATGGAAAAATAAATTTTGTATCTCCGGATAATTTTTTTATTGAATTAATAAGGTTCATTGTGTTTTCTATATTTGAATTTTTTGTTAATTCTTTATAAAAAAAACTTTTTTCAACACTAGTTTGTGCACCCAAATGGAATATGCTTTTTGGCCTGTAATGCTTTATGATATCTTCGACTTTTTTTCTGTTTGAAAGATCTAACTCCTCAAATTTTATTTTTTCAAAGACTTGAAGCTCTTTTAATCTAAAAACGATCTGTTCTGATTTTTTTTTAGGTCTAAGAAGACCTATAATTTTGTAACCATCATCAATAAGTTTTTTTGCAAGAAAAGCACCATCTTGACCAGTAATACCAGAAATAATTATTTTTTTATTTTTTTGCAATTTTGGCCACGTAATTTAATGCTTCAGAAAAACCAGTAAAGTTGTTTAAATGTCCTTGCCAAACTTCTAGAACCTTTGTTTGATCTAATTTTAATATATCCTCTAAATTGTCAAGTTGCCCTTCTCCAAATTCAACACCTTCTCCATCTTCGCCAATAGAATCTGATACATGAAGATGTTTAGAGAAATTAATTAAATTCCCGTACCATTCTTTCCAATCTGCTTTTGAGGAGTTTGCCGACATAATTAAGTGAGCAATATCTAGACAAATATTAATCTTATATAAATTTATAAGTTCAATATCTTCATAATCAGAAAATACTTCTGTATCAAAAGATCCTCCAAAATACCATGCTTTCTTAGGCAGCCACTGTGGTAAGTAATTAATATTTTGTTTTTTGTATTTATCAATTAGTTTTTTAAGATTTAGGTAAAACTCCTCTTTTTCAGAGTATGAATTAACTCCAATACTTGAAACTAAAATAAAATTATTAGTTTTGGTACTAACGTTTTGATAAAAATCAGTTACTGTTTCTATCATTTTTATGGAGTCAGATTTAATTTTTTTATTGTCAGAAAATGGATTGAAGAGTGTGTGTTTATTTAAATAGTCTGGAAGGTGTATAGTTATTTTTTTATTTTCAAGCAATTTTGTATTTTTATAATTCTTTAACATATCTACTTCTTTGTAGGAGAGGTGAAGTTCAAAATTGTCTAATTGGAATTTATTTAAAATCATTTCAAGATCATGAAATCTTATGGGCAGTGATATTTTAAGTTCGTTAAGCAGTTTTAACTTATTTTCACTTACCTTAACTTCTTTTTTAAAATGTGAAGAAGTTAAAACACTCCCTTGGGATATTGGAAGAGTTAAAATTTTTTTTGTTTGAGAATCCCATTCATTTATGGAAAGCCCAATCCTTGGCGCTTTTACTTCAAAATCCTGAAGGGAAACTTTTTGATTTTTTTCGATATCTTTTTTTGCATAAAGAGATGTGCCCAAGTTCTGCATATTTAGAATCTCTCCTTGGTTAATTGGTTTCTTGGAGTCCCCCATAACGTTTTGATAGCTATTTAATAAATACATAATTTTATTCAGTTCATCGGGATCAGAGCTGGTTGAATCATCAAGACCGTCACCTTGTTTGTTTAAAGTAATATGCCTCTCAACAATTTCGGCACCTATGTAACCAGCTATAATTGGAATTTCATAATTTTTATCGTGACTTGAATAACCTACTACTATTCCTTTATTTTTTTTCAACTCACCTATAACAGATAAATTTTGAGACCCTATCTCAGCTGGATAGTTTGATGTACAGACTAAATATGCAGATTTCTTAAGGAACTTATATTTATTAATATTATTTTTTATTTGTTTTAAGTTATGTCCTCCAGTGGACATAACTATTAATTTATTCTCTTTACTTACAGCTTTTATAAGATCAAAATTAGAAAACTCTGCAGAAGGAATTTTAAAAAAATCATAGTCTCTATCAGTTTTAATTATTTCTTCGAAGTCTTTTCTATTGAAAAAACTTATTCCAACTTTAAGACCTTTGCTATGGGCATACTTTTTTAAAGTTTTTAATTTTGTTAATGATAAATATGATCTTTTAATTTCATCTAAAATCATTTCATCACCAATCTCATTTGATGATTTATAAAATTTCTCTATATTTCTATATTGAAATTTAATTGCCCAACATTTGTTTTTAGCAGAAATATCAATGAGTTTTTTTGCCACATCAATAGATCCTTTATGATTAATACCTATTTCAGAGATAAATTTTATATTATTTGTTGTCATATTTAATTTATTGGTGAATCTATTTTAATCGATACAGATCTCTTCTGATTTTTTTTAAATTTAAATTTATTAAAAATTAACCCCATCTCATTAAGCCTATTATTAACTAGCGTTGCATCGAAATATTTAGTACTTTGTTGCCAAATCCTATATTGTGAAGTTAATTTTCTAAATGAAAAGTCTTCAGGAACTCCAAAAAAATATAATACCTTCTTTAGCAACTCAATAGCAAAATTGCTTTTAATAATATTGTATTTTTCTAAAATTTCGAAATTAATTTCACTATGTTCAGATAGGGATTCACTTACATGCTCTGCAATAGTTGAAGCACTATTGCCATATTGATAAATTAAATCGTTTAAAATACTACTTTTTTTTGAAAGTTTAGAATTTAATTCAGAAGATCTTTTATCTTCTATTATCTCTTTTAATATCTCTATGTTGGTGCAATTAAAACTTATATCTTCAACCAAGTCTATTTTAAAAGGATTATTTAAAAATTTCAGATTTATAGGTAAAACATTACTTAATAAACTTTCAATAGATGTAGTAGATGAACTATGAAATAAATATTTAGCACCTTCAAGAGATTTAATAAGAGTTTGATTATGTGTAATCTCCAAATTATTATAATTTGAAAATTTTTCAAAATATATTTTAGAATTTTCAAATGGATGTATTTTTAATTCAAAAACTTTTTCCGGGTAACTATCAAGTATTTCTTTGAATGTATTTATAAATATATTAAAACTATTGTTGTGTTGATTTTGTAAATCTCTGACATACTCTTCATTGCCTCCTGAAGCCAACCATGATTTAATTTCTTTTTCTGGACTGAGTAGTCTTGGATTTGCCAATGTAAAACTTGTTAAGAATAAAAGCTTTTCTTTAATAGCATTAATATTTCTTTTTTTATTATTTATAAAGTATGTATCGTATTTTGGATGACCAGTAACGATTTTTTCTGCTTTAGGAAACCAGTTATTATTGATTGCATACTTACAAATTTCATCATTCCAAAAGAATACTTGATCTATATTCTCTCTTAAAGAAATATTTTTAGTTAATCTTAGGCTTTCAAATTTTTCAAAATCTATAAAAGCGCCTCCTTCTTGGTCAAGTAATCCTAGTTTGATTCCCGCCTCTGCATAGCCAGTGGTATAAAATTCATTTTGCTTTCTAAGGTAATTTAAAACTATATAGTCTGGTCTTATTTTCTTAATTTCTAAATGTTGAATTCTTAGAGGTACTAGAAATGGTTCAATTTTTAATTTTTTTAGTTCAATTGCTAATAATGCTAAAGGACCTAAATCTCTAATTACATCATCAACAATTATTGCTACTTTTTTCATGATTCACTCCATTATTGTGAAAAATAAAATTAACATGTTAGATATGACAAAAAAATATTTTATTATTCCTGCTAGAAAAGGCAGTAAAGGTATAAAAGATAAAAACATTATTGATTTAGGAGGGATACCACTTTTTATTTGGTCTTTGATTCATGCGCAATATATGCATAAAAGTGAGGATAGAATTTTATTCTCATCAGATAGCGATGAGTATTTAGAAATAGCTTCAAAATATTCGCCAATACTGATTAAAAGGAGTGAATCATTATCAGATGATTACTCAAGTACAGAATCAGTTATGTCGCATGCACTTAAAAATTTTGAAATATCTAAAAATGATGACATCGTATTATTACAGCCAACAAGTCCTTTCAGATACAAAAAAACCTTAGATAAATTTTTAGACATAATTAACTCAGGCTCTGAATCAACAGTAACAGTAAAAGCAACCCATCCATTTGTTTGGAAAGAATCAAAAAGTGGCCTTTACGAAAAAAGATTTTCCGAGAGACTGCCTAGGCAAATTTCAACACCTACATATATTGAAACTGGGTCTATGTATCAAGTGAAATTTAACTATTTTTATGAAAATAAGTTACGCAATAAAGACCATTCGAACATACTAATCACTCAAGATATTGAAAATATAGATATTGATTCAAATATTGATTTAGAATTGTCAAAAATTTATATTGAAGATTACAAGGCCCAATGGGACGAGTTTAATATTTAATATTTAATATTTTTCCAGCTAAAATTTAATGTTCTTAAATTTCTATAAAGTAAGAAAGTTGCAAATATTCTAAGTATCAATAGATAGTAAATTATGTAATAATATTGCCCACTAATAGCTAGAAATAATGAAAATAATAAATGTGTTTGCGCAAAGAATGTAAAAATTCTGTGGAATTGAGCTCTATTTTTATTTTTTTTAAAGAATTGCCTACTATTATCAACCATATAATTTTCACTAGAAAAATTTCTATCTATGACAGTATTCCCAATAATTGTTAATCCTTCAACATTAATTGGTTTAAAAGCCCTGTGCCTCATTCCATAAAATGCTGAAAATCCAAATGAAAAAATTATAAAAATAGTAATAAATAATTCAATCTTCAATACCTGTAAATTTACACCTTCTCTACTACTAATAAATGGTAAATGAAAATACACTAATGGAATTAAGAAATCAAAGAGTCCATCAATAAACTTTCCATACAGTGATTGGGTTTTATAAAACCGTGCAAGGTTTCCATCGACAAAATCAAGTATTTGACAAAACAATGCAGTAAAAAAAATAATTACGATTTGGTTCGAATTTATGAATATAGAAACTATAAAAAGAACAGAAATCATCACTGCTCTAAAATAAGTTATTGAATTCGAACTTATTCTTAGGTAAGCCAATGGAACGGCTATAAAAACCGATAATGGTCTAAAGAAATATTTATGTGCATATTTAGCTTTTGGACCGGAATCTAAAATTAAATTTTCTTTCATTAATTTGTAAATTTCTGGTATTTTCATGAAATTGATTATAGTATTTTAAAAAGGGACTTTAAATGAATTATGATAAATACTATAAAAAATGTAAAAAAAACTACAAAGGTCCTGTAAGGGACACAGATTTTTACAATAACCCTGTAAGGGTAATACCAAAAGACTTTTTCTCTAACAACTACTTTTTAACAATAAATGATGTGGCCGAGAAAATTAAAAATTATTTTGATAACTTGATAGATGATGAAATTATGGTTTATCACAATAATATATGGGAATTCGAAGATGAGTTAGATATTATTGCAACCGAATTAGTAAGTTGGCTCGAAGAAAATTTTTATAATTGCTATCTCTATGTTGACAAAATCTATATTTATAGAACGAAGCAGCTTAAAGAAAGAGAAGCATCCTATATATGGCACTATGATAATAATCCGCAAGAGTTAATTAAAAATATCATCTATCTTAATGAAGTAAGTGATCTCAATTCTCCTTTTGAATATTTAACAAATGAAGAGGGTTTTGGAGTATTACATGAAACTCAAAGAAAAGGAACTAGATTATGGAAATCAGTCGAAGGGAGATTAGATAATTTAGTTAATGAATTAATTGCTAATGGTACTCATCAACCTTTTAAACTTACAGGACCCCCAGGTACAACATGTGGCTTCTCCAACGATATTATTCATAGGGCAAATCCAGTTATTCATGGTTACAGGGATGTAATTAATATAAGAGTTCATCCTTCTATAAATAAACCTCCCCATCTGCTTGACCGGAAATGGACTACGAGTAGAGAAGTTTCAGGTGTTGCAAATAAAAATCCCGAAATTACATGGGAACAATTAATTTAAATTATTAAACAAATTTAATATATTGATATTATTTGATTGTTCTGCAAACTTACTTAAAGTATATTTTCTATTAGACAATCCTTGTTCATCAACATAGTTATTATTTTTTAACAAGTGTATTTTATTTTTAAAGTCATTCAAATCACTTGAGTCATACATGAAGTAATTATTTCTTGGAAACAATTGCTTCATTCCACCTAAGTTTGGTGATATTACAGGAAGTCCAATAATTGAAGCCTCACTAGGAACCATTCCTTGGCCTTCATAAAGCTTTGTTGGAAATACTAGTGCCCTAGCACTGCTTAATTCAGCATAAATTTCTTTTTGAGAAAGAAACCCTAAAAATTTAATATTAGATTTCTTGTTTTCAGTCTTTAGGCTTGTGTACAGAGGTCCATCGCCAATAATTTTAAGTTCATATTCATCAATTTCTTTCCAAACATTCAACAATTCTATAATCCCTTTCTCTTGAGAAATTCTCCCAACAAATACTACATTTTTAGATTCGCTTGGCTTTTCATTGATAAGTACAGGAGACTTAACACTATTATTTAACACTTCTATTTTTTCTGTATGGAATCCAAGATTTTCAAAATATTCTTTATGAAAATTACTTAAAACTAAAATTTTTTTGATATTTTTAAATTTTAAACTTTGATAAAATTTTTTACTATATCTTGAAATTATAAAAGAATATATAAAAGAGTTTTTATAACATCTATAAAAGATACCCATAAACCTATTTTGACTATTGCACTTATGACATATATTGTTTTCTCTAAAATGTAT
>PAHR01000036.1 GCA_002705265.1 Pelagibacteraceae bacterium | reverse complement strand
GAAAAATAATTATAATTTTGAAGCATGGAGTATTTTCTTTAATAAATTTTCAAAGTTACTTGAAAATAATAAACCAAATATTGCTATTTTACTTGGGGATAGAATTGAAACTTTATTTGCAGCTATTGCACTTCATTCTTTTAATATACCAATTGCTCATATTGGTGGAGGAGAGTTAACTAAAGGAGCTACTGATAATGCTTTTAGACATAGTATTACAAAACTATCTAATCTTCATTTTGTTTCAAATAATACTTATTATAAAAGAGTTCTGCAATTAGGTGAAAATAAAAATAATGTTTTTATAGTTGGAGATCCTGCTGTTGAATTAATAAAAAAAAGTAAATTTAAATCCAAGATTCAAATTGAAAACAGTCTAGGCTTCAAATTATTTAAAAAAAACATAATTGTAACTTTTCATCCTGAAACATTAGATTTAAATAATAACAATAAAAAATTTAAAATACTTCTGGATTTCTTAGAAAACCTAAAAGAATATAGAATTATTTTTACTTTTCCAAATTCTGACCAAAATAGTGTTGAAATAATTAAATTATTAAAAATTAGTACCAAGAAAAATAGAAATTTTATAATTTTTAAAGAAATGGGAACACTAAATTACTTATCAACAATGAAATATTGTGAATTTATTTTAGGTAACTCATCAAGTGGACTTACTGAAGCTCCTATACTAAATATTCCATCTATAAATTATGGAAGTAGGCAAGAAGGAAGAATTAGATTTCAAACTGTCATAGATTGTGATACTAACATTAAATCACTTAAGAATTCTTACAAAAAAATTCAGAATATAAAAAAAAATAAAATAAAAATAAAAGGACAAGATTTTTCTGACAGATTATCTAACATTTTAACAAAGAAAATAAATAAAATAAATATAAAGAAAGAATTTATTGATTTAAAATAATTTATAATGAAAAACGCATTGATAATAGGTTATGGTTCAATTGGAAAATTACATTTTCAAATACTTAAAAAATTAAAATTATTTAATAATATTTACATATATACCTCTCAAAATATTCAAATTAAAAATAAATTAAACAACCTTAAAAATCTAAATGAACTAGATATTACATATGTAGTAATTGCCTCACCAACATCTATGCATTTAAAACATCTTACTATAGTGAATAATCAATTAAATAAAATAAAGATTCTTGTTGAAAAACCAATATTTAATAATTTAAATTCGAATAAATTAATACTTAAAAATAAAGTTTTTGTAGGATATGATTTAAGATATCATCCAGTAATTACAAAGATTAAAAAACTAATTAATAATAAAGTTTTATGGAGTACCAATATTTTTTGTGGTTCTTTTTTGCCTGAATGGCGACCTGGAAGAGATTATACACAAACTTCAAGTGCAAAAAAACAACTAGGAGGAGGAGTTGTAAATGATCTTAGTCATGAATTTGATTATCTTTTATGGTTTTTTGGAGATAGTAAAATATTGTTTTCTTATTGTAAAAAAATTTCAGATTTAAATATTAATACTGAAGACAGTTTATTTTTAGTTAATAAGTTCAAAAATAACATGATCAGCAATATTTTTTTGAATTATTTTACCAGATTACATCAACGAAAATTAAATATTGATGGTAAAAATATTTCTATTACTGCTGATTTAATGAATAATGATATTACTTATTTTATCAAAAATAAAAAGTATTATTATAAGTTTACGAATATAAAAAGAGAAACTACGCACACTTTAATGCATAAAAATATAATCCTTGACTCAAAAATTATTTGTTGCACTTATGAGGATGCTATTAAAATTCAAAAAATTATACAAACAATTAAATCTAAATGAAACTGCTTTGTACTATATGTATGCGTGGAGGATCAAAAGGTGTTAAAAATAAACATTTAAAAAAAATTAATGGCAAACCTCTACTTTGGTATACAATTAATCAAGCATTAGAGTCTAAATTATTTTATAAAATTTGCATATCAACTGACTCAACTTCTATTGCAAAATCATCAATGGAAGCCGGAGCTGATAAAGTTTTTATTAGAAATAAAAAAATGGCCCTTGATTATACTCCAAAATTACCTGTCATTAGAAGCGCTTTTAAACAGGCTGAAAAAATATATAAAGTTAAATTTGACACATTAATAGATTTAGATGCAACATCTCCATTAAGAACTATAAAAGACATTAAGGACTCTTATAAACTTTTTGTTAAGAACAAATCAATCAATCTAATATCTGTGTGTATGTCAAAAAAAAATCCATATTACAACATAGTTGAATATAAAAAAAATAAATTATCTATTTCAAAATTAAATAAAAAAATTCCAGATTCAAGACAACAAAATCCTATTACTTATGATATGAATGCTTCTATATATATTTGGAATAGGGATACAATTTTAAAATATGATGATTTATTTTTTAAAAAAACCTCAATATTTTTAATGCCAGAAGAAAGATCAATCGATATTGATAGTAAATTAGATTTTAAGATTGTAAAATTTTTAATGGAAAATAATAAACATGTTAAGTAAAAATAAAGGCAGATTACAAAATAAAAACTCCTATATTTTAGGAGGACTCGGATTAATTGGATCCTCAATTTCTAAGACCTTTATAAACAATGGATCTAATCTTGTAATTTTGGATAATAATAAAAAAAATTACGAAATTTTTTTAAAAAAAAATAATCTTAAAAAAAAAGACATTAAGTTTGAAAAGTTTGATTGTACAAAATTAGATAAGATAGAATTAAATCTAAAAAAAATTATAAAAAAAAATGATTATCCAGATGTTTTTATTAATGCCTCTTATCCTTTCACAAAAAATTGGGGTAAAAACAACTTTAAAGATATCAAATTAAGCTATTTTACAAATGAAATTAATGCTCAATTAAATTCAAGTATTTGGATTTCTCATATCATTGCTAGAACAATGCTTAAAGCTAAAATACAAGGAAGCGTTATTCAAATTAGTTCAATTTATGGAAATAATGCTCAAGATTTAAGTATTTATCAAGGTACAAAAATGAAAGAAAGTTTAACATATCCTGTCATTAAAGGAGCTATAAATAATTTTACAAAACAACTTGCATCATTCTATGGTAATCAAAATATACGTTTTAATAATATTATTGCTGGAGGTCTTGAAGGACCTGTTTCTGGTGAATTTAAAAAACAGAGTAATAGATTTAAAGATAATTATTTAAATAAAGTTTTGATAAAAAGATTTGCTAAACCTGAAGATATTGCATTTGCTGCATTATTTCTATCATCTGATGAGTCTAGTTATATTACTGGATCTGACCTTTATGTTGATGGTGGATGGTCAGCTGTATAATATATGCCTCTATCCAAAAGAATTATTGCTAGATTAGATATTAAAGGCTCTAATTTAGTTAAGGGAGTAAATTTAGAAGGTTTAAGAGTTTTGGGAAAACCTGAAAATTTTGCTGAATATTATTACAATAATGGTGCAGATGAGCTTTATTATCAAGATGTTGTTGCTAGTTTGTATGGAAAAAATTCCCTTAAAGAAATCATATCAAAAACTGCCAAAAATATTTTTATACCTCTAACTGTAGGTGGGGGGATTAGAAATTTAAAAGACATTAGTCTTATTTTAAAGTATGGGGCAGATAAAGTGGCAATAAATACAGCAGCAATTAAAAATCCTTTATTAATAAAAAAAGCATCTAAAATATTCGGATCTTCAACAATAAGTGTATCAATTGAGGCATCTAAAGTAGATAATAATTATTTTGCATTTACAGATAATGGTAGAAATAATTCTAAAAAAAAAATAATTGATTGGATAAAAAATGTTCAAGATTTAGGTGCAGGAGAAATTATAATTACAGATATACAATTAGAAGGCACAGGCAAAGGTTTTAATACTGAACTTTTTGAAATTATAAACAAGTTTATAGAAATTCCAATTGTTTATAATGGAGGAATAGGTAATGTTAAACAAGCTAGAAATTTATTTAAAAAATTTCAAAACATCTCTGGAGTATCAATTTCCTCTATGTTTCATTATTACTGTTTAAATAATCAAATATTTAATAATAATAAATTTGAAATAGGTAATATTGAATATTTAGATAATAGAAAAAAGTTTGATAGCTTTGAAACTCATAATATAAGTAAATTCAAAAAAAAATTGTTTAAAGATTAATGATTGATACTAAATCTAAATTTAAAATTGCAATAATAGATTATAATTTAAGCAATCTGTTTAGTATAAATAATGCTCTAAGTTCATTAAATTTTAATACTATTATAACTAATTCAAAAAAAGATATTCTTTCTTCTGATTTAATTGTTTTACCTGGTGTAGGTGCATTTAATAAGGCTATATCAAATTTAAAAAAAACGAAGACTTTTGATCTTTTGAGATCACTTCATACACATAACAAACCTATTATTTCTATTTGTTTAGGGATGCAAATGTTGTTTGAAAGTAGCGAAGAATTTTGCAAAACATCAGGATTATCTATCATAAAAGGCGATGTTCATTCTTTTAAAAAATATAAACACAGCTCAATAGTTCCACATATAGGTTGGAATGACCTTTTGATAAATGATCAAAATATCAGTATTAAGAAATTTTCAAGATTAAAAAAACATATATTTAATAAGAAGTTTTACTTTATTCACTCTTTCTTTGTAAAACCAAAATACAAAAAGGATATTTTAACTTATACAAAATATGATGATGTTGTTTTTTGTTCTTCAATACTAAAAAATAACCTTTTAGCATGCCAATTTCATCCTGAAAAAAGTGGAAATAATGGTTTAAAACTAATTGATTCTTTTATAAAGAGCATCAATTAAATGAAAAAATATAATAAACTTGATAAGCAAATTTCTAAACTACCTAACAAAGTTCTTTGGTGTAAGAAATGTGTCATATCAAATCAAAGACCCAGGATAATATTTGATGATAATGGCATATGCTCAGCATGTAATAATCTTGAATATAAAAAAACTATTGATTGGCTAAAAAGAAAAAAAGAATTTGAAAAGTTGTTAGATAAACATCGTGGAAATGGAAAAGAATGGGATGTAGTTGTGCCAAGTAGTGGTGGAAAGGATTCTGGCTATGTAGCACATAAATTAAAATATGAGTATGGAATGAATCCACTATTAGTGACTTGGAGTCCACTAAAATATACTGATATAGGGATAAAAAACTTTAACAGTTTAAATGACAGTGGTTTTGTGAATATTAAATGTTCTCCTAATGGAGTTATACATAAAAAACTTGCAAGATTATGTTTTGAAGAATTAGGTGATGCTTTCCACACATTCGTTCTAGGTCAAATGTATTTTCCTGTTCATATTGCAAATAAGTTTAAAATTAAATTAATATTTTATGGTGAAAATGGTGAAGTAGAATATGCCGGAGATCCAAAATCAGTGGATAAACCTTTCATAGATTTTTTAGATGATAAAAAATGGGTATCTGGATATTTAAAAGGGGTAACTATTGATGAATTAATAAAATTTGGAATTAAAAATAAAAACTATTTAAGTGAAAAAGATTTATTTGAGGCAGATTTAAATTTTTATAAACCGCCATCAATTAATGAATTAAAAAAGAATAATATAAGTAAAATATATTACTATAATTATTATCACCCATGGAATCCTCAGGAAAATTATTATTACTGCACAGAAAATACTGGTTTTCAAGCTAATTTAGAGAGAACTCAAGGTACCTATTCAAAGTACTCAAGTATTGACGATAAAATGGATGGCATGCACTACTATATGAGATTTATTAAATTTGGATTAGGGAGATGTATGGAAGATGCCGCACATGAAATTAGAGACGGTCATATAACTAGGAATGAAGGAATATCATTGATGAAAAAATTTGAAGGTGAGTTTCCTGATAAATTTTTTTTAGATTTTTTAGAATACCTTGACATTAATGAAAAAGAATTTTGGAAAGTTGTTGATAGTTGGAGATTATCTCATATTTGGAAAAAAGAAAAAAGTAAATGGAAATTAAAGAATCCTATAAAATAATGGATAAAATTACTTCTTCAAAAAAAAATGAAATGTTTAAACAAATTGTTGTTGTCGATGGTCAGGCCGGATGTGGTAAAACTTTATTATCTCCGATAATTTCTTCCTTTAAAAGAGTTGAGTTATTAACTTATATTTTTGAAATTGAATTTATATTAAGACTCAAAAAAATGAAAAAAATTAAAAAAGATGCAGCAATATCGATGATTAAACTATTTACTGACCATAAACTTTATCAGACAATGATGGGTAGGGAGGTAAATTTTAGAATTTCTGATATTTCTAGTATTTATAATTATAGAAATCCCAATGTATATCTAAATCGAATTAAACAAAGAGGAGATGAAATAATTCCAAATAAAATTAATAAAAAAAAACCAATATTAAATTTTACTACTCATGATTTAACTGAATATATAAATGAACTGTTTGAGGCATATGGAACAAAACTGGTCTTTATCGAAGTAATTCGGCATCCTTTATATATGATAATTCAACAATCATTAAATATGAAAAATTTAATAAATACTTCTAGAGATGTAGATGTATATTATAAATTGAAAAATAAAGAATATCCACATTTTGCACTTGGATGGGAAAGTGTTTATAATAAACTTAACTTTGTAGAAAAGGCTATTCATTTAATGAGCATAAATATAAAAAAAAACGAAGAAAAAAGAAAAAAAATTCTAAAAAGTAAATTTAAAAATAACTATTTACTTTTACCATTTGAAGATTTTGTGAAAAGACCAGATAAATATTTAAATGATATTAAAAAAAAATTACATACTACAGAGTCTTTAGATACTCTGAAGTTTTTAAGAAAAGCTAATGTACCAAGGAAGAAAATCGCTGACGGAATTCCATTAGAAATTTATAAAAGATGTGGTTGGAAACCATCCAAAAAAAACCTAAATGAAAAAGATGAACTTGAACTCAGAAAAAAATATCTTTTAAAAAATAATGTAAGAAAAAAATATATAGATATAATAAATTCATTATCCAATAAATATGAAAAAAAATATTATAAATAAAAATTTAAAAATTGTTTGTATGATTCCAGCCAGAATTGGAAGTAAAAGAATAAAAAAAAAGAATTTGCGTTTAATTAATAATAAACCGTTAATATCTTATGCAATTGAAGCTGCTAAAAAAATAAAATATTTTGACTCTATTTATTTAAATTCAGATTCAATAAAATTTAAAAAAATAGCAAATGATTATTCAATAAAATTCTACAAAAGAGATAAAAAACTTGGATCCGATGTAACGACAAATGATCAATTTACATTTGATTTTTTTAAAAATATAGAATGTGATATTCTAATACAAATTTTACCAACTTCACCATTTATTACTAAAGATGAAATAATTAATTTTTACAAGCATATGATAAATAATAAATTAGAGACCTTAATATCAGTTGAGGAAAAACAAATTGCATGTTTGTATAAATCAAAACCTATAAATTTTAAAAAGTTAGTCCCAAATCCCCCATCACAGAAAATGACTCCTATTAAAGCTTATGCAACAGTGTTAATGGGTTGGAGAAAAATAAGTTTTATGCAAAATATAAAAAAATATAAATCAGCCTACCATGGGGGAGGTAGTAAAACTGGATATTTTACTCTTAAAGGATTATCAACAATTGACATAGATAATGAGTCAGATTTTCAATTAGTTGAAAAAATCATGTTGGCTAATAAAAAGAAAAATATAACTAAGAAGAGGTACTACAAATGAAAAAAAATATAGAAAAAAATGTTATAAAGATTTTAAAAAAAGATGGAATAAGAGATAATGACTTTTCTAAAGAAAATAAACTTATTACAAATATTGCAGATCTAGTCAAAAATAAAAAAAAAATAAATAGCTGGAGTCATAGACTTGTAAATACTGAAAGTAATTCAGCCACAATAATATGTCAGCAACCAGGTGAAGGAAATAGAATGCATTATCATTCTAATTGGAATGAATGATGGCTTATAATAGACGGTAAATGGGAATTTGTAATTGGAAAACAAAAAAAAATATTAGTAAAAAATGATTTAATTTTAATTAAAAAAAATAAAGTGCATAAAATTACTGCAATTGGTAAAAAACCTGCAATAAGATTGGCAGTTAGTAGGGGTGATGTAGATCATATATATGTCTAATAAAAATAATAAACTTTATTTAAAATTTAATAAAAAAACTGTCCTTATAACTGGGGGATCAAGAGGTATTGGTAAACAAATAAAAAAAGACTTTGAAAATTTAGGTGCGAAAGTAATATCTATTAGCACAAAAAACTTTGATTTATCAAAAAAAGACGATTTAAAAAATTTAATTACATATATTAATTCATTTAAAAAAATAGATATTTTAATTAATAATGCTGGAATTAATTACTCCCAACGTATTGAAAACTTTATTGAGGCTGATTACGAAAATTTAATGAACATAAACTTAAAATCAGTTTTTATTTTAACAAGCCAAATATCAAAAAAAATGATTAAAAATAAATTTGGCAGAATAGTTAATATTGCATCAATTGCATCAGAAAGAGTTAGAGAAGGTAGATCGGTATATTCTACTTCGAAATTTGGTCTTATTGGTTTTACAAAAACTATTGCAGTAGAGCTTGCTAAATATAATGTATTAGTAAATGCTGTGTCCCCTGGATTTATTAACACAGAAATGACAAGATCTATGCTAAAAAAAAATGAGATAAAAAAATTAACAAATCAAGTTCCCATGAATAGATTAGGAACAACCAAAGACATATCAAATGCTGTTATGTTTTTGTGTAGTGATATCAATACTTTTATAACTGGTCAAAATCTTATAGTTGATGGCGGTTTTATAGGTGCTGTTAATGCATAGTGATATTTCGATTAAGTCAAAAATAAAAAAATATGATGTTTATTTTGAAAATAATTTAAAAAAAATCATTAATCAAAATTATAATGATAATGATGTAATATTAATTGATAATAAAGTTTATAAAAAATTTGATAAAAATAATTTGATTAAAAAAAAAGTAATTAAATTATCTATTAATGAAAGAGCTAAGGAATATTATCAAATTGGAAATATAATAAATAAATTAATTAATATAAATTTTTCTAAAAAAAATAAATTAATTGTAATTGGAGGAGGTATAACACAAGATATATCTAGTTTTATTTCACATATTATTTTTAGAGGTGTGGATTGGATTTATGTGCCTACGACATTGCTATCTCAAGCAGATAGCTGCATTGGTTCAAAAATATCTATAAATTTTAAAAAATATAAAAATTTAATTGGAAATTATAATCCTCCTACAAAAATATATATCTGTGAAAATTTTTTAAAAACGATACAAAAAAAAGATATTTTGTCAGGTATTGGTGAAATGCTTCATTATTTTATAATTTCATCAAATAAAGATTTAAATAATTTTAACAAAAACATAGATAATTTTATTAATTTAAATAACAATATCGTTAATCAATATATTAAGATATGTTTGAACATCAAAAAAAAATTTATTGAAAAAGATGAATTTGATAATAAAGAAAGAATATTTTTGAATTATGGTCATACTTTTGGTCATGCAATAGAAAGTATAGAAAATTATAAAATTCCACATGGTATATCAGTGTGTTATGGGATTGATATAGTAAATTATATTTCTTAT
>PAHR01000035.1 GCA_002705265.1 Pelagibacteraceae bacterium | reverse complement strand
TTGCATTTTTTTCATAGACTTTGCAGCTTCCATATAAATCGTTTGCCCAACTCCAACTGAACCAGTAAAGCTGATAGCGTTAATATCAGAATGTCCTGACATTTGATGACCAATTGTTCCACCGCCACCTAAGACTAAATTAAATAAACCTTCAGGTATTTCTTTTTGTTCACTTATAATTTTTGTTAGAGCAATCGCGCTTGCAGGAGTTTGAGAAGCAGGTTTAAGAACTATCGCATTTCCAAAAGCCATTGCAGGAGCAGATTTCCACGCAGCTATTGCAATTGGAAAATTCCAAGGGGAAATAATACCGCAAACACCGACAGGCTCTCGACTTATTTCAACCGAAACACCATCTCTAGTTGAGGCAATATTTTCTCCAAATTGCCTTAAGGCACTTGCAGCATAGTATTGGAATTGTTGACCAGATCTTATTACTTCCCCTATGCCCTCAGGAAGAGTTTTACCTTCTTCTCTTGATAGAAGAGTACCAATTTCTTTGGATTGTTTAATTAACTCACTTCCAATGTCATGTAATATATTTGCTCTTTTTTCTATACCAACTGTTTCCCATTTTTTTTGAGCTAATTGAGCGCTACTGATAGCATCATTTAATTGTTGTGATGTAGCATTAGTATATTCATCTATTATATCATTTGTGTCAGATGGATTAATATTCTTTATAGATCCTTCGCCCGCTATCCATTGGCCAGCAACAAAATTATTATTTTTCATGAACTTTATTTTCTTAAAATTTCAGATAGTCTCTCACTACTTAGATATCCTAATGCAGAACCATTTTCACCCATAACTTCAATAACATTAGGCTTATCAACTACTACTCTATCAATAAATTTTTCAATAACATCATCAGCTTTAACTTTAAAAGTTTGACCATTTAGTAAATCTTTTGCAATGTCAGAAGCATTTTGCATAATATTTTTAGCTTTTAAAACCCTACTTCTGTTAACATCTTCCACAAATTTTCTTACATATTCTGTTTTAGGACTTAAAAGTATATCTACAGCATTACCTTCTTGGTCCATAGAGCCATCTTTTAAAATAGCAATACTATCTCCAAGTTTAAGTGCTTCATCAAGATCATGCGTAATAAATACAACTGTTTTTTTTAGTTCAGATTGAATCTCTAAAAGTATATCTTGCATATCTTTTCTAATAAGAGGATCAAGCGCACTAAAAGCTTCGTCCATTAATAAAATATCAGGATCATTAGCTAAAGCTCTAGCAAGACCAACTCTTTGTTGCATACCTCCTGAAAGTTGTTGAGGGTATCTATGTTCAAAACCTAATAAACCAACTCTTTCAATCCAATGCATTGCTTTTTTTTCGGCCTCAGCTGGTTCAACTCTTTTGATATATAAACCAAAAGATACATTTTGAAGTACTGTTTTATGAGGTAGTAATGCAAATTTTTGAAAAACCATTGCGGTTTTGTTTTTTCTAAACTCTAACAAATCATTTTGACTTAAAGTTAAAA
Organism: Pelagibacteraceae bacterium; assembly: GCA_002705265.1. Taxonomy (GTDB): domain Bacteria; phylum Pseudomonadota; class Alphaproteobacteria; order HIMB59; family HIMB59; genus HIMB59. The sequence goes on along the minus strand of PAHR01000035.1, from coordinate 8,532 downwards.
CATCTTGACCATCAACAATCATTTCCCCAGCTGTAGGTTCTATTAGTCTGTTAATATGTCTAATCAGAGTAGATTTTCCTGAGCCAGATAAACCCATAATCACTTGAAGAGATTGTTCAGGAATTCCTAAATTTATATTATTCAAACCCAAAACATGCTTATGTTTTTCTAAAAGCTCATCTTTGCCAATACCATTATTAACTTTTTCAACTAAAGGCAAAGGTTTGGGGCCAAAAATTTTATATAATTTTTTAATTTCTATCTTGTTAGACCCAGGCATGTTTTAAATAGCATCCCCTGATCTATGTTTTTGAATTCTTTTTCCATATGCTTGAGAAATTCTATCAAAAACTATAGCCAAAATAACAATAGCTAGGCCATTAAGCATACCAAGTGTAAAGTATTGATTAGTAATTGCCCTTAAAACTTCTTGTCCTAATCCTTTAACTCCAATCATAGAAGCAATAATAACCATTGCCAAAGCCATCATAATTGTTTGGTTCACACCAGCAAATATTGTTGGTAGGGCTAATGGAAATTGCACTTGTGTAAGTTTTTGCCTTGGGGTAGCTCCAAAAGAATCAGCTGCTTCAAGTATTTCACGATCAACTTCTCTTATACCCAAATTCGTTAACCTTATCATTGGTGGAATTGCATAAACAATAACAGAAATCAAACCAGGAATTTTACCTATACCAAGTAACATAACTACAGGAATTAAGTAAACAAAAGGAGGTAGTGTTTGCATAAAGTCAAGAATAGGTGTGATAACTGCTTGGGCTCTATTTGATTTTGACATCCAAATACCCATAGGAATACCTATTGCAATGGACATAATCGTAGCAACAATAATAAAGCCCATTGACTCCATCATGTCTTCCCACATACCCATATAACCTACAAAGAAAAAAGAAACTATAATTCCAATAACAATTTTATAACTTCTTGTTCCGTAGAAAGCAAAAATACATACAACTCCAATGATTACTGACCATGGAGTTGCTACTAAAAGTTTTTCCCAAAATACTAAAAATTTTAAAAGGGGGTTAAAAAATGATTCAATATAATCCCCATATTCTCTAGAGAAAGCCTTATAGGCAGCATCAGTACTTTTTTTAAAAGCTCGAATTAATTCCTTTGGTAAAGTAGGAAAATCCATAAAGAAATTTGTTGATTTGTCTGCCATAATTTTTTTGGATTTAGCAGGCCCATAAATTAGGACCTGCTAAAAATTATTATATTATTATAAAGCTGCTTTTATCTTAATACGAACATCATTAGAAACCATTTTTTTCCAAAGATCTTCTCTCTCATTAAGGATGTATTCAGCTGCTTCTTCAGGTGATAATTGATCTGCATCAGCTGCAGCTAAAATCACACTGATTTCCGCACTCGTCATACCTCTAGCACCAAGATAACGCATCACTGTTTTATTTTCCATAATCTTCTTAGAAACATAAATTTCAACAGTTGATACTGGATGGTTCATCATCATTGGATCTGGACAATCCATATCTGCTCCGATACATCTAGCCCATTCATCAGCATTGTGTGGACCTTGATCTACTTGAACCATTTCAACTTGACCTAAGATAGCTGTTGGACCCCAGTAGTAACCGATCCATCCATCTCCCTTATTGTAAGCTTCAGTCATTGCACCTGCAAGACCAGCTCCTGAACCAGGATCAATTAAATCCCATCCTTTGTCTGCCATTCCGCCAGCTTTAAATAACTGGTGAGTTGTAATTTGACAGTTCCAACCTGCAGGGCAGCCATATAGAGCTCCTCTACTTGGGTCTTCTGGATTAGGAAATAATTGTGGATTAGCTATTACACCATCAATAGTTGCTAACTCAGGGTTAGCATCTAGCATATATTTTGGTATCCATAGTGACTCGATAGCACCACCAGAGATTGATTCACCAGCAGAAGCAATTCTACCTTCTGCAACAGCAGGAGCTAAAAGAGGGCCAAGACCATTAGTCCATAGCTCAGGAGCTATGTCAGGCTCACCCTTTTCAATCATTGATGTACCAGTAGGCATTGTATCGCCAGGCACGAGTTCAACATCACAGTCATAACCCATTGCTAAAATTTTAGCGTCTAAATGAGCTAAAACAGCTGCTGATTGCCAAGTCATTTCGGCAATTGTAACTTTTCCGCAAGCTTGTGCACTAGATACAAATGAACTAAGTCCTAGAGCAAGAATTGCTGAGAAAAATACGTTCTTTAAATAAGTCATATTTATTCCTCCATTAAATTAATAAATATTTATTAGTCTATAGACCTAAGAGTTAAACATTTTGGGAACTTGCATGCAAGATTTAATAAAATAAAAAGATTAATTTTTATATGATTTTACTTGAAAATATAAGAAATTTGTCCTAGTACCGATAAATGCAATTAAGTCAAGAAAATGCACTAAACTTAGCTATTGAAAAACTACAAAAATCAGGAGCTACTACTGAAAATGCAATACCTCTAGCAAAGGGAATTATTGATGCTGAGAATCAAGGTATCAAAAGCCATGGGTTCCACTATCTCCCAATTTACTGTCTTCATTTAAGTTGTGGTAAAGTCAAAGGTGATGCTCTCCCAAGTCTTCAACAAATTTCTAATTCGGCTTTTAAGGTTAATGCGGACAATGGGTTTGCGCACAGAGCAATTGATTTTGCCTTTAAGGAAATTATCAACTCCGCGAAGCAGAACGGAATTGCATCAGCAGGTATAAGCAACTCTTATAATTGTGGTGTGCTTGGTTACCATACAAGGTGTTTAGCTGAACAAGGTTTAGTTGGAATTGGATTTACTAATGCTCCAGCTTCTATTGCACCTCTGGGTGGTATTAAGGCCGTTGTTGGAACTAATCCTTTTTCAATTGCTGTCCCAGTAGACGGAAAAGTAAAATTAATTGTAGACCAGTCAGCAAGTGTCATTGCAAAAAGTGAAATTTCTGTTCGAGCTAAAACTAACGAACCAATTCCTGAGGGCTGGGCTTATGGGCCAGATGGTAAATTTACAACTGATGCGAATGAGGCATTAAAAGGAACAATGGCTCCAAGTGGTGGATATAAAGGTTTTGGAGTTGGACTACTTGTTGAAATTATGGCTGCATGTCTTGGTGGAGGAAATCTTGGAACTCAAGCTTCTTCTTTTGCAAATGATGTTGGTGGACCTCCAGCAACTGGTCAATTTTTTATGGCCTTTAACCCAAGTATGTTTAATAAAAATTTTAATACACAAATTAACCAACTTTTAAACTCAATAGAAGAACAAGAGGGGGCCCGAATTCCTGGCTCATCAAGGATAAGTAATTTTGATAAAAATAAAGAAGCAGCTATCAATATTAAAGACACTTTATTTGAAACTATCTCTAAAATTTAATTTTATTCTCATCAAAACTAGTATTTAATCATACCTAATGCCATTAGAGATTAGAAAATTTGTTAATTATTCAGAAGAAGTTCATATTGAGGGATTTAAAAAAACTGAAAAACCTTTGCATATCTTTGCAGTTGCTGCCGTATTAACTAATCCTTGGGCAGGTAAGTTTGTAGAGGATTTAAAGCCAGAGATTCATGAATTTGCACCAATTTTAGGAGAACAACTATCCACTAGAATATTGAAGATCGCAGGAGGTCCTGAAAATATTGAAGCTTATGGTAAGGCAGCTGTAGTTGGAACTGAAGGTGAAATTGAACACGGATCCGCATTTACTCATACTTTGAGATTTGGAAACTTTTATCGAAATGCTGTAGGAGCAAAATCCTATTTGGTTTTCACAAATACTAGGGCTCCAGCCAATGGACCCATCATGATACCCTTAATGGATAAACATGATCCTGGACGAAGATCTCATTACCACACAATTCAATTCGCAATCTCTGATGCACCCGCATCTAATGAAATAGTAATCGCTTTAGGTGGTGCTAATGGCGGAAGACCGCATCATAGAATAGGGGATCGATATCAAGATTTAAAAGAACTTGGTAATGATGTCGATGATCCTGCAAAAAAATAAAACTCAAAACGGCATAGCTTTCCACAAAACAGGCAAAGGTGATCCTATTATTTTAATTCATGGTCTTGGTCTCAGAGCGGAAAGTTGGATTAAACAAATCCATGACTTAAAAAAACATTTCACAGTCTACGCAATAGATTTACCAGGTCATGGAAAAAGTAATCTTTTAAAATTTAAAACAATTACTCTTAAAAGTTATTGCGAAGCTATAGTAGATTTTATTAAAACAAAAAAAATATATAGACCTATTATAATAGGACATTCTCTTGGAGCACTCATCACAATTGAAATCGCTGGAACACACACACGTCTTTTAAAATCAGGTGTTGCTGTAACAGCTATCTTTAATCGCTCCAAAGAGGCAAGTCAAAAAGTTCGATTGAGAGCAAAAGAAATTAATGAAAATCCAAATGATAATATTGTTATTCATGAGCCTATCCAAAGATGGTTTGGGCAATCAAAATCCCAAAATATTTTAAAATACTCTAAAACTATTCAAGGACTATTAAGGTTAAATAAGAAGATTTTCAATCTCAAGGGGTATGCAAGTGCGTACAGTGTATTTGCAAATATTAAGGGAAATTCTAAGCAAGTAATTAAAAACATTAAAGTTCCTATGCTTTATATAACTGGAGAAAAGGATTTTAATTCCACTCCTGAAATGTCAAAAAAATTAGCTAAAATTAACAAAAATAAGTATATTGTGATTAAAAATGCTAGGCATATATTGCCCTTAACACATTCCAAGCAATTTAATTTCCATTTAAATCAATTTATTAAGGGGTTAGACTCAAATTAAAATAGTTTTACAATTATGAAATTTTCTCTCTTTATACACATGATTAGGGATAATCCTGGTCAATCCTATACTAAATTATATGAGGATTTTATTGATCTTTGCCAGATGGCTGATCAAAGTAATATGAGGGCTATTTGGACGGGAGAGCATCACTGCATGAATTACGCTATTGCTCCCAATCCTTTTATTACAATCACTGATCTTTGCAGATACACAAAAAAAATTAAATTAGGCACAGGAACCTTAATTGTTCCTTTTTGGCATCCGATCAAACTTGCTGGCGAAGCAGCAATGACAGATGTTTTATCAAATGGTCGATTAGAACTAGGGCTAGCTAGAGGAGCTTACCTGTATGAATATGACAGATTAGTTCCTGGAATGGATGCAATGGAAGCAGGACTTCGTATGCGAGAGATTGTTCCAACACTTGAGAAACTATGGAAGGGCGACTATGCTCATGATGGAAAATATTTTCAATTTCCAAGTGCCACCTCTATCCCAAAACCTCTACAACCCAAAGGACCTCCTATTTGGATCGCCGCTAGAGATCCTAACAGTCATGAGTTTGCAGTTGCCAATAACTGGCATGTTCAAGTCACTCCTCTTTGGAAAGGTTTTGATGAGATAAAGAGATTAAAAAATATTTTTAATGAAACTTGTTTAAAATTTCCAAATAAATCAAAAACTCTTTCTATGATGTTAAATCATTGTTACATAGGAGATACTGATGAAGATATTCAAAAGGGAGCTATAGCTGTGTCAAAGTTTTATAATAACTTTGGTGCGTGGTTTAAAAATGATCGATCTGTAGTTCAAGGAACTCTTGATCCCTTGACACAAGAAGAATTTGATAACAATAAAATGTGCTCCCCACAAGAGATGTTAAAGAATCAAAATATTGGAAGTTTGCAAGACGTCATAGATAACGTAAAGCGCTATGAGGATTTAGGATTTGATGAATACTCCATATGGATTGACTCTCATTTAAGCATCGAAGATAAAAAAGTTTTTTTAGATAGATTTATCTCTGATGTCATGCCAAGGTTTGGTTCATGACTAAGCTAGATAATCATTACCAGCTCTATATCAATGGAGATTGGCGGCCAGGTTCCAAGGGTCAGGTAATGCAATCTGATAATCCAGCTAATAATAAGCCTTGGGCTTCCTTTGATTGCGCCGGTCAAGATGATATAGATTTAGCTGTTCAATCAGCTAGAAGTGTTTTAAATAAAGGTTTTTGGAAGACTTGTACAGCGACAGACAGAGGAAAACTACTCTATAAACTTGCTGATCTAATTGAAGATAATGCAGAGAAAATTGGAACCGTTGAAACTCATGATAGCGGCAAGCTTTTGGCAGAAACCGTATCTCAAACAAAATATGTAGCAGACTATTATAGGTATTTTGCAGGGATGGCAGATAAAGTTGAAGGAGCGACACTACCTATAGATAAAAAAGACATGCATGTTTATACAACCCATCAACCAATAGGAGTTGTGGCTGCAATTGTTCCTTGGAACGCTCAAATGTTTTTGACAGCAACGAAATTAGCTCCAGCACTTGCTGCAGGATGTAGTGTCATACTTAAAGCATCTGAGATCGCACCTTGTGCATTATTTGAACTTGCAAAATTAATGGAGAAAGCAGGGTTTCCTAAGGGAGTTGTCTCTGTAATTACCGGTGATGCAGAGAATTGCTCCGCACCTCTAACATCTCATCCAGATATCGATCGTATTGCTTTTACAGGTGGAACAGAGACAGCGAAAAAAATTATACAAAACTCTTCCAATAACTTTGCAGCCACCAATTTAGAATTAGGTGGTAAATCTCCTTTAATAATTTTTGAAGATGCAGATCTTGAGAGTGCAGCGAATGGAATAATAGCCGGTAACTTTGGAGCAAGTGGACAATCCTGTGTTGCAGGAAGCCGAGTCATCGTTCATCAAAGTATTGCTAAAGATTTACTAAAACTTATCCAAGAGAAATCACAATCTATTCAAGTTGGAAACCCTTTAAAACAAGAAACAAATTTAGGACCACTTTGCACACCGAAGCAAATCGAAATAATCGAAATAACAATTAAAAAATCAGTTGAGCAGGGTGGAGAAATTATTTTTGGTGGAAAAAAAATTGAAGGCGAAGGAAATTATTTTGAGCCAACTCTTATTCATTGCCCCACTCACAATATTGAAACTCTCAAAGTTGAGATGTTTGGACCAGTTATTTCTTTTATCGAATTTGAAAAGGAAGAGCAGGCAATTGAGATCGCGAATGATTCAAAATATGGACTAGGTTCAGGTTTATTCACAAATGATTTAGCCAGAGCACACAGAGTTTCTCAAGAGATAAAAGCTGGAATTTGTTGGATAAATACCTACCGCGCTATATCCCCTATAGCTCCTTTTGGAGGGTTTAATCAATCAGGGTATGCTAGAGAAGCTGGAAAACAATCTATTCTTGACTACACAAGAACTAAGACGACCTGGATTAATATCTCAGATGATCCGATGAAGAATCCATTTGTAATGAGATAGCAAAAATTATAAAGAAACAAAAATTAACTAAAACTTGTTCTTTTGGGTAATGCTAAACCAGAGTGATCGGTAATTTGCTATAAAAACCGACACTATGCAGCCGTAGCTCAGTGGTAGAGCACGTCATTGGCGACACTTTAGTTCTGTAAGCCAATGATCTAATTTTTTGATTAATAAGTAATCAGTAATATAAAAATGGAGATCATAATGAAAAAAATATTAATAACATTATCCTTAGTGCTTTTTACCAGTTCAGTCTATGCAGGTTCATGCCCTAATATGGCGAAAAGTTTAGATGATATGATTGCAGAAGCCCAATTATTAAGAGATCAAGGTATGGCAGCTCACGACGCTGGTGACCATGCAAGATCAGAAGAGCTATTGAATCAAGCTATGGAACTTTTTAAAAGCTAATAAAAAATCAAAAATATTTTAAAGCAGGTATAGAATTTTTATCTGCTTTAAATACTAATTTAATTATATACTTACAAATATATCTTATGCCTTCGTAGCTCAGTGATAGAGCACGTCATTGGTAAGGGTGGGGTCGGAAGTTCGATTCTTCTCGGCGGCACCAAAAAGCAAATAATATCAGCGCTTATTTTAGCCTAAAAAATTTAAGAATTTCATTCTACAAGTTTCTGCAATTTTATCTGTAGAATAAGAAATTTTTAACTAATTAATATCAATAGGGCTAAGAGGGTTTTCATCTAAAGTTTCCTACAGTAACCATAGCCTAATTCCATTTTCTCATAGCTTAATGGCGAAAAAAAGGAAGAATTACTAAATTTTAAATCAATTTTATCAATTATTATGTTAAAGGAGTGTGCAAAACTATTAATTATCCCATCCCACTCTAATAATAAAAATTCTTCATCTTCGTTACTTATTTGAAATATCTGACTAATATTTGATTCTGGATTAGCTGGAGCAGTTATTTCATATGAATAAGCAGATAATTTAGTTAGTAAAATTTCTGCTGGCTCTTCTACCTTCCCTAATTTGTTGTGAGTTTCAAAACAATAATAATTGTTTGCATACAACGGAAGTTTTAGGAAAATTAATATCAATAGAGCTATGAGGGTTTTCATTTAAATTATTTTATCACTTTTTTGTAAATTATGCCTAGCACACAGTAGTTGGATATTTTCTGCTGACTCAGAAGTACCCCCTTTAGA
>PAHR01000034.1 GCA_002705265.1 Pelagibacteraceae bacterium | reverse complement strand
TACTGTAAAAATATTAGAAAAAAATATCCTATTGTTCTTCCTGAATTTAAAACTGCAAGAAATTCTATTAACTCTTATGTATTCATTGATAAATTGTCAGAAATTCTTAAGGAAGGTGAAACAGTTGTTACTGACATGGGACTTTCTTTTGTTGGAACACATCAAGGATTTAAATGCAAAAAAAACCAAAAACTTTACACAAACTCAGGACATGCACCAATGGGATGGGGCTTACCTGCAGCTATAGGTGCTTCATTTGCTAAAAATCAGAAAAGAGTAATTTGTATTTCTGGTGATGGTGGATTGCAAATGAATATACAGGAATTAGCTACAGTGATGCATTTTAAGCTTCCTATTAAATTATTCATATTTAACAATGGTGGCTATCTTACTATCAAGCAAACTCAGGAATTAGGTTTCAATTCAAGAATTATGGGCTCTAATAATCAAAGTGGTTTATCATTTCCTGATTATAAATATATTGCCAAATCATATAAACTTCATTATCGAAAAATATCTTCTCAGAAAATGCTGTCAGAAAAAATTAAAAAAATTATTAATCAAAAAGGGCCTACAATTTGTGAAATTATTATTGATGAAAATCAAGAACAAATGCCAAAAGCGATTAATAGACGTGATAAAGAAGGCAATAGTATACCAACAACTTTTGAAGATATGTACCCATTTTTAACTAGAAATGAGATAGAAAATAGTACATTTAAATCATTTCTAAAAAAAAATAAATAATATGAACTCTGCATTAATGTTATCAGGAAACCTTGTACAAGATCATGAATTTATATATCCGTATTATAGGTTATTAGAAGCAAAATTTATTGTTGACGTCTGTCTTTTAGGAGGAAAAGAAGTGGAGGGGATCCTTAAAACAAGAATACCCCCAAATAAAGAACAAAAAGTAATTAGTCCTAATGATGTTGATATAAACAAATATAATTTATTAATATTACCTGGTGGTGCAAAGGCAATGGAATATTTACGACAAGATAAAAAAATATTAGAAATTATTTTAAATTTTTATAACAAAAAAACTCTTATTGGTTGCATTTGTCATGGAACACAATTGTTAATTTCCGCAGGCTTGGTTAGTGGAAAAAAAATGTCAGGATATTATAGTATTAAAGATGACGTTAATAACGCAGGTGGGACCTATATTGATGCACCATTTGTTGAGGATGGTGGAATTATCACCTCGCCACATTATAAGTATTTGGGTGATTGGATGAAAGCTATTTTATCAAAATTTGATGATTAAAGGTTTATTCTTTGATCTTGATGGGACTCTTATCAAATCTGTTTATAATCATTATGTTGGGTGGAAGAAGATTTTAAAAGATGAAGGTGTAGATATATCTAAAGAAGATTTTTATGAAAATGAAGGTAAAAAATTAGAAAAATTGCTCCAGTTATTTTATAAAAAAAATAATAAGACTTTAGATAAAAAAATTATAAATGAATTAATAAAAAGAAAAAATAAATTGTACATAAAAAATTTTAAACTGAGTTTTTACACTGGAGTTTTAAAAAATATCAATTTTTTTAAAAGTAACGGCTTCAAAATTTCTATAGTTACAGCTGGAACAAAAAAAAGAATTCAAAAAACTCTTCCAAAAGAATTTTTAAGAAAATTTGATTCAATTATTTCTGGTGATTTGTGTAAATATGGAAAACCTTCTCCTGAACCTTATTTAAAGGCTTTAAAGATTTCAACTTTAAAAAAAAACCAATGCTTAGTTATTGAAAATGCCCCCTTAGGAGTACTTTCTGCAAAAAGAGCAGGTATTAAATGTGTTGGAATAACTCATACTGTAAATAAAACTAAGCTGCAAAATGCAGACTATATCGTTGATTCTTTTAGTGAGTTTAGTAGATTATTGTTAAAATTAAATGCGTAATATTTTATATAATTACCCTCAACCAAAGGAACCAAGATATCTTGAAGAAAATTTTAGAAGTTTCAATGATAGAATAATAGCAAGTTATAAAGATAAAAGATTTTATCATGGCTCAAAAAGTACTGGCTATGGAGGTTATAAGTATGATGGAAGATGGAAGCAAGTTGCAGAAAATTGCATAGAATTATACAATCTTAATGATAATTCAAATATTTTACATATAAATTGTGATTTTGGTTTTTTATTAAGTGATTTAAAAAATATGAATAAAAATTTTAGAATTAATGGAACTGAAAACTCTTACTATGCTATGGAAAATTTAATGAACAACATTAAAGATGATGTTATTTATACTAGACCACAAGATATTAATTTTGAAGAAAATATGTTTGATTTGACTATAGTTTTAGGTGTCGTATACACTCTTACACTTCCTGATGCCATTAACTTACTTAAAAAAATTACTTTCATAACTAAAAATAATAACTCTTTCATCACATTGGCTACTTATGAAGATGAGGAAGAACTCAAATTATTTAATAGTTGGACTCTTGGCGGAAACTTATGTCTTAAAAGAGAAGAGTGGAAAATGATATTTAAAGAGACTAATTACAAAGGCGATTGTTTATTCGTTGATTCAAATTACTTAAATCTGAAGTTTAAATAGTAATGTATTTAAAGGGTAAAAATATTCTTATAACAGGAGCTTCTTATGGACTTGGTGCATTAATTGCAAAAGAACTAAGTAAAGAAGGGGCCAATTTATTTTTAACAGCAAGGTCAGAAAGCAAATTAAAACTACTAACAAAAAATTTTAAAAAAAAGAAAAATTTTTATCACATAGTGGATTTTCAATCATTGGATAGTATTCTTAAAATGACTAAAAAAGTTAAGTCTGTTTTTAAAAATATTGATGTAATTATGCACATAGCTGGTGGGGGGTTAGGAGTTAGTGAATATGACCCAAAGCATGAAGATTATATGAAAGTTTTTAATTTAAATCTTTTTTCAATTTTTGAGATAAATAGAGAATTATTACCGTTATTAAAAAAAAAACGTAGGGGGACTATATTCCATGTTGGCTCAATAGCTTCTAATGAAGCAGTAGGTTCATTATCTTATAATGTGTCAAAGGCTGCATTATCTGCTTATGTTAGAACATTATCTAAAAATGTTGCTACTTATAATATATGTGTCAATGGAATAAATCCCGGTGGATTTATTTATAAAGGAAATGCAATGGATAGATTAAAAAAAAGAAATTCTAAAATTTATAATAATTTTATAAATAATAGAATCCCAATAAATAGGATGCCTAAGGCTAAAGAGTTGTTACCCATTATCAAAATGTGTATTGGTGAAAACAACATTATACTCACAGGTAATATGTTGTCTTGTGATTCTGGAGAAGGTAATTTTTATAAATCATTTTAAACAAATTTAGAAAGTTCAAATTGAACAGCTTTTCATCAAGTATAAAATTTAAATACAATGGCATAGACAATTTTTTAATATATTTATGTGCTATACTTGCATTACAAATACCCATTGTTTTAGTTTTTGGCCCAGCAATTCCAGATTTTTGCTTATCATTGTCAGCGCTCTTATTTTTAATTGTAGTTATTAGAAACAGATTATACTCATATATAAATAACTCATTTTTTAAAATACTAATTTTGCTTAATATTTATTTTATAATTTCATCAATTGGCTCAGATAATTATTTATTTTCATTTCAAAGCTCCTTATTTTATTTTAGATTTACAATCTTTTCATTAACTATTTATTTTTTAATATTAAATTTTAAAAATTTTACAAAAATACTTTTTTATATCTTAATTTTATTTTTTATTTTATTATTTTTTGATTCATTATTCCAATACTTTTATGGTTATAATATTTTTGGCTATCAGTATGATGGAAAAAGATTGTCTAGTTTTTTTAATGACGAAAAAATATTAGGAAGTTACATTGTAAGAATTACTCCTATTATTATCTCTTTACTTTTCATAGTAATAAAAAAGAAAAATTTAATAAATATAATTTTTTTATTTCTTTTAATCTTTTCTGATATTGTAGTAATTTTATCTGCCGAAAGAACGGCAATATTTTTAAAAGTTATATCAAACACCCTATTCATTATCTTGTTAAGAGATATTCTAAAAGTAAAGTTTTTTTATATTCTCATAATGCTAGTTATTTCAGCATCAATTCTTTATTTTGATAAAAACATATATGAAAGAACTTTAAAAAATACATTTGAAAATTTGTATGATAAAAAAGTAGAAAATAAAATTCTTTTGTTTTCTCTTCAGCATGAACTTCATTATGAATCAGCATTTAAAATGTTCAAGGACAATCCAATTATTGGAATTGGCCCTAAAATGTTTAGAATAAAATGCTCTGATAAAAAATATTATACTAAAGAGCGTATAAATAATGAAAATTTTAAATATTTAGAAGGTTGCTCAACACATCCTCATAATAATTATATACAATTACTATCAGAAACGGGTTTAATAGGATTTATTTTTGTTGTTTTTATATTATTTTTATTAATTAGGAGTTTTAAAAAAAATATTAGTTTCAAAATTAGTAAGTCTATTAAAGATCATAATATAACTGTGTGTCTTTTGATTAGCGTGATAATAACTATATGGCCATTTGTTCAGACAGGAAATTTTTTTAATAATTGGTTAAATGTAATTTATTATTATCCAATTGGATTAATAATATATTATAATAAATTAATATAAACTATATGAATTTATTAAATATTAATAATATACTTGGAAGAGAAGAAAAAATTTTTTATAACATTAATAAAAATTTTTTTAAAAATTATAAGATTTTAGTTTTAGGCGCCTCAGGTTCTATAGCCTCATCATTTATTATCAAACTTCAAGAATTTGATTTTAAAGAACTTATTTTAGTTGATAAAAATGAAAATGATTTAACTAAGCTTTCCAGAAAAATAGAAGTTTCAAAAAAAAATAAATGTATATTTTTATGCTTTGATATTAATAAAATAAGTACTAGTTTTTATAATAGATTCAAAAAATGTAAAAAAATTATGATTTTTAATTTTGCAGCATTAAAACATGTTAGGTCTGAAGTTTATGAAGAGAGTTTAATCAATATGTTTCAAACAAATTTGCAAAGCCCTTTTTTAATTTTTGATAAAATTTCTAAAGTTGGAAAAGTGGATTTATTTTTTTCAATTTCAACTGATAAAGCTGCAAATCCAATGAATTACATGGGAGCTTCAAAAAGATTATCTGAATATTTTTTAGGTTTAATGAAAAAAAAATATCCTTTAACAAGAATTATTTCAACAAGATTTCCCAATGTATTATTTTCTCAAGGCAGTATCTCAGAGTCTATATATGAAAATACAATTAATAAAAATTTATATGGCATTCCTAAAAATATAAAAAGGTATTTTATTTCAGAAAATGAAGCTACCTCGATTATTTTTTCTAGTTTAGAATTAGAATTTGATAATTGCATAACGTATCCAACAAAAAAACTGTATGGAAAATCGATTGATATTGTTGATTTAGCTAATAGAATAACTAAATCAATTAATTATAAAATTGTTTTTGTTAAAAATACAAATCAATTTTCAGAATCAAGCATGAGAAATAATAGATCTTATGCTACTTTATCAAAACCAACATCAGGTGAAAAAAAAATAGAAAAATTTTACTCTACAAATGAAGTTATTTACAAAACAAATAATATTTTTTTAAAAAAAATTAAATTTCCTTCCAATAGAAAATTAAATAATGAATTTAATATTTTGCTTAAGAAAAAAATATTATCAAAATTATTTTTTCTAAATTTATCTAATAAATTAGATGAATTTAAATATATTCAACATAATAAAAATTTATTTCAAATAAAATAATAAATGGAAACTATTGTTTTAACGGGCTTTGAAGGATTTATAGGTAATGCTATTTATCAAAATCTAAAAAATGATTATAACATTATTACTTTAAGTAAAAAAAATGGTTATAATTTAAATAAAAAAATTGATATTAAAACAAATCTTAAAATTAAATATTTCATTCATGCTGCGTATTTATTTTCAAATAAAAAAATTTTAGAAGACGAATTAATGAATACAAATTTAAGTGGCATTAAAAATGCCTTATTGTTTTGCGAAAAACATTCATCAACTCTTATTTTTCTAAGTTCTTATATATATGGTAGAGCAAAGTATCTACCTATAGATATTAATCATCCTATTAATCCACATAATTTATATGCTAAATCAAAAGTAGAATGTGAAAAAAAAATATTCGAATTCAAACAAAAAAATTCTCTTAATTTTATAATTCTAAGATTATTTAATATTTATGGTTTTAAGCAAAAAAAAGGCAATCTTATACCTGATATTATTAGCCAAATTAATAATAAAACTATAAAATTAACACACTTTAATTCTTGCAGAGATTTTTTATATATTGAAGATTTTTTAAAAATTTTTAAAAAAATTCTTAATAATAAATTTAATAAAAATCAGGTTTTAAATGTTGGGTCAGGGCAGTCAGTCAGCATACGAAAAATTTTAAAAATAATTAAAAAAATTAAAAATAATATTACATATATTGAGACTAGCCCTAACCATGTAGATGCTGTCCCAGATTGCTATGCTGATATATCTTTGCTGTCAAAACATTATAAATGGAAACCAGAGTTTTCCATAGAAGATGGAATTAAAAAAATAATCAGAATGCATGAATAATTTAGCTTTTATAGTTCAAGGTAATAAAATTATAGGGCATGGCCATATCTTTAGGTGTTTGAGAATTTCTAATTTTTTGAAAAATTTTTATAATATTAAATTTTATTCAAAAAATATTGAAATAAAAAATTTAGTTCTTAAAGCCAATTTTTCTTTTAAAAAAATTATTGATTCAAATGTTATTAAAAACTATGATTTAGTGATAATCGATAAACTAAATAATGCTTATAAAGATATAAAATTTTTATCTACTAATAATAAAAATTTATTAATTTTAGATGACGTTCAAAAGTATAAATTAAAAAATATTAAATCAATTAATTATTTATATTATAAAAAAAATTGTAATAATAAAAAAATTATTTCTGATTTGCAAAAATATGTACCTATTTATAAAGAAAAAAGTTATACTTTTTCAAATCGTGTTAAAAAAATACTAATTATACAAGGCAGTTCTGATCCTCATAAAAATATTTTTAAAATATTTGAATCTTTAAAAAAAATAATCATTTCACACAATAATATTGATTTCTACTTCCATCTTGGGCTTAATGATAAAAAAAATAATTTATATAAAAAGTTAAATTTGTTAAAAAAACATTATAAGAATCTTTATTTAACAAATAAATTTAAACAAACCTCTAAATTCTTCCATGGCTTTGATATAGCTGTTACTGCCTGTGGTATTACAGCTTTAGATTTAATTTACTTGCAAATTCCATCTATTTACATAACTAATGAAAATAAAGAATTGATAACTGCTAAAAAACTTCATTTTTTAAAATTGGGAATATTTGTAGGAAAAATGAATATAAATAATAAAAATAAATTGTATAAAAATGTTTATAATTTAATACATGATTTAAATTTAAGAAAAAAAATTTATATGGAAATGAAAAAAATAAGTAAGGCAGATTCAGTAAAAAACTTTTATAATTTTATAGTATAAAAATGAGAAAAATATTACTTGGAAAAACTGAAGTTAATCAAGATACTATGCCTTATATAATTGCAGAAGTAGGAGTTAATCATGAAAACTCAATTGATAAAGCATTTGAATTAATTAGTTTAGCGAAGAAAGGCGGTGCCAATGCAGTTAAATTTCAAACTTATAAAGCTGAAAAAATTGCTTCCGTTAATAGCCCTTCATATTGGGATCTAAATGAAGTTCCTACTAATTCACAATTCAAATTATTTAAAAAATATGATCATTTTGAAGAAAATGAATATATTAAACTTGCTAATTATGCCCAAAAATTAGATATTGAGTTTATTTCTACTCCATTTGATTTAGAGGCTGTAGATTTTTTAAATCCACTAATGAATTTTTATAAAATTGCTTCAGCTGATATTACAAATTATCCTTTGTTAAAAAAAATAGCTTCTAAAAAAAAACCTGTAATACTCTCTACTGGCGCATCTAATATTGAGGAAATTAATAATGCCTGTGATATATTATATAAAAACGGTGTTAAGGAAATATCACTTTTACATTGCATATTAAACTATCCAACAAAAGATGAGGATGCAAATTTGAATATGATACAATTTCTTCAAGACATGTTTCCTAAATTAATAATTGGATTATCTGATCATACTTATCCAAAAAATGATATGAATATATGTGCAATGTCTTACGTTGCAGGTGCAAGAATCATAGAGAAGCATTTTACTTATGATAAAAGTCTAAAAGATAATGATCATTTTCACTCAATGGATATTACAGATTTAAAAATTTTAAAAAATAGATGTCATGAACTTTATAAAATTATGGGCAAATACGAAAGAGATATTTTAGAAAGTGAAAAAATATCTAATCAAAATGCTAGAAGAAGTTTAGTTACCAAAAAAACTATCAATAAGGGTCAGAAAATTGATGAGAACATGATTATTTGTAAAAGACCAGGAACGGGTATATCTCCAATATATTTAGATCAAGTCATTGGTTTAGAAATAAACAAGGATTTAAAAGAGGACCATATTTTACAATGGTCAGATATTATTAAATAATGATAGATTATTATTATTTAAGAAAAACGAATAAAGAGATTTGTGAATTTAACACTCCAATTAAGAAATTCATAAAAAAATTAAATAATTCAAAATATTTATTTCAAATTATTATTGATGAAAACAAAAAATATATTGGAACAGTTACTGATGGAGATTTAAGAAGGTTTTTAATTAAATATGATATTAATCAAAAAAATTTAAAAAAATTAATAAATACAAAATCAATTTACGGTTATATAAATGATGACAAAAAAAATATTGAAAAAATTAAAAAATTATCAAAAGTAACAAGATCATTAATAGATTTTATTCCAATTTTAGATTCCAATAAAATTGTAAAAAAAATTTTGATTTTAGATAAAAATTATAAATTAAATAATTTTGCTTGTTTTATTTTTGCTGGAGGAAAAGGCAAGAGAATGAGATCTCTAAATACAGTATTGCCCAAGCCTTTGTTAAAAATTAATAATTCCACATTGCTTGATAAAACTATAAAAAAAATTTCCAATACGGGTATAAATAATTTTTTTTTATCTATTAATTATAAAAAAAATCTCATAAAAAAAAATCTTCAATCTAAATTTTCTAATAAATTTAATATAGAATTTGTTGAAGAAATAAATTTTCTAGGTACAGCAGGTTCTTTACATCTTGTTAAAAATAAAAATTTTGAACATTTTTTAGTTATGAATTGTGATGTTGTTACTAACTTAGAGTTAAGCAGTTTTATTGAATACTATTTAAGTACAAATTTTGATGTATTGATTGGCGCTTCTATTATAAAATACAATATTCCTTATGGCGTAATTAATGAAACTGAAGGTAAATTTCTTAATATTCATGAAAAACCTGATAAATCTTTTAAAGTTTCATCTGGCATATATATTTTTAGAAAAGAAAATTTTTCTTTAATTAAAGCAAACAAATATTTAGATATGCCAAAATTTTTAAGTGATTTATCTGCTAAAAAAAAAAATATAGGAATTTTTCCAATTTATGAAAAATGGTTAGATGTGGGTACTCCAAAATCATTAATCGAAGGAAAGAAGAATTTTAAATGAAAATGCCAGAAGTTGTTATAATTATCCCAGCGCGCAAAGGATCAAAAGGAATAAAAAATAAGAACTTAAAGAAATTATATAGCAAACCATTAATTTATTATTCTATCAAGGCATCCTTGAGTGTAAATATTAATAAAAGAATTTTTGTATCTACAGATTGTAATAAAATTGCAGAGTATTCTAAAAGTCTTGGAGTTGAAATTATTTCTAGACCTAATTATTTAGGCAAAGATAAAGTTATCATTGATGATGTTATTAATCACTCATATAGATTTCTAAAAAGTAAATTTGATTTTCAGCCAAAATATATACTTACTGTTCAACCTACTTGCCCTCTAGTATCAAAAAATGATATTAGTAAAGCCTTAACTCTTTTAAAAAAGAATAGTAGGGTTAACACCATTATAAGTATTACCCCTGAAAATCATTTATTTTGGATAGAGGAAAAAAATAAACTTGTTAAATTGTATAAAGATAGAGTAAACAGACAACAATTACCCAAGATGTATAAAGAAATTGGGTCAGTTATTGCTTGTACAAAAGAACAACTTAAAAAAGGAACCAGATTTGGAAAAAACATAGACTTTTTAAAAATTCCAAACAATAGAAGTATTGATATTGATAATATAAATGATTTTAAGCTTTGTGAACTGATATTGAAAAAAAAATTATGAAAAAAAAACATAAAGATCCACAAATAACTTTTATGAGAAATGTCAAAAACGTTTCAATGGGCAAACATGTTTCTTATGCATGGGGAGACGATCCAAAACATTTAGTTTTCTCATTTTCTAGATATAAATTTGTTTCAAAAATGCTTGAAAATTACAAAGATGTTCTTGAAATAGGAGCTGGAGATGGGTTCCAAAGCAAAATAGTTAGTCAAGTTGTTAAAAATTTATATCTTTCTGATATTGATGAGAGAAATGTAGAAGATTTTGATAAAAAAAATGTTTTTATAAAAAAATATTTCTGCCATGATTTTACTAAAAAAAAATATCCAAAAATATTTAACGCAATATATGCCATTGATGTTTTTGAGCATGTAAATAAAAATAAAGAAAATATTTTTATAAAAAATATTAATTCCTCACTTGATACAAAGGGAGTTTTAATATTGGGATGTCCTACATTAGAGAGTCAAAAATTTGCATCTTATGGAAGTAAATTAGGACATGTAAATTGTAAAAAAAAATCTGAGTTAAAAAATTTTCTTAAAAAATATTTTAATACTGTATTTATGCTTTCAATGAATGATGAAGTTATTCATACGGGATTTGATCAAATGTCACAATATATGTTTGCAATCTGCTCTCATAAAAAAAACTAATATTTTGTTATCTCACTTTTTTCGGTTCTGAAAGGAGATAGTAATGGATTCCCAAGTAATTTTTTAATTTTATTAAGTGGCCCCCTGTGAAGTTCTCCAAAATCTTTTAAATTGTCATATCCTGTTTGATTATCTATAGAGATATTTGTTACCTGAATAGGAAAGGCAATTCTTGTTTTTTTTGATAAATTTAAAGAAGATTTATGCAGTGTTAAAGAATGAAAAACAAAAACGTCGCCTAGGTTAATTTTTAAGTTTTTAGATTTTATATTTTTTGGTAATTTGTATGGCTTTCTATTTTTATTTGGTATTAAACCCATTTTATGGGATCCAGGATAAAAATCTATTGTGCCCATTCCATGTTCATAAAATATCGGAATCCAAAGTTGTACAGTTGAGAGCCCACATCCAGACCAAAATTCTTGGTGAGGATTTTTAAAAAAATATCCTTTTTCTTCATTTCTGTTTATAGCCATATCAAAACTTCTTATGTAATGGATATCCGGACCTAAAATAGAAATTAATAAATCTAATAATTTTTTGGAAAGGAGTATTTTTTTTATTTGCTGCTTATAAACAAGATAATCTACTAGTTCTCTTTGGATATCTACCAATTCATTTTTTTTTAAAATATTATTTAAATAATCATCAAGTTTTTTATCTAATTTTTTCCC
>PAHR01000033.1 GCA_002705265.1 Pelagibacteraceae bacterium | reverse complement strand
TTATTATTTAAATTATTAACTGAGCTTATAAAGTTATCTTGCTTAAAAAGAAAAGACCCTGCAACTAATATATTTGCACCTGCATTAATACAAATAGGCCCCGTTTGATCATCTATCCCTCCATCAACACCAATATTAACCTTAAGATTATTTTCATTAACTAATTTTTTAATTTCAATAATTTTATTTATCTGATCATTCATAAATGATTGCCCGCCGAAGCCAGGCTCCACAGTCATTATTAAAACTTGATCTAAATACGAAATATATTTTTCTAAACTTTTCCAATTTGTATTTGGTTTTATTGCAAGTCCGCATTTAATATTTGAGGATTTAATGGCATTTAAGTTTTCTTCAATATTTTCATCTATTTCAATATGAAAAGTTATGATATCTGAGCCGGCACTAATATAATCTTTTAAAAATTTGCTTACCCTGTTTATCATCAAATGCACATCAAAAGTCTTTTTTGAAAATTTTCTGACATCACTAATAAATTTAGGACCAAAAGTTAAGTTAGGTACAAAGTCACCATCCATTACATCAAGATGAATATATTCTGCTTCAGACTGGTCTATGTCTTTAATAACTTTTTCGATATTAGAAAAAGACCCACCTAATATTGAAGGCGCTAATATTCTATTCATATATTAATTTTTTCTTTCAAGGACACTAATATAGAATATATCTGAACCACCAAATTTTTTAAAAGATAAGGGATTAGTGAAATATCCATTGTTTTTCTTTATTAATTTATCAGATTGTAGTTCAATTACATTAAAATCAGTATTCTTTTTTAGAAATTTATCAATAACTTCAATCGTCTCATCCATATGAAAAGAGCATACAATATAGATAATATATCCTTTTGGTTTGATCATTTTAGACGCATGAATGAGCATTAAAGCTTGCTTATCATTTTTACTTTTAAGAAAATTTTTATTAATTTTAAGCATTACATCAGGGTTCCTTCTAAATGTACCAAGCGAAGAACATGGCGCATCTAGTAAAATACAATCGTATACATTCTTAAAATTAGATCTAAGAAAGTCTTGTTTCTTAATTTTTAAATCTAATTCCAGTCTATCCGCATTGCTTTTAAATTTTTCAATTTGGTTTTTTTGATTATCAATACAATCAACATTAGCTCCAAACGAAGACAACAAAAAGCTTTTTCCACCAGGGGCAGCACAACAGTCTAATATATTTTTATTCTTTATTAATTTTTTAACAGATCTAATACATTCATAATTTCCAATGTCTTGCACCCAAGATTGTTTTTTTATTTTTTTTAAATCATCTATTATAGAAACTCTTTTATCATAAATTGCTTGAGTATCGTCCAAATAGGAAATTTGATAGTTGACCGGTTTTTTGTCTAAACTATTAAAAATAAAATTATGTATTTTTTTGCTCGAATATATTTTTATAATTTGTCTTTTAAATTCATTGCCAATTTTTATTTCTTTAATAGCGGATCTAAATTTGTCTTTTTCTTTTAAAACGGATCTTAGAATTACATTTACGTATCCTGGTGCTTTAAAATTTTTAGCAAATTCGACGCTATCATTCACAATTGAGTGAACAGGTTTTGTTGAAAAATAAATCATTATAATTGCAATTTGAATTATTAAAACAGCATTCGAATTAGATTTTTTATGTGATAGTTCTTTTACTATCTCAATCGTATTTTGATATCTTCTAAAATGTTCCTGAATAATTAAAAATGCATAGGGTCTTTTAATTTTATCTAATGATGTAATTGCATTATCTACACTTTGTCCTTTGTTAACTTTTTCCGTGGTCACAAAGATATTAGATATATCTGAATTTTTAATTTTGTTTGTATCCAGCAACAAGAGACTCTACAACGCTAGGATCAGCAAGTGTGGAAGTATCGCCCAATTGATCTGCCTCATTAGAAGCAATTTTTCTTAGAATCCTTCTCATAATCTTACCTGATCGGGTTTTGGGCAATCCTGCTGAAAATTGAATTATATCAGGAGTAGCAATAGGTCCAATTTTCGTTCTAATCCATTGAATTAATTCAGACCTTAAATCATCTGAGGTTTCAACACCTGTATTTGTTGTTACATATGCATATATACCTTGTCCTTTTATATCATGAGGATAGCCAACGACAGCAGCTTCACTGACTAGTTTATGCTCAACAAAAGCACTTTCAATCTCTGCTGTTCCCAAGAGATGCCCTGAAACATTTATGCAATCATCAACTCTTCCTGTAATCCAATAAAATCCATCCTTATCTCTTTTACAGCCATCTCCAGTAAAATATTTTCCTTTAAATTGTGAGAAATAAGTCTCTACAAAGCGTTTGTGATCTCCGTACACTGTTCTCATTTGCCCTGGCCAACTATCTTGTATGCATAGCTTTCCCTCACACTCACCTTCCATAACATTCCCATTATCGTCAACTATTACCGCTTCAATTCCAAAATAAGGATGTGACGCGCTACCCGGTTTTAATTTAGTTATACCTGGAATAGGGGAAATTAAATGACCGCCCGTTTCTGTTTGCCACCATGTATCTATGACAGGACACTTATTTTTTCCTACAACTTCAGCATACCAATTCCAAGCCTCAGGATTAATTGGTTCACCAACAGTTCCTAAAATTCTTAGAGAAGAAAGATTACATTTATTAACAAAATCATCACCCTCTTTCATTAATGCTCTTATGGCTGTTGGTGCTGTATAAAAAATATTGACTTGGTGCTTATCACAAATTTGCCAAAAACGTGAATAGTCAGGAAAATTTGGGACACCTTCAAACAATAATGTTTGAGCGCCATTCGTTAGTGGCCCATACAAAGAATAAGAATGTCCTGTAACCCATCCCGCATCCGCAGTACACCAGTAAACATCCCCTTTGTTATAATTGAATGAATATTTATGTGTAAAAGAAACATAAACCAAGTACCCACCAGTTGTATGAAGAACACCTTTTGGTTTACCAGTAGAGCCAGATGTATACAGAATAAATAAAGGGTCCTCTGCGTTCATTGACTCACACTCACATTTGTCATCTACGGTAGAAGCCATTTCATCAAAATAAAAATTGTTATCTCGATGAAGGTCCTCTGAGGTTTTTGCGTATTGGATAACAAGTGTTTTGATATCTGAATCACAAGCTTCAAGGGCAGTATTTATATATTTTTTTAATGGAATGGTTTTGCCGCCTCTTATTCCTTCATCTGCCGTAATTACAAATTTAGATTGACAGTCTTTTATTCTGCCAGAAATTGACTCTGGCGCAAAACCACCAAATATTACAGAATGAACGGCTCCTATCCTAGTACAAGCAAGCATTGCAAAGGCAACCTCAGGTATCATGGTAAGGTAAATTGTTACCCTGTCCCCTTTTTGAACTCCCATTTTTTTTAATACATTTGCAAATTTAATAACTTCTGTTTGAAGTTGCGCATATGTATATGTTTTAGATTTGTTGGGATCATCTCCTTCCCAAATAATTGCTATATCTTCTGGTGAATCTTTTGCGTGGCGGTCAACGGCATTATAGCAAACATTCAACTTACCATCCTCAAACCACTTAATTGAAACATCTCCATCAAACGAAGTATTTTTAACTTTAGTAAAGTCTTTAAACCAGGAGACTTGCTGTTTTGCTATTTTTGACCAAAATTTTTCATTATCTTCGAAAGACTCTTTTCGCATATCTTCATATTCTTGGATTGATAAATGGGGATTTGGTATAGTAAATTCTTTTATCATTTAGACGACATTTTAATGATTTTCTTCCATTCTTTCAATGATACAGGCATCACACTTAGGCGAGATTGTCTTACCAAAGGAAAGTTATCAAAAAAAGAATCGGCCTTAATGTCATCTAAAGTTACATCGGGTAAGCTTTTAACATAAGTAACATCAACCATTCCAAATCTCCTTTTAGGATCAGTCGGATCCGGATAATATTCTTTTGTAACTTTCACAATGCCTTTAATTGATCGTTCTGATACAGAGTGATAAAAGAAACACTCATCACCTTTTTTCATTGCTTTAAGGTTATTTGAGGCCTGATAATTTCTCACACCATCCCAGTGCGTTTTTTTTTCTTTTTTTTGTTGATCCCAAGACCAAGTACCAGGTTCAGATTTAATTAGCCAATAATTTTTATTTGATAAAGTTTTCATTTATTAAAATATTAGGTGTAGGTCTTATATTATAATTATTCTTTTTAATTTTGCCAGTCTTGCTTAATTCTATTGCATTCCAAGCAATCATTGCAGCATTATCAGTACAAAGTGATAAGGGCACCTGATAAAAATTTATTCCTTCAGACATAATGTATTTTTTAAGATTTGAATTTATTTTTTTATTTGAAGCCACTCCACCACAAATAGAAAAATCCTGAATAATGATATTTCTTTTTTTTAAAATGCTTAATGAGTTTTGAATCTTAATTTTTAAAATATCTGATACTGAATTTTGAAAAGAAGCAGCAAAATTATTTTTAAAGTTTTTTTCTTTTTTATGTTTTTGTATAATTTTTATTGCTGATGTTTTAAGTCCTGAAAATGAAAAATCGCAATTTTTATTTTTAGTTAATGGCCTTGGTAGATTAAATGTATTTGGGTTTCCTTTAATTGCTAATTTTTCAATTAACGGACCTCCTGGATAGCCCAACCCCATTGCTTTTGCAACTTTATCAAAGCACTCTCCTGCAGAATCATCAATCGTAGATCCTAATACTTTAAATTTTTTTTCTGATTGAATTAATACTATTGCTGTGTTGCCGCCTGAAACTAAAAGACATAAATAAGGAAAGGTAATTTTGCCAATCATCCTTGGGGATAACAAATGTGCCTGAAGGTGGTTAATGGGTAACAACGGCTTATCTAAAGAAATAGAAAGTCCTTTAGCGATACTTGATCCTACAATTAATCCACCAATGAGACCCGGGCCATATGTTGCAGCTATACAATCAACAGATTTAATTTTGCTAATAGGTATTTTTTTTAAAATAACATCCATAATGTCTAAATGCTGCCTTGCAGCTATTTCTGGAACAACCCCCCCAAAATCTTTATGAAATTTTTGATGATTAATCGTCTCTAAATACCTTATTTTCTTAGTGCTATCAACAATTGCTATTGATGTATCGTCACAAGAACTTTCTATTGCTAAAACTTTCATTAATATAAAAATATAGATTCTAATTTATGAGCGACAATAAAAAAGTTTTACCAAAAAAAGGATTTTTTAAAAGAAATTCTTTTTTACTTATATTTTTTGGGCTTTTGATAGTAGTGGTTGCTTTCTTATATTCTAATAATAATTTAAATATAAATAGCATAATTCAAAAGCCAGAAACAAAAGAAGATCCTGTAATTATTCAACCAGAAAATAATAACAAAGAATTAGAGACAAAAGTTGCAAACTTAGAAAAACTTATACAAGAATTATCAAAAAATATTAAAAATGCACAATCTCAAAAATCAGAAACACAAGTTGTTCAACCACAGCAAAACATAATTGAGATAAAAGACTTAGATGCTTACGAATTATTAAAAGGCATGAACATGATTTTGCTTAATATAGACAATCAGCAAGTTAGAAATAACAATGTTACTAAACTACAGAGCCAATTTATGTTTTTTAGTAAAAAAAGATTGCAATCCCTCCTAAATTTACCGGACACATCTTTTTCCAAAAATGAACTTCTTGTAAATGAAAAAAAATACATGGAACATAATTTTATGAATGGAACAAAACTCCCATGGTTAAAAAAAATTATTAAAAATATTTTTGAAATATCGATTTCAAGAGAGATAGAAAATCCGATAGGTGCGTTTATAACTTCTATTGAAAATAGTAATTATTCAGGAGCGGTTGTTTCATATAACAACTTAACGCAAAAACAAAAACAATTTTTCCAAACAAGTTACAATATTGCAAAATCCTATGAAGAACAAAGAGCTTACTTGGAGAACTTATTTTAAATGGTCAAATTTTTGTTAATTATATTATTTCTCGTCTTAGGATATTCCGCATTGTTTTACTTATTAAATAACCATGGAAACCTAGCTTTTATTATAAGCTACTGGCAATTAGAAATACCAATGGTGCAAGCTATTATAATTGTTCTTTCTATACTTTTGCTAATTACAATTATAATTTATTTAATTTTTAAAATTGTTGTTTATCCAAGATCTATTTACTCAAGATACAAAGCTTCCAAAGAACAAAAAGGACTTCATTATTTAAGAGAAACATTGGTTTTAATCAATGAAGGAAACACAGAGGAAGCATCTAAGAAACACAAACAATTTAAAAAATATCTTGGTAAAGACCCTCTCAATAAAATTCTACATTCTCAGATTAAAAAAACAAAAGAACTTAAAATTGTAAATGTAGAAAAAGGATCAGATTAACCTAAAAAAATTAAAGCAGCACCAATACAAGTAATAGCAGCACCAATTACAGACACATGGCCAGTATAGTTTTTAGTAGCTATCCACAAAACAGGTATAATCATAATTGGCATTGTTGAAGATAGTGCTGAAACGATACCAGGATTTCCACCTTTTAAAGCTATTATAAAAATTGTCATACCTAAGCCCATACCAAGTATTCCACTAAAAATTGCAATAGATGTTTGCTTAATATTTTTAATTTTTGTCCATAAATTAAGTTTTGGCATAAATAATATAGTGATAAACATAGCAATAGCTGCAATAAGGACTCTTAAATATGAAACAATTATTGGGTCAGTGTTAGTGAGAACGGGCTTCATAATAATAATTCCTATTGCTTGACAAACAGCAAGACCAACACCTGCAAAAAGACCAACGAATTTATTGCCTTGAATATTTTCTAAATCATCATTCTTGATGGTTTTATTAAATTGAATAGCTACTAATATTCCTAAAAATATAAGGCCGCAACCAATTAATTCTTGAGGATTTGGAAGATCGTCTAAAAAAATATGTGCCATTAAAATGGTACAAGGTATTTGAATTGAAAATAATAATGCCTCTCTCCTTGGACCTATTCTTTTTAAGCATATAAATAAAAAAGTATCCCCAATAACTATTCCTATCAAAGAAGACAAGAATATTCCTAAAATAATTGAATTTTCTAAATAAATACCAGACCATTTTATAAAAACATATGGTGCAAATAAAATTATTATTCCTATTAATCTTAAAAAATTATAATTGTAACTACCAAAAAATCTTACTGGACGAGTACTAATAGATCCTGTAATAGCCCAGATAGTTGCAGCAAATATTGCAAGAAAATAACTGATCACCGCGAGATAGTAAGTTAATAATTTTTAAAAAAAAGATTTTTTTTAGATAAAAAAAGGGAGCCAAAACTCCCTTTTTATAAAAGCTTATTATTATCTTCTTTGTCCAAAAAGCTGCATGAGCATTACGAATAAATTAATAAAGTCTAGGTATAAAGTTAAAGCACCCATAATTGCAGTTTTAGTTGCCTGCTGACCACCAGTTGCATAGTAAACTGATTTAATTTTTTGAGTGTCATAAGCAGTTAGACCGACAAATACTAATACGCCTATACATGAAATTACAAATTGCATCATAGAACTTTGCATAAAAATATTAACGATACTTGCTAATATAATTCCTATAAGTCCCATCATTAAGAAAGACCCAAACTTTGTAAGGTCTCTTTTGGTTGTATAGCCGTAAATACTCATTGCTGCAAAAACACTACAAGTTATTAAAAATACCCTTGTGATGCTAACGCCAGTATAAACAATAAATATGTATGAAAGTGATATGCCCATTACTGCTGAGAAAGCCCAAAATGTCATTTGAGCTGCTGAGTTAGACATTTTTTGAAGTCTTGCACCTAAAAAGAATATGAATCCAAGAGGGGCAAGCATTACGACCCATTGAAGTGCTGTGCCATAAATTGCTCCCATTAACATAGGAGACTTTGAAAAGCCCCAAGCCACTAAGCCACTTATAGCTAAGCCCGAAGTCATGTAGTTATATACTTTAAGCATATAATCCCTTAGGCCAGCATCAATTGTTGCTGTATTTGCTTGAGAATAAGTATTTTGTTTAAGTTCTGCCATTTTTTCTCCTTATAATAAGTAAATATGGCTATTATCTTGCTTAAATTCAAGTAAAACCGTATGAATATTTTATGAAATTCAAAAAACTAGGAAATACAGACCTTAATGTCAGTCTAATTTGTTTAGGAACAATGACGTGGGGAGAACAAAATACGCAAGCAGATGCTTTTGAGCAAATGGACTACTCTGTTGATCAGGGAGTAAATTTTTTTGATACAGCAGAATTATATGCCGTACCACCAAAAGCTGAAACATACACTAAAACCGAGATAATGATCGGAAACTGGTTTGCAGAAAAACACAATAGAGAAAAAATTATTCTAGCAACAAAAATTTCAGGACACGGATGCTCTTGGATACGTGGTGGAGGGATGCAGTACGCCGAAGAGAATATTACAAAAGCAATTGAAGGAAGCTTAACCAGATTAAAAACAGATTATATTGATCTCTATCAACTTCATTGGCCAGAAAGAAATACTAATTTTTTTAGTAAGCTTGGATATAAACACAAAGAAGACGAAGAGGAATGGAATAGTTTTGAAAGCATTTTAAAAACTTTAAATAAATTTGTTGATCAAGGAAAAATTAGACATATTGGTCTTTCTAATGAAACCCCCTATGGCTTTGCGAAGTTTTTAAATATTTCTGAAAAATGTAATTTACCTAGAGTAGTTTCAGTTCAAAATCCATATAGCTTAGTTAATAGAACTTATGAAGTCGGGATGGCAGAAATTTCTATTCGAGATAAAGCCGGCCTTTTAGCTTATTCTCCCCTTGGCTTTGGAGTATTAAGTGGTAAATATTTAAACAATCAAATGCCTGAGGGGTCTAGACTAAAATTATTCGGAGAACATTTTCCTAGATATCAAGGTAGCAGAACATCTCAAGCAGTTGAGGAATATTATAAAGTAGCAAAAAAATATGATTTATCTCTAACACAAATGTCTTTAGCTTTTGTAAACCAACAAGAGTTTGTCACATCAAACATTATTGGGGCGACAACAATGAATCAGTTAAAAGAAAATGTTACTTCAATTAATATTAAGTTAGAAGAAGATGTTATGAGCGAAATAAATAAAATCCATCATTTAAATCCCAATCCAGCACCTTAAAATTGAATACCTGGGAAAAAACAAAAAAAGGATCAATCTATAAGTTTTTTCCATTCAAAAACTATAGACAAAGTTTTGCATTTGTATCCCAAGTTGTACTTCTTGCAGAGAAAAAAAACCACCATCCTAAAATTATTTTAGAATATAATAGTGTTGAAATCGAACTAATTTCTCATGATAAAAATAAAATTACACAAAGAGATATAGATTTAGCAGAACAAATAGATAAGATTTTATAAATGATTTACTTTATTGGAATTCCAGGGCTTATACCTTTTTATCTTTGCTTTTATAATATCGATTTAATTTTTTTAGAGTTTGATAAAGATATGTTTTTAATTTATTCGAGTGTAATATTGTCTTTTTTAGGTGCTGTTTATTGGGGCATATATCTTAGTTCAAACAATAAAACTGCAATTGTTTTTAGTGTGGTCCCTTGCATTTATGCTTTTTTCGTTCTCTCTTACAACCTTAAATTTGATATAACGTTATGGTATCTAATTTTTGGGTATTTAATTGTTTTGGGATTTGATTTCTTTTTTTATTTTAAGGAGCAAATTATAAAATTAGATTATTTTATACTAAGAGTAATTTTGACTGCAGGAATTATGCCAGCACACTTGTTCTATATTATCTAGTTAATTAAAAAAATTTAAAATTTTATAAAACTTTCCTGAGAATTTAATCTTACCCTCTGTATACGCTAAACCTATGCATCCAGAAGTAGGATGACCAATAGGCATATGATCGTGATCTTCATTTCTAATTTGAACCGAGCCTTTATTATAAGTTCCATATTGATCTTTGTACGATCCATGCAAGACCAAAAAAGCTTCATTACCTTCGTGGGTGTGTTGAGGTATTGATGCATTTGGGTTAACATAAATAAGTTCTAACTTGTCTTTTTCAGACTTGGAGTTAATTCTTGAAACTTTAATTTTGCCATAATTTTTCCATTTTATTTTTGTATTTATTAGATAGTTTTGAAGGGTTTGAGGCAAGTGTTCGTAAAGCTGATCAAGGTTTTTGGATTGTTTTGTTTTCTTGTTTATTGAAATAATTTCTAAAGTATCATTCCAAACATGCTTATTAAGATCTGTTGGCTTAATATCTTCGAGAAATTTACCAGAAATACAATTTCTTATCACCTCAATGGCATTTCCTTCAGAAGAGCTTTCAGAGATACATTTTTGGAATAAAAATTTAGCTGAAGATAACGCTGGTTGAGTCATTATAATATCTATCATTTTATATTTTTACCTATATTAACATCATTTAGATCTGTGGCATTACCATCATTTTTTATCCTAGTTCTAATTTTTTCCATAGCCAGCCTAATCCTTGATTTTACAGTACCTAGGGGGATATTTGTGATTTTTGCTATCTCTCCATGAGATTTTTCTTCTATAAAATTCAATTTTAAGAGTGCTAATTGGTCTTTCGGCAGGTCATCTAGATATTTATTAATAATATCAAATTTCTGATCAAGCTCTATATCATCTTCTAGTTTTGATTCAATTGGAGGCAGGGAAGCAACCTCTATATCTTCTAAAATAGCTTTGTTAGATTTTCTTAAAATATCAATTTTCTTATTTCGGGCAATTGTGTAAATCCAAGTGCTTGGAGAAGCTAATTTTGGATTATAATAATCTGCTTTAGTCCATACAATTGTCATAGTTTCTTGAATTATTTCCTCAGCAATAGACTCAGTGCTACCCGATGACATTAAAAAGGATTTTAATCTTGGGCCAAAATAATCAAATATAATTTTGAATGAAGCCACATCTTTTTTAGAAGCAATTTTTGATAGAGCTTCAATATATTGGTTTTTTTTCTTTTTATTATAATGTTTCATCTAAATTCAGATATTATTAACTAATTAAGCTGAAAATTCAAATGCTTCTGATATATTCTTTTCTTTATGCGAAAGATTCTTTCATTGATTTTACTTATTATGATGATTTTTACTTCTAGTAGTATTTTTGGAAAAGAAAAAGGCATTTGGACTCATAAAAAAATTAATAATCAAGCTTGCGCAATTTATCAATTTCCAGTTTCCGAAAAAGGTGACTATACAAAAAGAGGTCAAGTTGTATTTTTTGTTACCAAAGATAAAGGCGCTGTTTATGTAAGAGCTGACGCTGGATATACTTTTGAAACCAATAAGTATATTAAAGTCACAATAGATGGTTCCAACTTCCAATTTTTCGAGGATGGAGATTCAGCATGGTCTATGCAAGATGATAGAATAATAATTGATGCAATGAAAGCGGGCAAGCAAATGATAATAGTTGGATATTCGAGTCGAGGAACTCAAACAACCGATACGTATTCTCTAATTGGCTTTACTAAAGCAATTACAAAATTAAACGAGAGTTGTTAGAATTTTGAAAAAAAAAATAGTTTTAGCATATTCAGGAGGGTTAGATACAAGCGTTATTCTTAAATGGCTACAAACGGAATATAAAGCAGATGTGATTTGTTATGCAGCAGATTTGGGTCAAGGCGCTGAACTTGATGAAGCAAAATATAAAGCCAAGAAACTAGGCGCAAAGAAAATTTATGTTGAAAATCTAAAAGAAGAGTTTGTGAAAGATTATGTATTTCCAATGTTCCGTTGTAACACAATTTATGAAGGAGAATACTTATTAGGCACCTCTATAGCTAGGCCTTTAATTGCAAAACGTCAAATCGAAATTGCAAAAAAAGAAAAAGCTTTTGCTGTATCGCATGGAGCAACAGGCAAAGGGAATGATCAAGTGCGATTTGAACTTTCTTACTTCGCTCTTTCACCAAATATAAAAGTTATTGCACCTTGGAGAGAGTGGAACTTAAATTCTAGAACCAAGCTATTAGAGTTTGCTGCTAAAAACAAAATTCCTATTACGAAACACAATAGAACTGAATCACCTTATAGTGTAGACGCGAATGTACTCCACCGTTCTGCAGAAGGAAAAATATTAGAGAATCCATGGAATAGACCACCTGAAAATGTATTTGGTATATCAAAAAGCCCAAAAGATGCCCCTAATAAAGAAACAGTAATAATAATAGGTTTTAAAAAAGGAGATCCTGTTGCTATTAATGGAAAAAAATTATCGCCATTTAAGATATTAGAAAAACTCAATAAATTTGGTTCTAACAATGGTATAGGAAGAGTTGATATTGTTGAAAATAGATATGTTGGGATAAAATCCAGAGGAGTTTATGAAACCCCAGGTGGCACAATTCTTCTTAAAGCCCGAAGAGCTATTGAAAGCATTACATTAGACAGAGAGGAAATTTTTACTAAAGATGAGCTTATGCCAAAATACGCAAAACTTATTTATAATGGTTATTGGTTTGCACCTGAGAGAACAATGATACAAAAATTAATTGATGCTACTCAAAATAGAGTTAATGGCCAAGTAAGGTTGGCTCTTTATAAAGGAAATGTAATTGTTACTGGAAGAAAGTCGCCAAACAGCTTGTATGATGAGGAACTAGCTACTTTTGAGTCTTCAAATTATGATCAAAGAGACGCAGAAGGATTTATTAAGTTAAATTCCCTCAGATTAAAAAAGAATAAAATCAAATATTAAGTGCTTACAGTCCCCCTTGGGTCTTCTAGCCCACTATGACGGTAGGCAGAAGTTACTGTATTTCTCAATAAACAAGCAATAGTCATTGGGCCCACACCACCAGGAACAGGAGTTATTGCTGAGCATTTTTCAAATGTATCTTGATAATCTACGTCTCCAACTATTTTACTTCCCTCGGACCCATCTGGTTTTGTAGTTGGAACTCTATTGATACCAACATCAATAATGACAGCATCTTTTTTAATCCAATGGGATTTTATCATTTCCGGTCTTCCGACTGCTGCTATAACAATATCCGCTTTAGAGCATATAGATTCAATGTCTTTTGTTCTTGAGTGAACAACTGTTACAGTACAAGACTCTTCAATTAAAAGCTGTGACATAGGCTTGCCAACAATATTAGACCTTCCAACAACAACTGCATTCATTCCACTTAAATTTTGAACAGTATTTTTTAACAACAATAGAGAACCTAGGGGCGTACAGGGTATAAAAGCTTGTTTTAACATATCACCACCAATTGATAATCTACCTGCGTTAATTGCATGAAAGCCATCAACATCTTTTTTTACATCGATAGCGTCAATTACAGCTCTTTCATCAATTTGTTTAGGAAGGGGTAGTTGCACAAGTATTCCATGAACACTAGAGTCATCATTTAAATCTTTAATTGTTTTCAACAAGGTATCTTGATCTGTATCTTCATTCATTTTGAAATCTTTAGTCTTTATATTACATTCAGCAGCCATTTTTGTTTTAGCCCCAACATAAACTTTGCTTGCAGGATTTTCGCCAACTAAAACAACAGCTAAACAAGGTTGTACCTTATGATCTTTAAATAAAAGATCAGAGTCTTCTTTAACTTGTCCTCTAATCTTTCCAGCAAATTCTTTTCCATCAATAATTTTTGTCATTATAAAATCTCCTTATTTATATATATTTTGCCTTGGCCAGTATTCAATTAGTAAGTCTTTAAGTAAGTATATAATTAAAATTAATATTACTGGACTAATATCAATTCCACCTAAGTTAGGTATGTATCGTCTAATATAATTTAATGGCGGATCAGTTAGTCTTTTGAGACCATCATACATTCTTATTAAAAACATGTTTTCATGACTTAGGACTCTGAAATGAAATAACCATGAGACAATTACATATGCAAAAATCAATAGAGTATAAAAATCAATTAATCTTATTAAAAATATTAATAAAGAATTCATTCGAAGAAAATATAAAAGTTTTTTAAGATCGTCTATTAAATAAGAAATTTTTACAGCGCTCTGATGCTGGGTTTGTAAAGACTGTGTCAGGATGCCCTTCTTCCTCAACAAGACCATCATGCAAAAAAACAACTTTGTTAGAAACTTTTTTAGCAAACCCCATTTCATGAGTAACTACCAACATAGTTTTGCCACTCTCTGCTAATTTTTTCATTACACCTAAAACCTCATCAACAAGTTCAGGATCAAGAGAAGATGTTGGTTCATCAAATAATAAAATTTCAGGAGAAATAGCTAAAGCTCTTGCTATTGCAACACGTTGCTGCTGACCACCTGATAAATGAATAGGATAACTATTAGCTTTGTCTTTGATTCCTACTTGCTCTAAAAGGTCTAATGCATTTTTTTTAGCCTCGTTTTTATTTTTTCCTAAAACGTGAATTGGTGCCTCAGTAATATTATCCAAAATAGTCATATGTGCCCAGAGATTAAAACTCTGAAATACCATTCCTAATTTTTTTCTTACATCAATAATTTTTTTTTGAAGTTCTTTATTTGGTTTTTCTAAATTTTCTTTGGAACAGTTTATTTCAATATTACTTACATTTATAATTCCTTGATTGGCATTTTCTAAAAAATTAACACATCTAAGCAATGTGCTTTTACCTGAACCAGAACTGCCTATAATACTTATTACATCTCCTTTATTTGCTTTTAAGTCAATTCCTTTCAAAACTTTGTTATCGCCAAAATTTTTTTCTAAACCTTTTATCTCCAGTATTTTCATTTTAATTTATTTTAACTTTAATAATAATGGATAGTAGTATTATTTTTCAGAAATTTTTCTGGCAAATCAATATTAAGGTATTTAGCATAATTTTTGGCACAGAAGTAAATAAAAGGATTTGATAAAATATGATGGCCTTCTTTTTCCAAATCTTTTACTACTTCAGGATGGATGCCTAATTTTTTTGCTGCCTGTTCAACTGAAACAGAAGATTTAAGTCTTATACATTTAAATTCATTCATGCGGGGAGGTATTTAACGATATTATTTATTATTATTCAATAAAATTAGCGAATAATTAACATTTTTTGATTTATTTTATTCTGATTATTATAGACCTATTAGCTTAATGCATATACTGTTATGTAAGTTGATTTTTTGTCATATACAGATTATTAAAGGAGCATTAGTAAATAGAAATTATAATGGCTGAGGAAATTCAAATGGACAACCAAGAAGAATCCAATTTAAGCAATGACCACGGAACTGTAGTTGTCGGAGAGGGAGTAAGGCTTGAAGGAAGGATTGATAATGCCAAAGATACACAAATTTCAGGTACTTATAGTGGCACTGTAAAATCAGATAACATTAGTGTTACTGATAATGGAAATCTTAATGGTGACATAAGAGCAGGAGACGCAACAATTAGCGGAAAATTTGACGGTGATATTAAAGTTGATAAGGGGCTACTAGTAAATTCAAGTGGCAAGGTCAAAGGAAATATTGAATATTCATTTCTGGAAGTTAAGTTTGGAGCTACAGTTGAAGGCATGATTAAACATTCAGGTTCAGTTTCTTCGATCTCTTCTAATTTAGAAAATTCAAATAACACTGAAATGAATTCATTAAATGACAGTTCGGATGAAGAAATAAATTAATTAAATGTCTATATTTGGTTCATCAGATAAAAAAGAAAACTTATCAGAAGATAACTATGTTTTTCCAAGTGAAAAACCCTCAACATCTAGAAACACATTTATAAGCGAAGATTTAGAAATACAAGGTGAGGTTTTTGGAAAAGATTATGTTGAATTAGCTGGAAAGATAATCGGAAAAGCTAAGTCCAAAAAAATTGATATAAGACAATCAGGAAGTATTTTAGGAGAAGTTACAGCAGATATAGTTACTGTAGAGGGAAATGTTGAAGGTGAAATAATTGCTCAAGACTTATATGTAAAAAGTACTTCAAAAATAAAGGGCACCATTAAGTATAAAAATATTGATATTCAAAATGGCGCAATTATTACAGCTGAATTAATAAAAACCATTTAATATATTTCCATACTAAATTAAAGATATTCGTATTAGAATAAAATTATATTAAATCTAATTAAACTATGGATAAATTAAAAATATTAAATAAAAAATAATTCAAACATGAATATATTAGTTCTAGATTATGGAATGGGCAATATAAGCTCAGTACATAAAAAAATAATTAATAGTAAAGATATTATTAGAGTGTCATCTGACCGATCAGATATAAAATGGGCCGATAAGATAATACTTGTAGGCGTTGGACATTTCAAAAATGCAATGAAAAATTTAAAAAATTTAAATTTATTGGATGACTTAAATGATTTTGCGCTGATTAAAAAAAAATTAACATTAGGTATCTGTTTAGGAATGCAAATCATGTGTGATTTTAGTGAAGAAGGAAATGTTAGTGGTCTTGGCTGGGTTAATGCAAAAATTAAAAAATTTACTACTGATAATAAACTACAGTTTAAAATTCCCCACGTTGGGTGGAATCAAATTAAGATTGCAAAAAAAAACGATCTTTTTAATGGGATTGAAGAATCCTCAGAATTTTATTTTGTTCACTCATATTTTGCAGAACCACAAAACAAAAGTATTATATTAAATAAAACAAATTATATTCATGAATTTTGTTCTGCATTTCAAAAAGAAAATATAATTGGTGTTCAATACCATCCAGAAAAAAGCCATGATGCTGGAGAAATTTTTTTAAAAAATTTTCTAAATTTATAGATGTTTAGACCAAGACTTATCCCTGTATTACTAATTGAAGATGGAATGCTTATTAAAACAAAAAAATTTAAATCTAATATATATGTGGGAGATCCCATAAATGCAGTTAAAATATTTAATGATTTAAAAGCAGATGAATTAATTTTTTTAGATATCTCTGCATCTAAAAAAAATAAAACTATTTCTCTTGAGTTGATTGAAGCAGTTGGTGAAGAAGCTAATATGCCATTTTCTGTTGGAGGGGGAATACGAACAATTAGTGAAATTAAAAAAATAATAAATAAGGGAGCTGAAAGAGTTGTTCTTGGGTCAATTGCTTGTGAGACACCAAATTTTGTTAAAGAAGCTTCAGATTATTTTGGTTCATCAACAATTTCAGTATGTTTAGATATAAAAAAAGATATATTTGGAAAATATTCTATCTATTATAAAAATGGAAAAAATAAACTAAATTGTAATTATTTAGATTTTATCTTAGAAATTGAAAGCTTAGGTGCTGGTGAAATAATCATTCAATCTATATTAAATGATGGAATGAAAGACGGTTATGATTTGAATTTAATAAACAAAGTATCATGTAAGCTATCTATTCCCTTGGTTGCCCTTGGAGGAGCTGGATCAATGGATGATTTTAAGAATGTTTATAAGAAAAGCTTTGTTAATGGAATAGCAGCTGGAAGTAAGTTTGTTTTTCATGGAAAAAATGATGGTGTTTTAATAAATTATCCCTCAAAAAAAGAAATTTCAGATCTTTTTAAATAACTGGTGTTCATATTATGTTAAAAAATTATCAAATTTGTTCTAGATGCGTTATGGATACCTCTGATCCAGATATATTTTTTGACGAAGATATACTTTGTAATAACTGTACAAATTGTATAGAGGAATCAAAAATTATTAGACCTCAAGGTGAAGAAAGATCTAAAAAAATAGAAGAAATTGTCAAAAAGATAAAAAAAAGTTCAAAGAATAATAAATATGATTGTTTAATTGGTATGAGCGGAGGCGTGGATAGCAGTTACCTAGCTTATTTAGTAGTTGAATTAGGATTAACCCCCCTTGCTTTACATATGGATAATGGCTGGAATTCAAAAGATGCTGTAAAAAATATCCTAAGTGTGTGCTCTAATTTAAACATTGATTATGCAAGTTATGTATTGGATTGGAATGAGTTTAAGGACATACAACTTTCTTATTTAAAGTCATCGATAGTAGAAGTTGAGATGCCAACAGATCAAGCAATTGCCGGAGCCCTTCATCAAACAGCCGCAAAACACAATATTAAATTTATTATTGGCGGAGGTAATTATGCTTCAGAAGGCATTCTACCAAAGCGATGGTTCTATGATCCCAAAGATGCAAAACTTCTAAGATCTATTCAAAAAAAATTTGGAATCAAAAAGATTAAAAATTTTCCATATTTTGATTATAAAAGAGAAATCTACTATAAATTTTATAAAAATATAAAAATGATATATTTATTAAATTTATTTGATTATGACAAAGAACAAGCAAAAAAATTACTTCAAGAAAAATTAGGTTACATTGATTATGGTGGAAAACACCATGAGTCAGTTTATACAAGATTTATGCAAAGTTACATTCAGCCAGTAAAATTTAATTTAGATTATAGAAGAGCAACTTATTCATCTTTAATTTGTGCAGGATTGATGTCGAGACAAGAGGCCCTTGAATGTTTAAAAAAAGAACCATATGAAGCTGACCAAGTAGAAAAAGATATAGCGTATGTAAGTAAGAAATTTGGTATTAGCGAAGACAATTTTAAATCTATAATTAATAAACCAGCAAAATCATATAAAGATTACCCAAATAATGAACTATTTTTAACTGCTATTTATAAGATTTATAGGGCTTTTTTTAAGTAAATTATTTTAACAAATTTCCTTTATTTTAGGTTATATTGCTTAATATTAATTATTTATATAAGGAGAGAAAATTGAACAAATTATTTGCAATAATAGCTTCTCTATTCTTCGTACCTCTAACTTTATCTGCTGATTGGACTGAGGTTAGAATTGGAACAGAGGGTGCTTATCCACCTTGGAATGGTACAAATGCCGCAGGTGAACTTGAAGGCGCTGAAATTGATATGGCAAATGAGCTTTGCGATAGAATGGGCGTTAATTGTACTTTCGTAGTTCAAGATTGGGATGGAATCATTCCAGCATTATTAAACGGAAAGTATGATGTTATCATTGCCGGGATGTCTATTACTGATGAAAGAAAAGAGAAAGTAGATTTCTCAGTTGGATATATGACTGATGGCGCATGTTTAGTCGTTAGTGGTGATTCACAAATGGCATCATTTTCACCAAGCAAAGAAAGCATAAATTTATTTAATACTGATGCAGCCACTAAACAAGTTACGGGACAAGTTGTAGCTTTATTAAAAGGTAAGACAGTTGGTGTTCAAGGCGGAACAATCCATCAAAACTTTGTTGAGCAATATGCCCCAAGCGCAGAACTAAAAACTTATTCAACTCAAGACGATTTAAATCTTGATATGGGCGCAGGTAGACTAGATGTTGGTCTTGCAGACTGTGGTGCTTTTGATGATTATATGGCAAAAGCGGACAGTAACTTAACATCAATCCAACCTACTTTAAGTGGTGGACCATTTGGAGATGGCGTTGGAGGAGCATTCAGGAAAGATGATGATGATTTAAGAGAGATGTTTAATGCCGCAATAAAATCAGCTTTAGCCGATGGAACCATCGGAAGAATTTCTAAAGAATGGTTTGGCAGAGACATATCTATGTAATTCTTTTTATACGGGTAGTGCTTTAGCACTACCCTTATTTCTTTAACAATATTCTATGGAACTACTTTCGTTTGGCGATACAGGATGGGGAGATGAAATGCTTCGCGCATGTATAATGACTTTTGCTGTCAGTGTTTGTGCTATGTCATTTGGAATAATTTTAGCCATCCCCTTTGTTATTATGAAATTATCTAATAGTTTTATTTTAAAATTAATTGCAAATTTTTTCACAACTGTAGTTCGCGGAGTACCTGAATTACTTATTATATATTTATTTTTTTTTGGTAGCAGTGCTGCTATTATGTTTATAGCACGTATATTCGGTTATAACGGCTATATAGAAATTAACGCTTTTATAGTGGGGGCTTTTTGTGTCGGAATAATTGCTGCTGCTTATTCTACTGAGGTTCTAAGAGGAGCAGTTCTAGCAATACCAAAGGGTCAAATTGAAGCTTCTAAATCATTTGGAATCAAAGGAAAAAGACTTCTTTTTGGAATTATGATCCCGCAAACACTTAGAATTGCACTTCCTGGCATCGGAAATGTATGGCAATTAGCTTTAAAAGATACATCTCTTATTTCAGTCACAGGGTTAGTTGAAATTATGAGGCAAACACATATATCCTCTGGAGTAACTAGACAACCTTTCCTTTTTTTAATAACAGCTGCAATATTATATTTAACCTTAACTACTTTTTCTAACAAGATTTTTATTTTTGCTGAAAATAAATATAGCAAGGGATATGTTTAATGAATTTTAGTTTAATTTTTGAAAGTTTCTTAAAAATTTTAAATGGACTAGCCCTTTCTTTAGAAATAATAGTATTAAGCTTAATACTTGGTTTTTTAGCATCAATTTTAATAGTTTTAATGAGACTATCTAAAAACATTTTATTTAGTCGTTTTAGCAGAGGTTTTATTTTTTCTATTAGGGGGACACCGTTACTAGTTCAAATATACTTTATTTATTATGGATTAGCTCAATTTAGTTTTATAAGAGATTCATTCCTGTGGATTATATTAAAGGAGCCTTTTTGGTGTGGAGTAATAGCGCTTACAATTAATACTTCGGCTTATACTGCTGAAATTATTCGAAGTGGTTTAAATGCAATTTCTAAGGGTCAAATTGAATCTGCCACTGCTTTTGGTATGACAAAATTTCAAACTTTTAAAAGAATTTTAATACCACAAGCTCTAAGGCAGTCTATACCGGCATATTCAAATGAAATAATATTAATGATTAAATCCAGTTCTCTTGTTAGCATTATTACGATCATGGAGATGACAGGAATTGCTAGAAAAATAATTTCAACAACCTTTGCTCCAATTGAAGTTTTTATAGCCGCGGGAATAATTTATTTGTTCTTGAACTATTTAATAACTATTATTTTTAGACAAGTTGAAAAACGTTATAGTGTTAGTTACTAGTTCTGCGTATAAATCTTTTAATGTTTAAGAGGATTATAGTAAATAAAACTACAAACGGAAAAAACCAAAGAATAATTCTGTTTTTTTTTGGTTCAAAGCTAATTTTTTCACCATAAATTTTTAAAAGTTCTTTTTGAATATTTTCTTTTGAAAAACCCAAATTATATTTTATTTGAATTTGCTCTCTTAAATTTTGAGCGAATAGTGTTTCTGAGTCATAAATGCTTTGGCCATCACATACTAAGCACCTAACGGTTTTATAAAAATCAATTATTTCTTGTTCTTGGGCATAGCTAAAAACAGGACTTATTAGTAATAAAATAATTAAAATCTTATAAAAATTTTTCAATATCATCCTCAAATAATGGGCCTTGTATTTTATTAAATATTTTGTCTTTTTTTATAAAATATGTCTCTGGTACACCAATTAAACCAAGTTCAAAGGCAATATCACCATTATCAATTATTATGTATTCAAATGGATTACCATTATTTTTAAGCCATTCTCTTAGGTTATTTTCATCATCTCTAAAATTTATACCTATTATTTTGACACCTTTTTCTTTTAGATTCATTAAAATAGGATGTTCAGCAAGGCAGGGTCCGCACCAAGATGCAAAAAAATTTATAATATAAGGATTTTTACGTAATTCAGTATCAATAGTTTTATTGTTTATAAAATCAGGAATTTCAAAAATTGATATGGGTATTTCATTATACTGGATTTTAATTTTAGATTTATCATTTTTATTCAAATTTAATGCAATAAAAATTATTATTAAAATTAGAAAAAAAGGAATTATAAAAACTTTAACTTTATTCATAATGTTTTTTCCTAAACAAAGATAAAGATATTCCTAAAATTAGTAATATTGTTGAAAGCCATAAAAAATTTATCATAGGTTTGTGTACAATATTTAAAATAATTTCATCATCTTTAATACTATTAATTGTAGAATAAAATTGATCAAAATAAAAATTAGATTTAGAAACTTCTGTTGTAATTTGACCTGATGGTTTATATATATTTTTAGATGGTGTAAGTTCCATAATTTTATTGGAATTATTTATCGTTAAATTTACAATTATTTTATCATGATTTTTAAAAGTATAGTTTTTGATATTATTTATAGTAATAATTAAATTATTATTAATTATTTGAGTTGTGTCAGATGTTTTATCAAACTTAACATTAAAATCTCTATCAAATTGTTCAGTAAAAACCGCGCTTAAAATAAAAAAAGCAATACTAAGATGAGCTAGCCATTGACCAAAGTAATTTATATTTTTAACTTTGATTATTTTTTGAAAACTAAACACACTTACTAAAATTATTGGAGATGCTATGAAAGTCGCTAAAGAAAAGTAAATATTTTTAAAAAAAAATAAAATTACTATACTTAATACTAAGCTTAGCCCCAAAGTCTTAAAAAGAGATAACTTATTAATTTTATTCTTGCCCCAAGATAATTGAGGTGCAAGGGCCATTAATAAAACTGCAGGAGCTAATAAAATATTAAATGTAAAATTATAGTAAGGCGCACCAACTGAAATTTGTTGTCCATAAACTATTTCTGAAAATAATGGATAAATAGTTCCAATAAATACTGTCAAAGAAGCGGAAATGAAAAATATATTATTTAACAAGAGAAAACTTTCTCTACTTAAAATGTTAAACCTATCTTGATTAAAAAGATTAATACTCTTCAAATTTAAATAGAAAGTATAAAATAATAAGTATGCTACTATTGCTAGTAAATAAAACCCTCTTAATGGATCGCTTGCAAAGCTGTGAACAGATATAATTAGATTTGATCTGACCAAAAAAGTCCCAAAAATACAGGAAATAAATCCATACAAACATAAATTAAGAGACCAAATTTTTAATTCATTTTTTTTTATGGAAACATTTGTTGAGTGGATTAGAGCAGTTATTAATAGCCAAGGTATCAAAGAAACATTTTCAACGGGATCCCAGAACCACCATCCCCCCCAACCTAATTCTGAATAAGCCCAATATGATCCTAGAACAATTCCGAGTGTTAAAAAAAACCAAGCAATCTTTGACCAATTAATAATTTCAATAAAGTATTTTTTATTAAAATCCTCATAAGACAAAATAAATATGGCAAGACTAAAAGGAATAATTAGACAAATATAACCTAGGAATAGAATCGGAGGATGAATTACAAACAGGAAATTTTGAAGTACAGGATTTAGACCTAATCCTTGTATGTCTGAAGATGAAGATATAAACACAAAAGGATTTGAACTTAGAATTGTGTATATTATAAATCCAATTTCAATAAGCAAAATATTTTTTATTACTGCTTTTTCATATTTTTTTTGAATAACATAAATCAGTAAAAATAAATTTATTATAAAAACCCATAATAAAATAGAACCTTCATGACTCCCCCAAGCAGATGCGAATTTAAAAAAAATAGGATCATTAATATATGAATTTGTTAAGACATTTAAAATTGTAAAATCAGATTTTAAAAAAGCCACTACTAGAATTATAAAAGGTAAAAATCCTGAAATACTAATAGTAATTAAAATATATTTATTAGATGACCAAAATTTTTTCTTATAAAGAAAAAAAAATGATAGAACTAATAAGAGGTTTAAATAAATGGAAGCTTGACCAAAAAAATTTAGCAATTATTCACCTCTCCATACCCCTTTATCTTTCATTTTATCGATTGC
Source organism: Pelagibacteraceae bacterium (assembly GCA_002705265.1). Classification (GTDB taxonomy): domain Bacteria; phylum Pseudomonadota; class Alphaproteobacteria; order HIMB59; family HIMB59; genus HIMB59. The sequence continues at coordinate 15,856 of PAHR01000033.1, read as the reverse complement.
GCTCTGAGGCATGTAGTTTTCGTCATGTTTGGCTAAAACATTTTTTGCGTTTAAAATATTATTCATAATTTTACCCTCAACAATAATTCCTTTATTTTCTCTTACGAGATTTGGTAATGTCTTATCAAATACAACACTGACGCTATTATCATTTTCATCTACCACATCAAAAAACCAAATATTATTTTCAATTTTTAGAGATCCTTTTTTTAGCAACCCGCCAACTCTAACAGTTTGTGTTGAGTCAATTTCTAGTTCTTTTATTTCTGATGGTGAGTAAAAATACGAGATCTTATCTTTTAGTGCATAACTAATTAAGTAGATAGATGATGAAAAGCATGAGAAAATAATTATTAAAAATATTAATCTATTCTTTATTCTTGAACTGATTTTTTGAGATCTCACTTATCTGATTTAATACATTTTTTTTATTTCGTAGTACTATGAGCGTTGTCACAGCAGACATACCAATAAAAAAAGCATAGCATAATAGTACTAAATATATGCTATTCATTAAATAACCTCATTCTTTCTAGCTTTCTTTTATCTTTAGTAGTTACCAGAATGTTAAAAATCCAAAATAGAGATATTAATAAAATACAAATAAAGCTAATAAAAAGGGTTATTAAATATATTCCAGATAGGCTTGGCCCACCTATTTTAAATACACTGGCTCCTTGATGGAGCGTTGTCCACCAATCAACAGAAAATTTTACTATAGGAAGATTAACTAATCCAATAATCGCCAATATTGCGGCTGCAAAATCTGATTTTTGAAAGTGATCAAATGAATTTAATAATAGATTATGACCAAAATATATAAAAGCCAATATTAGCATAGAAGTTAATCTTGCGTCCCAAACCCAAAAAGTTCCCCAAGTTAAATAGCCCCAAATAGAACCAGTAATTAATACTGTTATACTCATAATTAGTCCTACAGGTGAAATGGATCTCGCAATAATTAGAGCATTAGGAGATTTAAAAACTAGTCCTATAATACTTGTTATCCCCATTACGCCAAATAGCAACAAAGACAACCAAGCTGCAGGAACGTGTATAAACATAATTTTAAAAGAAATACCTTGATAATAATCATTTTCTAAAAAATATATTATAGTCAGAGAAGATATTGATAATAAAACAATTAATATCGACAATAATTTATTTAATGATTTTAAAATGGTACTTAATGAATTTGGATTAATAACAAGCATTAAATTGATAATTTTTTTAAAGCAAAACTAGTTAATAAAGGAGAAAAAGCAAGATTTAATAAGAAATAAGCTATAAAGAAAACATATGAGTTAATATTCTTTAAATCCATATCCAATGCACTAATAGTAAAAATTAAAATAGGAATAAATAAAGGAAGCGTCATTACGCTCATAATAGCATGCCTATTATTCTTAGAATTAGTGATTGAAGCAGTTATTGAAGAAATAAAAACTATGCTTAAAAGTGAAAGAGTTGCAAGAAGATTAACATACAAAAATAGTTCAAAATTTAATGATAGAGCAAGAAAAATAAAAGGTGAAGTAATAAAAAAGAAAAAAGATAAGTTGAGATAAATAAATATATTTTTAACAAAAACAATAGCCTCTAAGGACAATGAGGACATTATATATTGCTGAATTTTTGGTTCTGAAAAATCTTCCTGGTAAACTTTTTCAACTTTAATCATTGCTACTAAAAATAAAATTATCCAAACAACAGACATTGAAATTTTTAAATCAACCTGAATGTATCTTAATGCTAAGCCAAAAATTGTAGATGATATAATAATAAAGCTAAATAAAACAAGGGATTGAAGACTTTTTAAAGTCATTAACTGCCATTCCTTTAAACAAAATAAAAAAAAATTCTTAATCATAAAATTTGAAATTCTTTCACTCCCTCTATTTTTGGGTGTTGATGACTTGCTATAATTATTATTCCATTCCCTCGTCTTTTTAATAAAATAATTTCATTGAGTCTGTGAATTGTTTCATCATCAAGTCCATTATATGGATCGTCTAATATCCAAACTGGTTTATCAATTAGCATTAAAAGTAATATTTTTATTTTCCTTTTCTGCCCATATGAAAGAGTAGAAAATTTTTTTTTAATATCAATACTTCCATATAAATAAGATATTGTTTTTTTTATATTTTCTTCTTTTGGAGACGCGTTATTAGCGTTTAGCCAATAGTGAATATTTTTAATAATACTAAAATCTTCGATTCCATAATTTTCCTCTCCCCAAAAGGTGAAATTTTTTGATGTGATAGCACTATCAATTTTTTCAGAAAAATACGTAATTGATCCTGAGAGTGGTTCAAGCAAATTTGCAATACAAGACAAAAGTGTGGTTTTACCCTTGCCATTAGCACCTTTAACTAAAAAAATTTCTGAAGGCCTAATTTCAATATTAATATTTTTTAATATTAATTGGTTTCCTCGAGCAAATGATAGGTCAGATATTTTAATCATAAAAAAGCGGGTTATTATAACCCGCTTTTAAATGAACTTCTAAAGAATAAAAAGTTAATAAACTATCTTCTTCTTTTCTTAGCAGCCTTACGTCTCTTAGGAGCTGCTTTTTTCTTAGCAGCCTTACGTTTCTTAGGAGCTGCTTTTTTCTTAGCAGCCTTACGTCTCTTAGGAGCCGCTTTTTTCTTAGCAGCTTTTCTCTTAGTAGCTTTTCTCTTCTTAGGAGCCGCTTTTTTCTTAGCAGCTTTACGTCTCTTAGGAGCTGCTTTTTTTGCAGCCTTCCTTTTCTTAGGAGCTGCCTTTTTTTTCTTAGGTGCAGCTTTTCTTTTTTTTGCAGCCATAATAGCCTCCTTATTTATCATACTAACTAGTTAGTAATGATGCGAATATTTATAATATTCGCAACCTAATAAAAACATTAAAAAAAGATTTAACTATGTCAACATCTTATTTGTTGTGTTATTTTTTTATAAATGAGTTTAATTGAAGTAATTTTAGGCCCAACTAACACCGGAAAAACTTTTGATGCTTTTAATCAAATGTTTTTGTATAAAAATGGCGCTTTTGGTTTCCCTTTAAGGCTTTTAGCACGTGAAAACTACGATAAAGCATGCAAAAAATATCCAATTGATCAAATTGCATTAATTACTGGAGAAGAAAAAATTATTCCCAAAAATGCAAAATATTTTTTTTGTACTGTCGAATCTATGCCAGAGGTTGACTTAGAGTTTATTTGTGTTGATGAGATTCAATTAGCTTCTGACTATGAGAGAGGGCATATTTTTACACAAAAACTTTTATATGTAAGGGGTGAATTCAAAACTATTTTTTTAGGATCGACTGTTATGGAAGATTTAATAAAAGAGCTTTTACCCGAAGCAGAAATTAAATTTAAAAATAGGTTTTCTCAATTAAATTTTATAACTCACAAAAAAATTCAAAATATTAAACCAAGATCAGCAATCATAGCATTTAATTTAATTGATCTATATGAAATTGCTGACCAAGTGAGAACCCTCAAGGGAGGAGTTGCTTTAGTTGTTGGAGCCTTAAGCCCAAAAACTAGGAATGCCCAAGTAAAACTATATGAAGATGGGGACGTTGATTATATTGTAGCCACAGATGCAATTGGAATGGGTTTAAATTTAGATATCACTCAAGTCTATTTTTCAAGTTTAGAGAAATTTGATGGAAAATACCTTAGGCCCCTTAATGATTTGGAAATTGCTCAAATTGCCGGTCGAGCAGGAAGGCACACCAAGCAAGGATTTTTTGGTTCTACTTTAGGAGCGAGGTTTCAAAATAAAGGTATGATAGAAAGTATTCAAACAAATAAATTTCAACCTCTTAAGAAAATATTTTGGAGAAATCATAAACTTATTTTTAAATCACCTTACGATTTAATTAGATCACTAAGAAAAAACCCCCCTAATTCAAAATTAGTTTTGAAAAAAGATGCTTCTGATCAAAACTTCTTAATGAAGTTCTTAGGTGAGTATAAAAAAAAATTTGTTATTACTAATTCAAAAGAATTAGAAGTTTTATGGGATGTTTGTAGAATACCTGACTTTCAAAATATATCTGATGAAAAACACCTAATTCTATTATCAAATATTTATGGTGAACTTCATAGGAATAGATGGAAGCTTTCAGAAAATTTTTTAAACAGTAACATAAAAAAATTAGAAGACTATAAAGGAAGTATTAATGATTTAATTTATAATTTAAATGAAACAAGAACATGGCTTTATATTACAAACTATAATCAGTGGCTTGAATCTAATCACTGGACAAAAGTTGTAGAAGAAATAGAAAACAGACTTTCAGAAGAAATTCACAATAATTTATTGCAGAAATTTGTTGATAAAAATCAGAGCGCCATCGTTCAAAATTTAAATTTGAGTTATAAAAATATAAACATTGACCCAAATGGCTACATATATATAAAAGACGAGATAATAGGAAGATTTATAGGGTTTAGGTTAGTTTTTTATGATAAATTTAAGGATATACTTAATGAAAATTACAAAAAAATTATTATTGAGCAAATTTCTCTAAATATACAAATGAATACAAAATCTTTTATTGATGCTCCAGAAGAAAGTATAAAGTGCGTCGCCAATGAAGACAAATACGGAAATTTTGAGAACTTACATATTTTGTGGGGAGAGGAAAAAATTGCAAAGATTGTTAAAGGAGAAACTGTATTTAAGCCATCTATCAAATTATTAGTTGATGAAAAATTACTAAGCGCCAATGACATAGATAAAATACATACAAAAATTGAGAACTGGATTTTTGTTAATATTGAAAACAAGCTTAATTTAAAAACAAATCTCGAAGAGTTTAACAAATCCTCTGAAGAGAGAACTTTTGTGTACCAATTAATTGAAAATAATTTCAATTATTACAAAAAAGGTGTTTTAGATGATTTTAAAAAAATTGATGAAAGCCAAAGAAAAAAAATACACTCTTTAAATTTTAGACTAGGAAAAAACATTATATACAATACAGAATTGCTAAGACCTGAGTTAATGACTTTAAAGTTTAATTTATGGTGTGTTTTTAATGAGACTAAATATAATTCAGAGAACTATATTCCTAGGGATGGCAATGCAACAATTATATATAAAAATAATAACAAAGACTTATATAGTTTTTTAGGTTTTTATAAGGAGTTAAATTTCCTAATAAGATTAGATGTTTTCAATGAATTTGAAAAAAGTCTTTTTAAGAGAGAAATGCGAGGTCCTTATGCCCTTCCCATTGATTTATCAAATCTTTTAGGAATTAAAAAAGAAAAATTAGTAGAAATATTACTGTCAAGAAACTTTCAAATTATTCAAACTGGTGAAAATGATCAAATAGTTATAAAAAAACAAATAAAAATACAAAAAGAAAAAAACAAAACAAAAAAACCTTTGAATAAAATAAACACCAAGAAACAACCTCTTTTTAATAATCCTTTTAATGAATTAAATAAAATCAATGCTAGGTAAATTAAAAAAATTATTTGAAAGTAAAGAAGAAATAAAAAAAGATAATTATATTAATAAAAATCTATATCTTTTAATTTATGAAATTATTGTAGCTGACCATAATATAGATGATAGGGAAATAAACTTAACATCTGAATTAATTGAAAAGTACTTTGATATAAGAAAAGATATTAATGTATCGGAATTAAGAAAACTTCAAAATGAAAATCATTTCAATCCTGATTTAACCAATATAGCTTATCAATTAAAAAATCATTTGCCTTATGAAAAGAGAAAATATTTAATATTAATATGTTGGCAGGTTTTGCTTATAGATGAAGAAGAGGATATTTTTGAAACTTCTATAGTAAGAAAAATAGCAGTTTTATTAGGTATTGAAGATAATGATTTTATCAGTATAAGAAATAAAGTAAAAAATGACATATCTAGTAGATGAAAAATGTATTAAATGCAAGTTTACTGATTGTGTTGAAGTTTGTCCCGTTGATTGTTTTTATGAGGGAGAAAATATGCTAGTTATAAATCCAGATGAATGCATAGACTGTGGTGTTTGTGAGCCAGAATGCCCTGTAGAAGCAATAGTACCTGATACTATTGAAGGAACAGAAAAATGGTTAGAGATCAATACCAAATATTCTGAGATCTGGCCAAATATAAAAGAAAAAAAAGAAGCGCCGGCAGATGCTAAAGATTGGGAAAAAGTTCCAAATAAATTTGAAAAACATTTTAGTGAAAAGGGTGGAGAAAAATGATTAAGAAAAAAACAAAAAAAGTTACAAAAAAAAATGTAAAAAAAACAACTAAAAAGACCTCAAAAAATTTAGATAAAAAACCCGCAAAAAAAATAGTGAAAAAAAAACCATTAAAGAAAATTGTAAAAAAGAAAATTATAAAAAAAATAGTAGTTCCAAAACCTCCAAAAATAAAAAAAGTTTTAGCTCTACAAGAATTTAAACCAGGAGATAATATTGTTTATCCCACACATGGTGTAGGTAGAATCCTTACTATAGAAAAATTTCAATATGATTTATTAGAAGAACAACTATATGTAATACAATTTTTTCAAGACAAATTAACAATTAGAGTGCCTTTTAGTAAAGCTAAATTAATTGGATTAAGAGACATTACAACTAAATCTACCATGACAAGAACCCTCTCAAATCTTAAACGAAAACCAAAAATTAAAAAAGCTATGTGGAGCAGAAGAGCTCAGGAGTATGACCAAAAAATTAATTCAGGTAATATTAAATTATTATCAGATGTAGTTAGAGATCTCTTTAGAAAAGATGATCAAACGGAACAGTCTTACAGTGAAAGACAAATGTTTCAAGTTGCTTTTGAGAGATATACAAGGGAATTTGCTATATCATCTTCTATAAAATTTGATGAAGCATCAAAAAAAATACTTGAAATTTTAAATAAAAGGTAAATTTTTTTATATAATTTATTAACTAGTTTCTTCAGGTTCTTTGTTTGAAGAAATATCAATGCTTATATCTTCACTCAAATTTTCTTCTTCACTTGAAGCACTATCCTCTTCGGGTGTATCTTCTATTAAATCTTTTAGGTCATCATTTTCTTTTACTTTTTGTGAAGGTATGGCAACTATCCCAGCTTTTCTACCTCTTTTTGGTTTATTAATGTTAGATGCTTGAATAGTTTTCCCACAAGATGGGCATTCAAGCTCGTCTTGATAAAAGTCGTAGTATTTTGCTGAACACAAAGGACATACTCTTTTATGACCTAAATCTAATACTTCTTCTGACATTAATTGGTTTATATACATTATTATTGTAATTTCCGCAAATTTTTATTATGTTATCGCTTCATTATGGCTGTACCAAAACAAAAAGTATCACCTTCAAGAAGGAATATGCGAAGAGCTCATGATAGAGCTATATCTCAATCTTTTGTTGAAGATAAAAAATCAGGCGAATTAAGAAGACCTCACCATATTGATTTAAGTACAGGAATGTATCGCGGAAAACAAATTATTGTTAAAAAAGCTAAAAAAGTCGAAGGATCCGATGAAGCACCTGTAACTGAAGCAACAGATACTAAGACTATCGAACCTCAAGAAAAAAAATAATCAGTCTTTCAAGTAATTATTAATTGTATCGTCTTTAAATCCTTGAGAATAAACTTTCTTTTTAAAAATTAATAGGTCAGAAGTTTTTAGTTTTTTTTTCTTAACATAATTTTCTAAGATTCTTAATTCTAATTCGGGTTCTTCAATAACTTTTTTATCTAAAAAATTTTCTATATCTTTAATCTCAAATCCTTGAGCATAAAATTTTTGATTCATTTTTTTTAATGGAAACAACGATCTAGTAAAATGATTAAAAAGAGATTCCATATAATTTAATTCATTAAGAATTTTTAGTTCAACTAGTTTTTCTATAATTGTATCGAGCAGTTCTTCTAAATTTAAATTTTTATCTATTTTAAGTTTAGAAATATATCTCTTACTTTTCATTCTTTTTTTTAAATGAATTTTTAATTTTCTTTTTGTTGAAGGATAGCGACCCAAATAGCTTACAGCTTGGTTAAATAAAAAATCATTTAGGTTAGTGTCCATAATTAAAATATAATCATTCTATATTAAAAATACATAATTATAAGAATGCACTCGTAGCTCAGTAGGATAGAGCACCAGATTCCTAATCTGGGGGTCACAGGTTCGATTCCTGTCGAGTGCGCCAATTAAACCCTGGCTTTTTTCGAGTGATACAAAAAAAAATTTCGGTTTGTATCACTTACGGATCACTACACTTGCAGAAAGTGAGTGATTAATTATTCTTGATATTTTCTAGTTGAAACATATAAAGATAAGATAGCTAATAATGGATAAATAGATAAAGCTATTATAGGAATATCCGCATCATATTTAATGATTATGAGTATTGCTGTTGCAAATATTATCATAAATCCTATTCCTGATCCCAGTAAAAGTCTTTGAGCTCCCGATTTAATAGATATTCGAGCTAAATATAAAATTATTCCAATACACAATTGGCCTGCTCCCATTAAATACCTCAATACAACTCCAGTCTTTATCGCTTCTGGATTTGAAATTATTTTAGGAAACATAATGATTGTAATTTTTTCAGGAAAAATAAAAAAAGTTAAGCCTATTATAATCATTATAATACCGTTTAATGCTAATACTGCTCTTGAGCTATGAAATATTCTCATTTTAAGAACATTAGAGAAAAAAAGCCTTTATACAATAAAAACTTATTTATTACTTAAGAGTCTTATTTTTTCTACTTAATGAATGATTTTTTTCGTAATTCCGTATATGTGCTTCAATCTAGCCACGGGACACGGATTCCTAATCTGGGGGTCACAGGTTCGATTCCTGTCGAGTGCGCCAAAATCTTTTTTATTTTTTAATATTTGTAATTACTATAGTCAAAATTAATTTTTAGATTTGTCACCTAGAAAATCTAAAAGTTTATCAAGATATTTTTCATCAACATTATAAGCTTCTTTATAATGCTCAATGCAATAAGGTTTCGTTGGTATATTTCTTGCTTCACAAAAATGAAAACCACTTTTCAAAGGATCTCCAATTGGCCATTGGCATTTATTAAAATTGCCTGAGCCAACAATGCTCTTCTTTAATGTAAATTTTTCTCTTTTTTTAGTTGTTGATTGTTTTGAGACATTATTCGTTGTCATTGATGCGCCTGGCTTTGTATCCCTATATATAGTAGAAGAAAGGCTATTTGAGGCCGATTTTTTTCTAGAGTTTTGTCTTCTTTCTAATCCTAGTCTAAAAGCCTTGCCAATTACCGCATTTTTTGTAAATCCAAGCTGTAGGCCAATTTGGCTTGTAGCAACACCATCATCCCAAAGTTTCCTCAAGTTTTCGATTTTTTGTGTATCCCAAGACATATATACCTACCTTATATAGTTAATTTATACATAAATTTATACTATATATAGTAGTATCAATAAAGGTAAAAAAATATTAAATATGTGGGTAATTTATGAAAAATTTAAATGAAATCGACTTTCAAAAAATAAAAAATACTCTAGTCCGAGTCGATTATAATGTTCCAATTGGAAATGATTTTATAATTCAAGATTATACAAGAATTTTGAGATCAAAAAAAACAATAGAATACCTATTATCCAAAAATTGTAAAATTCTTTTACTAACCCATCTAGGTAGACCAGATAATAGATATGAAGAAGCTTACTCTATAGAAAAAATTATTGATCAAATTTCAAAACTATTAAATCAAAAAATTAATTTTATATCTTATCAAGAATTTAATTCAAATGGACTTTTAAAATTTCATGAAACTGAAAATGATATTTCTATTCTCGAAAACATCAGGTTTTTTAAAGGAGAAAAAAAAAATGATATACACTTTAGTTTAACTATAACAAATAGCTTTGATCTTTATATTAATGAAGCTTTTTCTGCTTCACACAGATCTCATGCTTCAGTAGATCAAATGGCAAGAAATATTTTATCATGTCCTGGAATAAATTTTTTTAAAGAACTTGAAGTCATTGATACAATCAAACAATCCTCAATGAAAACACTTGCTATTATAGGTGGATCCAAAGTATCAACAAAAATTGAAACCTTGTTATCACTGGTAAGGTCTTGTAGCAATCTAGTAATAGGAGGAGCAATGGCAAACAATTTTTTAAAATATAAAAATATAAATATTAGTGATTCTTTAATAGAAGAAAAAGTTGATGATAAAATCTTTAATATTATTGATGAGGCAAAAAATAATAACTGCCAAATACATCTTCCTGAAGATGTAATTCTGGATTCAACAGAAGAAGTTCAAATTAGTAATATATCTGTTAAAAATAATTTTAAAATTTTTGATATTGGATCACAAACTATCAGCAAAATCCAAAAAATTATCGATGAATCAGAACTAGTATTATGGAATGGACCTCTTGGAATTATTGAAAATAAGAAATTTTCTAATGGATCAACTTCCATCGCAATTTATCTGGCAAAAGCAAAATCTAAAGTAATTATTGGAGGAGGAGACACGCTTCTTGCGCTCAGTATAGCAAACCAATCATTTGATAAGTATTTTTTTGTATCTACAGCTGGAGGTGCTTTTTTAGAAGCATTAGAAAATAAACAATTACCAGGAGTTAACGCCTTAGTTACTCAGTAAAATGTTTTTTCAAAATTGGTATTTGAATAATAGTAAAAGCCAGGGTTATTCCCATAATTCCAAATACTTTAAAATTTACCCACACATCTGTTGTTTGTGTTCTCCAAACAATTTCATTAAGAATTGCTAAGAAAATAAAATAACCTGTCCACATTTTATTTAAAGAGGACCAACCCTGGTCACTCAATTTTATTGATGAATTTAAAAGTATTTTAAGAATTGGTTTTTTAAGATATGTGCTAATTATCAAAATAGCTGCAAAAAGAGCATTAATAATTGTTGGCTTCATTTTAAAAAATATTTCATTTTTAAAAAATAAACTAAGCCCACCAAAAATCACAAGTATCACAGTACTTACGAGCATCATCGTTGATACTTTTCTTTCTTTAATATAAATAGCTACGAGCGATATTAAAGTTGCTACTATTACGGCAGCTATACTTATGTATAAGTCTTTATCTGATTTGTAATAAACGGCAAAAAATACAATTAAAGGAAAAAATTCAAGTATTTGTTTCATACTAAATTAATCTATCTAAGTATTTATCAAATTCAAACATTCTTAAATCTTCTACATCTTCTCCATATCCTTCAAAAATTATTGGAATGTCAAAATCATTTATAATTGTAAGAAGAGCCCCATACTTTGAGTTAGAGTCAACTTTATTAATTACCAATCCATCAATTGAAATATAGTCTTTGAAACCTTGAATTATTTGTTTAGAGGCAAGACCAATATTTGCATCAAGAGTTAATAAAGTTTTAATTTTTTTAAAATCATGATCTCCCTTCATAATCGCATTAGATATTTTTTTTAATTCATCCATAAGGTTTTTATTATTGTGTTGCCTTCCAGAGGTATCAATAACAATAGTAGAATTTTGGTTTTTAAGGATTTGTATTCCTTTAAAAACAACAGCAGCAGGATCTTCTTTATCTAATCCTTTGTAAAATTTGACCGAAAGCTTAGTAGCAAAATGCTCTAACTGTTCCATTGCTGCTGCCCTAAATGTATCAGCAGCTATAACAGAAGGATTAAGTTTTTTTTTATTTAAAAAATTCAAAAATTTGCCAATAAATGTTGTTTTTCCAGAGCCATTATTGCCTATAATTAAGTACAAACTTTTATCTGAAAAATCCCATGCATCAAAGTTTTTAATATTAATATTTTCTTTAATGTTTTTTTTTAATTCAATCCTAACATCATTCCCTTTAGTTTTTTTTGATAATGACTCTACAATTATATCTGCGAACTTAGGCTCCACACCGTTTTCGTATAAGGTATCTTCTAATTCAGATACTTCATATTTTTTTCCAAAGAATTTTTTAAAAAACATTAAACTGTTATAATTTCACCAATAGGGATACCAAAGGCAGGAACCTGATGTTTAATATAATTTTGATCATAACCAATACAATGCTCCATAATTTTTTCTTCTACTAAAATTTTTCTCGGCTTAGATTGAGCGGCTTCAAGTTTTTCCATTAAATCATTTCCTAATTTTCTAAGAATTTTTGCTCTATTTTTAATAACTGATTTTGAAAGTTGAGGCATTTTTGAAGCTGGTGTGTTTTTTTTAGGAGAGAAAGGAAAAATATGTAGATGAGTGATGTTACATTTTTTTAATAGTTCACAAGTATTAGAAAACATTTTTTCAGTTTCAGTGGGAAATCCAGCTATAATATCTGCCCCAAATGTTATGTCTGGTCTAACACTCTTACATTTTTGAATAAATTTAAAAATATCTTTAGATAAATGCCTCCTCTTCATTCTCTTTAGAATTAAATCATCACCAGATTGAAGGCTCAAATGTAAATGAGGCATCAGTCTTGAGTTTTGTAAAAGATCGAAAAAATGAGGATCAAGCTCAACACAATCAATGGATGATAGTCTTAATCTTTTAATTTTAGTTTTATTAAGTATTTTAAGTGCAAGTTGGCTCATACAATAATGTTCTTTAAAGTCAGATCCGTAATCTGATATATCCACACCAGTTAATGTAATTTCTTGAACTCCTTTTTTTACTAATTTATTTGCTTGATCTATTATGTAACTTGGATCAAAACTCCTATTGTTTCCTCTGCCATACGGAATAACGCAAAAAGTACAGCGATGATTACAACCTTGCTGAATAACTAGATTTTCTCTGACATTCATACCATCATAATCATATGAAGGTAATTCATCTTGAGGATCTTCAAATATATTGAGAATAGAAGGACTACTGTCTTGGTTTTCCCAAGTTGATTTTTTCAATTTATTAACGTTATCAACTACACTACTAACTTCATTCATTTTGAGAAACTGATCAGGATTTATTTGCGCTCCACATCCTGTCACAATTATTTTTTTATTTGGATTTTCTTTTTTTGCCTTACGTATAGCTTGCCTGACTCTTCTCTCAGCTTCATTTGTAACTGCACATGAGTTAATTACAACCACATCATTTTTTTTTGATATTAAATGATTTATTTCCTTACCTTCAAAATGATTTAAACGACAACCAAAGCTAATAACTTTATTCATTAATTTTAATTACTCCCTGAAAAACTAATTCAGCTGGCCCAGCTAAAAGTACAGACTTATTTTTTATTGAAGTGTAAAGTTTTGAAGTTTCTGTTTTAATTTCTAATTTATTTTTTGTATACCGATTTTTATATAAAACGTATGCTGTTGCGCAAGTTCCAGATCCACAAGCAAGTGTATGCCCCACTCCTCTTTCCCAAAATTCAACTGTAATTTTTGAATCAGAGTTTTTTTCAACAAATGTTATATTAGCTTGGTTTTTAAATAGGACATGTCTTTGTAGTTTTGGGCCAAGGTCAGCTATTTTTATATTATTTAATTTTTTAACTAAAACTATGCAGTGTGGATTTCCAATAGTGGCTGACATGATCCTAATTAATCCTGGAATTTTAATATTCTTAAACTTAATGTCTTGTGTATTAATATTTTTTGTTAATGGAATTAAATTCCAATCAACTGAAACATCGCCCACATTGATTTCATATAGTTTTTTAATTTTTCTACCTTGGTGAGTAAAATTTTTAGTTTTAATAATAGGGTTTTTTTTCTTTTTATTTTCAACAAGATATTTATAAACACATCTTAGTCCATTTCCGCAATTCTGTGCCTTAGATCCATCAGAGTTAAAATATACAATTTCATAAAAAGAGGTCTTCTTTTTGATAAGAATAAGTTGATCGCAGCCAATTCCTTGCTTACGACTACATAAGGATTTAATTAAAGACTTAGATTTCTCAATTTTTCCAACATATTTGTCGATTATTATAAAATCATTGCCTGCGCCTTGGGCCTTAATAAAAGGTATTCTCATTTCGAGCCTATAGTGATATAAAATCACTCACTAATAAAGAAAAAATATGGTCGGTCGATGAGTTTCATCCACCGATCCTTTTTTTATTTTAAAATGCTAGATAATATAACAAACAAATTATCAGGGATATTTAAATCCCTATCAAATAAAGGAGCTATTACTGAAAAAGACCTCTCATTAACCTTAAGAGAAGTCAGAGTAGCTTTACTAGAGGCAGACGTATCATTAAAAGTTGCCAAAGACTTGGTTTCTACTATTGAACAAAAAGCTATAGGTCAAAAAATTATAGAAAGTGTTCAGCCAGGTCAACAAATTGTCAAAATTGTTAGTGATGAATTAACAGCTATACTTGGAAATGACAATCAAGAGCTTAATCTTAAAAGCAAACCGGCTGTATTTCTTTTGTGTGGTCTTCAAGGTGCAGGAAAAACTACAACAGTTGCAAAGCTTGCTTTTTACTGCCAACATACTTTAAAAAAAAGCGTTTCACTTGTTTCAACCGATCTAAGAAGACCAGCCGCTATCGATCAGCTTAGAACTCTTTCCAAAGAAAATAATTTCAATTTTATTGAACCAATAGATAACGATGTAAAAAATATTGTAAATAATGCTTTAGAATTTGCGAATAAACAACTATCTGACATATTGATTATTGATACATCTGGCAGAATTAGTACAGACCAAGAGTTACTAGACGAACTAAAAACTATTTACAGCATTGTAACACCACAAGAAAATTTACTTGTACTTGATGCTATGATGGGCCAACAGGCTTTAGAAGTTGTGGACAGCTTTCATTCAACTGCTCCATTAACAGGATTTATATTAACAAGACTAGATGCAGACCCAAGAGGAGGCGTTGCATTATCAGCAAAGTATCAAACAGGTCTTCCAATACGTTTTTTTGGATCTGGAGAAAAAGTAAATGATTTTAAAGTTTTTTATCCTGAGAGAATTGCCTCAAGAATATTAGGCATGGGCGATGTTGTTTCTTTGGTAGAAAAAGCTCAGCAAGAATTCAACTCCAAAGATATGGAGAACATGCAGGCAAAAATGATGAGTGGCCAATTTAGTTTTAATGATTTACTAAAACAATTTTTACAAATGAAAAAAATGGGAGGCATGTCCGGAGTAATGTCATATCTACCCGGCATTTCAAAAGTTAAGGATATGGTTGAAAAAAGCAATATTGATGAAAAAACAATTGACCATCAAATTGCAATCATAAGATCTATGACAAAAGAAGAAAAACTTGATCCTGATATATTAAAAGCATCACGTAAAAAAAGAATTGCTGCAGGATCTGGAAGACAAGTTCATGAAGTTAATAGGCTGATCAAACAATATGAACAGACAAAAAAATTCATGAAACAAGCACAAAAACCCGGCTTCGCCAACAAGCTTAAAAATATTTTTGGTGGAGGCGATATGCCAACTATGGACTAAATCTTAGAAAGGAGAAACCATGGCAACAAAAATAAGACTAGCAAGAGGTGGTACAAAAAAAAAGCCATTTTATAGAATTGTTATCGCTGATGAAAGAGCACCTAGAGATGGAAATTTCATTGAAAAAGTAGGTAATTTTAATCCAATGCTTCCTAAAGATCACAAGGAAAGGTTAATTTTTAGTAAGGAGCGAGTTGAATATTGGTTAAAAGTCGGAGCACAACCTACTGAAAGAGTTCAGAAATTTTTGTCTGAACATGGGTTAACTGATGCTCCAAAAATTACTGAAAAAACAAAAAAACATCTCCCTAAAGCAAAAGCTCAAGAGAGAATGAAGCAAAAAGAAGAAGCGGCTTTAAAAGCTGAGGAAGAAGCCAAGGAAACTCCAGCTCCTGAAGCAGCTCCTGAAGCAGCTAAAGAAGAAGCCAAGGAAACTCCAGCT
>PAHR01000032.1 GCA_002705265.1 Pelagibacteraceae bacterium | reverse complement strand
ATTATTAATAACTATAATTTATGAATTTACTATTTATATCATCAAATAGACTAGGTGACTCCTTAATAAATATACAAGTTTTAAATAAATATATTAGAGAAAACCCTAATATAAATATAACACTGGTGTCGGGGTCTTTGGCTATGCCTCTATATGATGATTATAATCAAATAATTAAACGAATTTCATTTAACAAAGAAAAATTCAATTTTCATTGGCTTAAACTTTATACAAAATTATTTAACTTTCATTTTGATGAAACTATAGATTTTAGATCTTCAACTATTAGTTTTTTTTTAAAAACTAAAAAGTACCAAATTTTCAAGATGAAAAAAAAAGAAAATATTTATGAACAAATTCAAAAAAAATTTCAAACTAATATAGATCAAGATATGAGATTAATGATAAATGAAGAAAGACTAAACAATACTAATTATAATAATTATGCCTGTATATCTCCATTTGCTAATTGGTATCCAAAAGAATGGCCCATAGATTACTTTAATCGATGTTGTCAGGATCTAGTTGAAATGGGTATTCAAAAAATTTTTGTACTTGGTTCTTTAAAAGATTCAAGACGTTTTAATGAAATATTAAATGTTAATAATAAAATTATTAATTACTGTGGTAGTTCTCATTTATTAGATGATTATGCATTACTAAAGAAATCTAAAATTTTTATAGGAAATGACTCAGGTATGATGCATTTAGCTTCTTTAGCCAATACACCCTCTATTTGCTTATTTGGACCGACAAATGATAATATTTATTTCCCAAAATTATCAAAAAATTCAAAATTAATTAGGTCCAAAAAAAGCTATGAAGAATTAACTAGCAATATTTCAAATCTCAATAATTATAAGAAAAATTTAATGAATGATATTTCATATGATAATGTTCTAATGGAAATAAAAAAAATTTTAAATGATTAGTATTTATAAACCGTCAGATTTTCATGTTCATTTGCGTGAAGGTGAAATTCTAAATCAAGCACTAAAAGAAAACATAGCTTATTTTCAAAAGATTTTAGTAATGCCTAATTTAAAAAAACCGATTACTAATTCGAAAAGATTAATTTCCTATAGAAATCAAATTGAAAGCATTAATAAAAATAAAATTAAAATCTTCTTCACTATTTACCTTAATTCTGAATGGTCTACAAAAGAGATTGTAAATTGCTATAAAAATAAATTATTTTTTGCAGCAAAACTTTATCCAAAAAATGCTACTACTAATTCCAAAACAGGGTTTAGTGATATTAAAGATTTAACTAAATATTTTTACATTCTTGAAAAACACAATATTCCTTTATGTTTGCATGGAGAGAGTATTTCATATCAAGATGACCCATTTGATAGGGAAAAAAAATTTTTAGAAAAGGAACTAAGTTGGCTCCGAAAACATTTCCCAAATCTTAAAATAACATTGGAGCATATAACAACAAAAGATGCAGTTGATTATGTTAAAGAAAATAAAAATATTTCTGCTTCAATAACAACTCATCATTTATTAGAAAATACAAATTCTTTTTTGGGAGATAGTCTTAAACCTGAGCTTTTTTGTAAACCTATTATTAAAAATAGAAATCATCAAATTTCTCTTCAAAAAATTGCCTTATCAGGACATAAAAATTTTTTCTTTGGCTCTGACTCTGCACCACATTATAAAAAATTAAAATTTAATAATGAATGTTGTGCTGGTGTATATTCTACTAAATATAGTATTTCTAATATTATTGAGTTTTTTTCGCTAAATAAAAAAACTAAAAATTTAAACAAATTTTTATCTTTAAATGGTAATACCCATTATGGTTTAGATTTTTTAAAAAAAGAAATTTCTTTTAAAAAGATTAAAAATTATAAATTTCAAAAATTATCAAAATGTGGAGATGATTTTCTATGCCATTATAACCATTTTAAGGATTATTGGTCTAAAATCTGAATTTTTTGAAATATTTTTTTTCAAAAATTAACTGGCCTGTTTCAGTTATTTTTTTAATTATTATTACTATATTTCTAATATTTTAGTGACAACTAATATTATATTTTTTTAATCTCCAATAATTATAGGGAAGAGGAGTTAAGAAACCAAATATCAGCATAATGGGTATCACCCATATGTTAATAATAGCTCCTCCAGTAAGTATTATATCAATTGCATTCATTGATACCTCCATCGCAATCATTGATATTAAGCTCATTCCAACTGCGGTTTTAAATGCATTCTTTATATCCATTTGTTTAATTAAAATAATAGTTTCAAGTATAATGCTTGTAATAATACCGTTGATTATGGCTAAAAACATAATTCCAATTACAGGAAAATTAATATTATTTAATTGAAACCAAAGTATAGTTCCTATGTCTCCTATAGAACAACCGACAAGACACCAAAATGTATTTTTTATGGCTTTTGGCCAAGTATGCTTGCATGTCCAGGATATAGAATTGATCATACTATAAATTTATGTATTAAATTAATGAATTCAAGATATTGAGATGCATTTTTTATTCTCATTTTAAAATTTATATTTATATTTTATTTAATTGAAATTAGGAGCAATTTATGAAAATAGGATTTATAGGATTAGGTAATGTTGGTGGTAAGTTAGCTGGGAGCTTGCTTCGAAATAAAGTTGATCTAAGCGTTTATGATATAAATAAAGAAGCTTTAACTAAGTTATCAAATAAAGGAGCTAGAGTTGTATCTAGTCCTAAGCAATTATCTGAAAAAGTTGATTGCATAATTACCTGTCTTCCTTCACCAAAAATTAGCGCTGAAGTACTAGAATCCAAAGAAGGTATTTTAAATGGTATTGGATCAAATAAGATTTGGTTGGAGATGAGCACCACAAATGAAAAAGAAGTACTTAGATTAGGAAGATTAATTCAAGGTAAGGGATCTAAAATTCTTGATTGTCCTGTATCTGGAGGTTGTCATAGAGCTGACACAGGTAATATTTCAATCTTCGCTGGAGGAGACTATGATGTTTTTAAATTAGTTTTACCATACTTATCTTTTATGGGTAGGAGAATTTTGCATACTGGAAGATTAGGATCGGCCTCAATATTAAAAGTTATGACAAACTATTTAGCTTCAGTAAATTTAGTTAGTTTAGGTGAGGCTTTAACAGTTTGTAAATTAGCAGGATTGGATATGAAAACTACTTATAAAGCAATAAAGATATCATCTGGAAATTCTTTTGTGAACGAAACCGAGACACAGGTTATTTTGAGTGGAAGTTATGATGTGAATTTTACTATGGATTTAGTCTTAAAAGACATAGGCATCTTTAATAGTTTTTCTGAAGAACTTAAGGCACCATTGGAAATATCCCCACTTTTAATAAAGATTTTTCAAGAAGGTAGAGATAAGTATGGTCCAGAGGCATGGTCAACAATGATTGTTAAAAGATTAGAAGATGCATGTAATATTAATTTTAGAGCCAAGGGATTTCCTGATCAACTAGTTGATGATGATCCTGAAACATTAGGTTACGAAATTAAATAATCTTTGTTATATGACCCATTTTTCTTCCATCCATTATTGACTTTTTTTCATAGTCATAGAAGTAATGTCCTTTTGTAATTTTTTTATCTCTGTAATCTTTGATATCGTCGCCAATTAGATTCAACATTTCTGAATTATTTATTTTGATTGGTTTTTTAGATTCTATATTACAAACAGCTCTTATATGAGATTCAAATTGGCTACAATTATAAGACTCTATGGTTAAATGACCTGAATTATGAACCCTTGGTGCAACTTCATTTACATAAAGATTTGATTCTTTATCTAAAAAAAATTCTACACACATCGTTCCAATATAATCCAAGTTATTTGCGATATTGATTGATTGATCTAAAGCTAAATTAGAAATGTTTTTTTCAATAGAGCAAGGTATCTTTGATGTATGTAAGATTTGATTTTTATGAATATTTTCAATTGGCTCATAAGTAAAAACTTGTCCATTTTGGTAACGTGTAACAATTATGGAAAATTCTTTTAGTAGATTTATTTTTTTTTCTAAAATAAGAGGTATGTTTAAATTAATCAAAGATAATTCTTTTAAAGAATTAATCACTGATTGACCCTTACCATCATAACCCATTCTTCTAGTTTTTAACATGCTAGGAAAAATATTTTCTGGAATCTCTTTTACACTATTTACATCTATATATTTAGTAGTTTGAATATTTAAGCTATTGATAAAATCTTTTTCTAAGAGCCTGTCTTGAATAATCTTATTGATCCCAGGATTAGGGAAAACAGGTTTTGATTTAATTATATAATCTAAAGTTTCATAAGGTATATTTTCAAATTCAAAAGTTATCACGTCGCAATTTTGAATAAAGTCATTAAGACTATCCTTATTATCATATGGCTGAATAATAGATAATTTTGAATAATTAGTTGCTGGAGAGTCATAGCTATCTGTATAAATAAAAGTATCAATACCAATTTTATTTGCAGCTTGACATAAAAGCATACCGAGCTGTCCGCCACCTAAAATACCCAATATCATAATTATTATTTTGGTTTTTTAGAAACCAACTTTGTTTGCTTATTTCTCCAATCAATAAGTCTTTTAGATAATTTTTTATCTTCTAAAGATATAATGGAAGCAGCCATTAAAGCTGCATTTTTAGCTCCACTTTCCCCAATAGCAAGAGAACCAACAGGTATTCCAAAAGGCATTTGAGCAATAGATAAAAGACTATCTAATCCTTTTAAAGATTTGGTTTCAACAGGAACTCCTAAGACAGGAATATGTGTTAGTGATGCAACCATTCCTGGTAGGTGGGCAGCACCCCCAGCTCCAGCTATAATAACTTTAATTCCCTGTAAATGAGCTGAAGTTGCATACTCATAAAGTCTTTTAGGAGTTCTATGTGCAGAAATTATAACTGATGTATGTTTAATTTTTAGTGATTTTAAAATCTTAGATGTGTGTTTTAATAGAGCCCAATCCGATTGACTTCCCATAATAATAGAAACTAAAGATTTATTATTTTTTTTTGTGACCATTAATTATTTTACTTATCTACTAATTTTGAAGTTTTTTTAAAGTAATACCCATATGGAATAATTCTAGCAAACTTCATGATAAAGTTAAAAGGAAAAGGAAAACTAATTTCAAATCCTTTTTTATTTATTTTATTAATAATGATTTTTGAAGCTTTTTCACTGGAAATTAGGTATGGCATTTTAAAGCTATTTACCTTTGTGGCTGGTGTATCTACAAAACCTGGACAAATTAGCTTTACATTTACATTATATTTTAATGTTTCTATTTTTAAGCTTTCCGCAAGATTTATTAGCGCGGCTTTAGTTGGACCGTAAACAATTGATTTAGGTAAACCTCTATATCCAGCTACAGAAGATACAATAGCTATTAGGCTCTTAGATGGTTCTTTTATCCTGTCTCTAATGTGTAATAAGCATCTGTAAATTGATATTAAATTTACGTTCATTGTTTCCTCAACTACTTCTTCTGACAGTTCATCAAAATTATGAGTTGTATAAATCCCAGCATTAAAAATAAAATGATTTAACAATTTAAATTTAGATAAAATAGCTTCAAAAGTATTTTTAATGCTTTCTTTGGATCTTAAGTCACATTTTGCAATAACTAATGTACCGGGGTATTGTTTTTGAAGTTTTTGAAGTTTACCTATATTCCTACCTAATCCTATCACTGTCCATCCATTGGCTAGGTATTCTTTAGTTAGAGATAGTCCAATTCCACTGGTAGCCCCTGTAATTAAAATCATATTAGTTTGAATATTCATTAATAAATTTCTCAGCATTAGTAATATGAGCTTTAAGCTTTGAATCAGACATTCTATTTAGTGCTATACTCATCATTGATAGTCTAGGGTTTTTTTTGAAAAAATTCTCATTTTTTTTTATAAAATTCCAATACAGTCCATCTACTATATCAGCCCAAACCCCTTTTTTATAATTACTCATTTTTAATAGATAGTTAGAACCACATATGTAGGGTTTAGACGCAAATATACCCCCGTCACTATAAAGACCCATTCCAAAAACATTTGGAATCATTACCCAATCAGAGGAGTCAATATATGTAGTCATAAACCATTTATAGACCTCAATAGGCTTTATTCCTGTTAAATTCATAAGATTTGAGGCGACCATTAATCTTGGTATATGATGAGAGTAACCTCTCTTTTTTAAATTATTAACTAAGTCATCAAAAATTTTTATAGAAGTTGTCCCTTCATACCAATCTTTTGTCAGAGACCTATTGTTTTTGAAGAAATTGCTTTTTAGCATGTTTTCTGAATATATTTGATTAACACCCCTTATAAACTCTCTCCAACCAATTACTTGCCTTACATATCCTTCTAAATTATTGAGACCAACTTTGTATATATCGATATTATCTACACTACTAGTGATATCATAAGGAGTTATAAGGCCTAAATTAAGTGGAGCACTAAGAAGACTATGGTTAATAGGACTTTGATCATCTTGAATGAAATCTTCATAATGACCAAAATTATCTAGCTTGGTTGTTAAAAAAAAATCTAATTCTAATAAAGAATCTTTTCTGTTAAATGGAAATATGGAATTTTTACTTATTATTCCAAAGTGATTGCTGAAATACTTATCTATAATATTTGATATTTCTTCAAAGTATTTGGATTTATAAGTATTTATTCTTGGTGACTCATATTCTTTTGGCACTCTCTTTCTATTTTCTTTATCAAAACTCCACTGACCACCAAGTGGTTTATCATTATCCATTAAAATAGCTAATTTTTTTCTTTGATATTGATAAAAAGTAGTCATCAAAGGTTTTTTATTTTTAAATAGACTTTGAAATTCATTTCTTGTTGTGAGAAACATGGGAGAATTTAAAAATTCACATTTAATTTTATTATTGTTTAAAAATTTTAAAAAATTGCTTTCAAATAGTTTATCCTCAATTTCAAATACGCTTATTTCATAAATATTATTTTTTTTTATAAATTTTAACAAATTATCAAAGTAACTTTTAGTTTTGACAGAGTCTTTTAATTCAGAATAAAATAATTTATAACCCTTTTTATTGAGTAAATCCCTATACTCTCTCATAGAAGCAAGAAAATAATAAATTTTTTGTTTATGATGTTTGACATAGGTGCAAAGACTTATGTCTTCAGCCATGTAAATTAAGTGACTATTTTTAAATTTATTGATGAACTTGTTATCAAATAATTGATTACCTAATAGGACAAGAGCATTCATCAGTAATTCAAGATAGTTTTATCTAGTATTGATATTTGATCTTCCACCATCAACATTAAAGTTTTGACCAGTAATCCAGCTTGATTCTGAGCTCAGTAAAAAAGAAGCAAGTGATCCTGCATCATTTCCAACACCAATTCTTCCCATAGGATGAAGTTTAGCAATAGCATTGGTCATTTGACTACTGTCAGTAATAAATGATGACATTTTCGATTTTATTAAACTTGGTGAAATACAGTTAAAGCGAATTTTTGGTGAGTACTCTGCAGCAAGTGAAATAGACAATCCCAGTAAAGCGCTTTTTGCAGATGCAATAGCTGTATGTTGTTTAAATCCTGATTGCGCAGCAACTGTGGAGAAAAATACAACAGACGAGTTATTAGAAAGCTTATCAATAGAAAGATTTAAAAAATTAACTGGGTTTAAAAAATTTTGTTTGTACACATTAAGAAAATCATCGCTAGATGTTACAGAGAATGGTTTTAAAGATATTGATCCGACAGCAAATAATATTCCATCTATTTCAAAGTCTATATCATTAATATAAGATCTTACTGAGTCAAAATCAGAAATATCCAAGGACTTAAAAGAGGATTTTGTTGCGGAGGCGTTAATTTCTAATTCTTCACTATTCCTTGAAATAAGCTCTAAATCTAAATCTTTTTTACTTAAGTGATCAGTTGTAGATTTTCCGACAGAGCCATTAGCTCCTAAAATAATAATTTTTCCCATACTACTTGTACTCTAATTAATGATAATAGATTAGTTTTTTTGGAAGTGGCTAAAAACAAATGTAGCGATAGCAACTAAAAGAAGCGTTCCGTTTAATTGGTGAAGTGAGCCAAAAAGAATAGGTACATTGTAAATGACAGTCAAAATACCAAGAGCTATCTGAATAATAACCAAAACCAGTATTAAATTTATGTGAAATTTTTCAAAATAGGAATTAATTAGTTTTTTCGATAAAATAAATAAATAAATAAAATAAAAAAATAATAAGTAAGCTAGCATTCTGTGAGTAAAATGGATAAAAACAGAATTATGGAGTATGTTTTCATAAAAATTATCTAGAAAAAGGTTTTCAGGAATAACCTGCCCCCCCATTAAAGGCCAAGAATTAAAAGATTTTCCTGCATCTAAACCAGCCATAAATGCTCCATACCAAATTGTAACAATTGTAACTAACAATAAGATTAAAAACTGATATTTTAAATTTCTCCGATTGCTAGTAAATTTATAAGCTGATGGATAAAGCTTTTTTAATATTATAAAACTAATTATTACCAATATTGATTGGGCCATAAATAAATGAATGGCTAGTCTTAAGTGATCAACATACGGATTTTCCACTAACCCACTTTTCACCATCCACCAACCAATTAACCCTTGAGATAGACCTAAAAAGAAGAGTAAAAAAAATACTACTAATTCTTTTTTGCTGAAATATTTTTTGAAAACAAAATACACAAAAGGAACTAAAAATACTATTCCGATAAGCCTGCCTAAAACTCTATGGCCATATTCCCACCAAAAAATATATTTGAATTCATTTAAATCCATATTTGAATTTTTAATTTTAAATTCTGGATAAAGCTTATAGTTTTCAAATAACTCTATCCAAGAGGCATTACTTAATGGAGGCAATAATCCCCCTATAATCTTCCAATCAACCATAGATAATCCTGACTCAGTTAATCTTGTGAGCCCGCCAACTACTATCATGATGACTATTAAAGTAGCTACACTCGATAGCCATAACACAATATGTTTATCTCTTGCCAAGATCATAAAGGAAAAGTATTTTGTATTTTAAAATGTTAAAACAGAGATATAGTCGCAATGATTCTCTTTAGGAAATAATTTTTTATGAGTTTTACTATATTAGTAACTGATTTTGATGGTAAGGAGCATGCTTTAGAAGCTACACCAGGATTTACTATTATGGAGATAATTAGGGATGCTGGGCTCGATTTAGAGGCAATATGTGGTGGATGTGTTGCTTGCGCAACTTGTCATTGTTACATTAATGAAGAATGGCTTGAAAAACTTGAAAAAGCAGACGATGATGAAGAATCAATGTTAGATCAAGCTTATGAAGTTAAAAAAAACTCAAGACTAACTTGCCAGATAACTTTTAATGAAAAATTAGATGGTATGAAACTTATTTTGGGTCCAAAATTTTAATGGACTACTTATCTTTTAAATCATGGCCGTTCCAAGAAGCAAAAAAAATTCAAAACAGTAAATTAAGAACTGATAAGGACATTATTATATTTGAAACAGGTTATGGGCCTTCAGGTCTTCCTCATATTGGCACATTTGGTGAAGTTTCTAGGACCAATATGGTTAGATATTGTTTCGAAAAATTAACGGGTAAAAAAACAAAACTTATTGCTTTTTCCGATGATATGGATGGACTTAGGAAAATCCCTGATAACATTCCAAATAAAGAAATTATTGAAAATTATATAGATTTTCCATTAACCTCAGTTCCAGATCCATTTAAAAAATTTAAAAGCTTTGGAGAGCATAATAATAAAAAACTCCAAGAATTTTTAGATAAATTTAATCTTAATTATCAATTTCAAAGCTCAACTAATGCATATAAATCTGGTTTATTTAATGAAACAATTAAAAAAATTTTACTTCACTATCAAGATATTAAAGAAGTTGTATTGCCAACACTTGGAAAAGATAGAAGAGAGACTTATAGTCCTTTTTTCCCAGTAGATAAAGAAACAGGAAAGATACTTCAAGTTAAAATAGAAGACATAGATTTAGATAATTCTTCGGTTATTTTTAGACATGATAATAAAAATATTAAAACTTCAGTTTTAAATGGTGATTGTAAATTACAGTGGAAGGTTGACTGGGCTATGAGGTGGGCTGCTTTTGGAGTTGATTATGAAATGTGCGGAAAAGATTTAACTGATAGTTATGTTTTATCATCAAAAATTTGCAACATAATCGGATCTCCTCCTCCAATAAACTTAATTTATGAACTTTTTTTGGATGAAAAAGGAGAAAAAATTAGTAAATCTGTCGGTAATGGTATTAGTATTGAAGAATGGCTCAAATATTCTAATCAAGAAAGTTTATCTCTATTTATGTTTCAAAGGCCAACCACAGCAAAAAAATTGCATTTTGATATTATTCCCAAAAATACTGATGAGTACCTTAGTCATCTATCAAAATACTCTGAAAATTTTGATAATTGTGATAACCCTGCTTGGCATATTCATAAATCAGAAAAGTTAATTTTTAATACAAAAATTAACTTTAGTTTAATTTTAAATGTCATTTCTGTTTGTAAATCAGATAAACCAGAAGTTATTTTAGGACTTCTTAAAAATTATCAGAGTGAGTTATTAGACTCAGAGTTAAAAATTATCAATAACCTCATCTTAAAAGGCATTAATTATTTTAATGATTTTATTAAACCTAATTTAAAATTTAAGATAGCTAATAAAGATGAAACAGAAATTATTAATAATGTAATTAAAAGTATAGAAAATTTAGAAACGAAAGCTACTTCTGATGAATTTCAAACTACTATTTTTAGCGTTGGAAAACAAAGTGTTTATAAAGACAATATTAAAGACTTTTTTAAATTAATTTATGAAGTTGTTTTTGGTCAGGATAGTGGCCCGCGTTTAGGAACTTTTATTAAAGTCTTTGGAAAAGAAAAAACTGTTTCGCTTATTAAGTCAAAGATTAATGTATAAATTAGCTCATTTTTTTTTATCAAAAATAGAACCTGAACTTGCTCATAAATTATCTATTTTAGGCTTGAGGGCAGGATTACATCCTAAAATTAAATTAAAAGATAATGATAGCTTGAAACAAATTATTTGGGGAAGAACTTTTAAAACGCCCATTGGTTTATCTGCTGGATTTGATAAAAATGCTGAAGTCATATCTCCTTTATTTAAATTAGGATTTAGTTATATTGAAGTAGGTACAGTTACCCCCTTAGCCCAAAAAGGAAATTTAAAACCTAGAATATTTAGGTTAAAAAAAGAAAAAGCTATTATTAATTCTTTAGGATTTAATAATATCGGTTTAAAAGCAGTTAAAAAAAATATTCTTGAAAAAAATTTTAATAATTTATTTCAAGATAGAATTCTTGGTGTAAATATTGGAAATAATAAAAATACTATTGAAATACTTGATGATTTGAAAGTCTTATTTGAAAATTTATACAGCTGTTCTGATTATATAACTGTTAATTTATCTTCACCTAACACTCCAGGGCTAAGAGATAACCTAAAATCAAATAATTTTGAAAAAATCGTTAAATCTATTTATAAATTAAGGGAGGATAATAATTCAAAAATTCCCATACTATTTAAAATTTCACCAGATATCACCCCTGAAGATAAAAAAGATATAGCTTTAATAGCATTAGCTAACGACGTAGATGGATTAATTCTCACTAACACTACCTTAGATCGAACTAAATTAAATATAAGCTTAAAAGGAGGTTTAAGTGGTAGGCCTTTGTTTGACAAATCAAATGAATTAATAAGAGATTTTTATGCTCTAACTTCAGGAAAAATTAAATTAATTGGAGTCGGAGGAATTTTTACATCAGAGGATATTTTAACAAAAATGCAATATGGAGCTTCATTGATACAGTTATATACAAGTTTTGTATATCAAGGTCCTTATTTTATAGACCAACTTAATAAGGATTTATCTCAAATAATAAATGAACTAGGTTATAAAAATATTTCTGAAGTTATAGGTTCAATGGCTTGAAAAGAATTATTTCTATAAAAACAATTGCTCATAAATACGATTATTTTCTCTTTGATCAATGGGGAGTGCTTCATAACGGATACAAGGTATTTGAAGATGCTATTGATTGTTTACAAGAGTTAAAAAATTTAAATAAAAAAAATATTTTAATTTCAAATTCTTCAAATCTAACTAAGTTTTCAATAAAAGGTCTTAGAAGTCTAGGAATAGAAGATGAATTATATGACTATAGCATTACTAGTGGAGAAATTGCTTATAGATATTTTGAAAAAGAAATTTTTAATAAATATGGAAATAAATGCTTTCCTCTGTCTCTATCAAAAGAAAAGATTAAGATGTTTGATTTAAATGTTACTAAAGATATTAAAAAATCAAACTTTGTTCTTATCGCAGATATTAAAAAAGGATCAAATATTTTTGATTTTATTGAAAATTTGAAAAAAATGTTAAGTTTTGAATTGCCATTAGTTTGTACTAATCCCGACTTTCAAGTAGATAATAATAACAAAATTCAAATGTGTGGAGGTACTATAGCGCAGCTTTATGAAGATATGGGAGGTAAGGTTCATAGATATGGAAAGCCTTATAATCCAATTTATATGAATATAATAAAAAAATTTAATATTAAAGATCCTAAAAAAGTACTAGCTATTGGAGACTCATTTAATCACGATATTTTAGGGGCCTCTAATCAAGGATTTGATTCAAATTGGATAGAAAATGGGATTCATAGGTCTGAAGCTAAAGATCAAAAGAAGCTAGATTGGTATTTTAGTCATTTTAAGCCAAATTATTGTCAATTTATGTTAAAATTTTAAATGCTCGACACTTGTATTCATTCATTATCTGTATTATAAACTTTCATCATGTCTAGAGCTTGCGATTTAACTGGGAAAATTCATCAAACTGGCCATAACGTGAGCCATTCTAATATAAAAACTAAAAGAAGATTCATGGTTAACTTAAATAAAGTAACTTTGAGAAGTGAATTTTTAAAAAAAAATTTTAGATTTAGAGTTGCTGCCTCTACTTTAAGAACTGTGGATAAGCATGGGGGGCTAGATGGATTTTTATCAAAAATGAGCTCAAGAAATTTAACAGACAAAGCTTCAAAAATAAAAAAATTAATCGAAAAAAATATTAAAAATTCTAATAATTAATGCTGGAAGGCATATTCCAGGATTTCTCAATTTATCTAAATAATGCACCAGTCATTTCAATTTGGATATTCCAAATAATTTTTTGTTACGCTACGATTTTATTAGCTCTTAAATATTATGGTAAAATAGGAATATATATTTATGTTTCTATCTCGATAATATTAGCAAATATTCAAGTTTTAAAAGTTGTAGAATTTCCATTTTTCCCAGAACCTATGGCTTTGGGAACGGTAATTTTTATTTCTATATTTTTATGCACAGATATTCTTAGTGAATATTATGGTAAGGATAGTGCCACAAAATGCATTAACATAGGTATCTGCTCTTATATTTTCTCAACAATAATTATGTTTTTGACAATTTCTTATAATCCAATTAATCCTG
Source organism: Pelagibacteraceae bacterium (assembly GCA_002705265.1). GTDB lineage: Bacteria > Pseudomonadota > Alphaproteobacteria > HIMB59 > HIMB59 > HIMB59. The sequence continues at coordinate 10,027 of PAHR01000032.1, read as the reverse complement.
AAATTTTTCCTAACTGGTCTTGGAGCTATGATATGGATAAAGCGATTACAATATTATTTTTACCTCAGTTTCCAATTATTGTTGGCAGCATCACTGCATTTTATATAAGTCAAAAATTCGATGTGTTCCTGTTTCATTACATTAGAAATAGAATAAAGAAAGGTTTGTGGTTAAGAAATAACCTTTCAACTTTTGTATCACAATTTATAGATAATATTATTTTTAGCTTGCTTGCGTTTAATTTATTATCTTCAAATCCTGTTCCTCTTTACGAATTATTTATATCTTATGGGTTAGGAATTTATTTTTTAAGAATTATATTAAGTTTATTAGATACCCCAGTAATATATTCTGCAAAATATTTTATTAAAGAAATTGACTAATTTCTTTAACATAAAAAAAATTAATCTAGATTCTAAAGCTAGAACAGGTATTTTAAAAACAAATCATGGGATCGTAGAAACCCCAGCTTTCATATTTTGTGGTACTAAAGCAACAGTTAAAGGAGTTTTACCTGCAAATTTATTAGAAGCAAATACACAAATTATACTATCCAATACTTACCATCTGATGTTACAGCCAGGTTCAAAAATTATTGCCGATTCTGGTGGTTTGCAAAAGTTTACTAATTGGAACAAACCTATGATGACTGATAGTGGAGGATATCAAATATTTTCTTTAGGCCATGGTTCTGTCTCAGAAGAGATAAAAGGTAAACATATATCAGAAAAAAATAAATCTTTATTGAAAATTAATGAAGAAGGAGCAACATTTAAAAGCTATTTAAATGGAGATAAAATTTTATTAACTCCTGAAAAATCAATTAATATACAGAGAGATCTGGGGGCAGATTTAATTTTTGTACTTGACGAATGTACTCCTTTTAATGTTGATAAAAAATATACTGAAAAATCAATGAACATGACACACCGCTGGGCTAAAAGAAGTCTTGAAAGTTTTTTATCAAATAATAATAAATTTGAATCAAAAAATGGTTCAGCAGGAAAACAACATCTTTATGGCATAATTCAAGGTGGAGTTTATAAAGATCTTAGAAAAATTGCTTGTGAAGAAATTTCTTCTTATGATTTTGATGGACTTGCTATAGGAGGATCTTTAGGTAATAAAAAAACACAAATGTATGATGTTTTTGAATACTGTTCTTCTAATATTAAGGATAAAAGACCTGTTCATGTTTTAGGAATAGGGGGGTTGGATGATATTTTAGAAGGTGTTTCAAGAGGATTTGATACCTTTGATTGCGTTACACCTACAAGGATCGCTAGACATGGAATAATGCTTTCAAAAATTAAAAAAAACGGAATAAATTTTAACAATTCCTTATATAAATCAGATCATTCTCCTTTGGATATAGAAGCTGATATTGATATTGCTCAAAATTATTCAAAATCTTACATTCATCATTTATTTAAAAGTAATGAATTGTTGGGTATGAGTATATTATCAATTTATAATATTTGGTTTATTAATAATTTTTTTAAAGAAATTAGAAAGTCTATTGAAAAAGATAATTTTAATGTATTTAAAAAATATTTTCTTAATAATTTTAACTAAATAAAGATTCTAATTTTTTAAAAATAGTACCACCTAATTCCTCAACATCGTGAATAGTTATTGCTTTATTGTAGTATTGTTTTACGTCATGACCAATTCCAATTGCCAATAATTCTATTTCAGTTTTATCTTCAATTGCTATAATTGTACTTTTTAAATGTTTTTCTAAATAATTACTTTCATTTACTGATAAAGTAGAATCATCAACGGGAGCACCATCTGAAATAACAATAAGAATTTTTCTACTTTCAGGTCTTTTTTTAAGTCTACTAGAAGCCCATATCAAAGCCTCACCATCTATATTTTCTTTTAAAAGTCCTTCTTTTAACATTAATCCTAAATTGATCTTTGCCTTTCTTCTATTTTCATCTGCAGACTTATAAATTATGTGTCTAAGGTCATTTAGTCTACCTGGGTTTTTAACTTTCCCTTTCTTAAGCCAATCTTCTCTAGTTTTGCCTCCCTTCCAAGCTTTAGTTGTAAATCCTAATATTTCAACCTTAATTTTACATTTTTCTAAAGTTTCAGCTATCATATCTGTAGTTAAAGCTGCAATCATAATTGGCTTACCTCTCATCGAACCAGAGTTATCTATTAATAAAGAAACTGTGGTATCTTCAAATTTAATTTCCTTCTCTTTTTTAAATGAGAGAGAATTATTGCTGTTTGTGATAATTCTAGTTAACTTTGAGGTATCTAATATCCCTGATTCAAGATCAAAGTTCCATGATCTTTTTTGTTTAGATTGTAATAATCTAAATAACTTATTTGCCAGTCTTAAAATTTGCTTTTGGTATATCTCACATTTTTCATCTAATTGTTTTCTAAGAGATGTGAGTTCAGCTAAATCACAAAGCTTATTGGCTTCAATTATTTCATCAAATTTTGTACTGGAAGCTTTATAGTTTTGACCAAGGTTTTTATAACTTTCAATTAATTTATTTTTTACTTTTTCTTCTTCAACAGTAAAATCTGCTGTTATCTCTTCCCCATAAGCAGAATTTGATATATTGTCTGCATCACTAGTAAAAGACTCATTTGATTGTTCAACTTGATCTTTTGAAGTATTAGTATCTTCCTTAGCTTCATTTTCTTTCTCATCATTTTTAAAATCTTCTTCATCAGGACCTTTATCTTTTTGATTTTCAATTTCTTCTTCATTAGAAATTGGAAAAATTAATTTTAATAATAAATTTAATTTAATCAAAAAATCTTTTTGGGAATGACAAAAATTAATTATATCTAGAAAAATATTCTTAAAATCATCTTGTTTATCTTTGTTAATTAATAATTTAATTAAATTCAAATTAAATTTATATTGGTTTTTTCTTAATATTTTAAAAATAAAGTAGTCTAAAAATAAAAATAATAATAAATCAGATTTACTTTTATTATTTTTATTATCTAAAATTACTTTTTCTTTTAACCATTTATTTAATAAGTTTTTTTTTATTCCTTCAAAATTAATAGCTCCAAGATATTCGTATCTAATTTTTTCAATTGTTAGAGCTAATTCTTTATACTCATGATAATTGAAACTAATTGAATTAAAAATAGGTTCATTATGGTATTTTATTTTTAAAGCAAAAGAATCTGAAGCGCCTCTCATGTCATCAAAATTGTATTGGTTAGATAAACTTGGGATATTGAGAGTTTCTTGTTTCTCTATCAATATCTCGGAATTTATATTTATTTTTAGTTTTGAATTATTACTAAGAGCTTTATTTACGCTATTTAGAGCTTTAGAAATATTGTTATTATTATTTACATTTTTATATGGCAATTAAATATCAATACCAAAAGATCTTTGAAAATATTCTTTATAAATTTCTATTTCAGTTTCCTCACATTTATTTAAAAAAGTTAGTTCAAAAGATTTTTTTATGTCTTTTATAATTTTATAATTTTCTGCCCACATAATCACTGTTCTAGGACTCATTAATATAGAGACATCTTTATGCTCGAATCCTTTTCTAGTTAAATTAGCTAGTTGAACCATTGATTTAATTAAATTTTTATCATCATCTTTAGCTTTAATTTTCTGTGTGATTATTTTAATTTCAGTTTCTTCTTTTAAATAATTTAATTTAGAAATAATATTCCATCTATCCATTTGACCTTGATTAATTTGATTTGTACCATGATAAATTCCTGAAGTATCACCAAGTCCCACAGTATTGGCAGTTGCAAATATTCTAAAGTAGGGGTGAGGTACTAAAACTCTATTTTGATCAAGTAAAGTAAGTTTACCTTCTGTTTCTAAAATTCTTTGAATTACAAACATTACATCTGGTCTACCAGCATCATATTCGTCAAAAACAAGTGCTACATTATTTTGAAAAGCCCAAGGTAATATTCCTTCTTGAAACTCAGTAACTTGCTTTCCATCCTTTAAAACAATTGAATCTTTTCCCAATAAATCAATTCTAGATATATGACTGTCCAAATTTATTCTTATACAAGGCCAATTTAATCTTGAACAAACTTGCTCAATATGGGTAGATTTACCTGTTCCGTGAAGTCCTTGAATAAAGACCCTTTTATTAAATTTTAAACCTAGGAGAATAGCTGTAGTAGTATCGTTATCAAAAACATAATCGTTGTCTATTTCAGGAACATAGTTATTTGATTCTAAAAATCTTGGTATAGTTAATTCTGAATCAATTTTAAATAATTCTTTTGATTTAACTTGTTCAAATTCGCTTAATTTATATAGTTTCTCAGTTTTTTGATGCATGGTTATTTTTTATAATAATCACTTAAGTAAGTATAAGCTTCTACTATTTCTTTAAACTTATCTTCGCTATTTTCAATATCATTTTTAGTGTCTGGATGATACTGTTTTGCAAGTTTTTTATAGCTTTTTTTAATATCATCTAAAGATGCTTTAATTGTGAGTTTTAATTTATCTAATGACCACAGTAATTTATTCGAATTTTTGTTGATTTTAGATGATATATTTTCAAAATTTCCATCGAATTCAAACTCATTAAATTTAGCACCAGATCCAAAAGGTTTTGTAGGCCTTCTCCAAGTCGTATCTTTTTTTAATTCTATTTCTATTTCATCAAAACCCATTTCTTTATGATAATTCCAAGATTTATTAAATTCTTTTACATGCTCTAAACATAGCCATTGGTATATTTTAAGATTTAATTTGCTTATTGGGGCTTTATATAATCCTTCATTTTCACATGATACGTAATTACAAGTTTTAATATTTAGTTTTTTATTCATTTTATAATTAATACTGTTAATAATATATTATTTATGAATTTAGAAGAAATTAAAAAAACTATAATTGAAATAAAAGAAATTGAATTAAAAAAAATTATTGATAATAGCTCAAAACATGTAAATCATTCAGCTTTAGAACATACTAGAGTAAAACTTACTCATCTTGAATTATGGGTAGTTAATAAGCTAAATTTATCAAGAATAGAAATACACAGAATTATTTACGATAAGTTGAGTAATTATTTTTTAAAAGGATTACATTCCGTGGAAATTAAAATTTTTAAATAGTAATTTTAATTTTAGTAATTTTATTTACAGATCTTGAAATTATATGAACTTTAATATCATCAACTGTAATTATTTTACCAACTTTTGGAATATCATTAGTTATTCCATGAACTAATCCTGATAAAGTTACAAACTCATCTGGTAAATCAATTTTAAGTACCCTGTTTACTTCTCTAATACTAGCATTTCCATTAAATAAGAAATTTTTATCATCAATTTTTTCTAAATAAGAATTTCTATCGTCAGTTTCATCAAAAATTTCTCCTATAATTTCTTCAATTATATCTTCAAGTGATATTAATCCTCTAATTTCCCCATATTCATTAACTATTAATGCCATATGTTCTCTTTTTGATTTAAATTCAATTAATTGTTTTGTAGCCATTTTATTTTCTGGTATGAACCAAGGTTCATTTATAATTTTTTTTACATCTTCCTTATCAATATCATTAAAACTTAAATCTGATTTTAATAAGTCCCTACTATCTAAAATTCCAATAACATTAGAAAAATCTTTATTTATAATTGGAATTCTAGTAAAGGGAATATTCTTTAATTTGCTTTTTATAGTTTCAATATTTTGGTCAATATCAATAAATTTTATATCATTTCTATGTGTCATTAGCTCATCCACTTTTAAGTTTTTAAGCTCTAGTAAATTGCTCATGTATTCAATTTCTTCTTTATTTTTTGTAGAGAATTTTTTTTGATATTCTATCGCACCTTCAAATTCTTCTTCCATAACCTTAGATTGATTGCTATCTATTTTCATTCCCACAGCATTCATAATTTTAGATGAAATACTGTTTATAATAAAAACTACAGGTGATATTAATTTTGTGTAATAGAAAAAAAATTTAGCTACATTAAGTGAAAATTTCATTGGCTTGTTAATAGCGTAAATTTTAGGTGTAACTTCTGAAAAAATTACTATAGCAAAAGTCATGATAACAGTTGCAAGTGTAATTCCAAGCCCACCAAAATTTGAAATAAGAATTTCAGTAAATAAAGCTGTCGCTAAAATATTAAAAAGATTATTTGCAAGCAATACTCCAGTTATAAACTGATCCTTAATTTCTTTAATTTTAACAATGTAATTAGCATTTATATTTCCTTGCTCTTTATATTTTAAAGCTCTTAACTTTGAAATTGCAGTTAATGAAGTTTCTGAACCTGATGATATAGCAGATAAAATTAGCAGCAATATTATCGCTAATATTTTAATTAATAAAATTAAGCTCATTTTATTAAATTAATGATGATCTTTTTAAGACTGTCAAAAGAGATTTTACGATTTATTCCTTTATTACCTTTAATTAAAATAATTTGAATATCATTTTTTATAGCTTTCTTATCTTTTTTTATTTTTTCAAAAATATTATTAATATTTTTTAAATTAATAAACTTTTTATAATTTGTTGGTAAATGAAATTTAATTAATAATTTTTTTAAATTTTCAATAGAGTTAGGTTTTAAATTTAGCTTATTGGAAATATTTATTTCAATAATCATTCCTAAAGCAACAGCTTCTCCATGTTTTATGCTAGATTTATAATAATTTAAACTTTCTATGGCATGACCAAATGAATGACCAAAATTTAGGATTGCCCTAGAATTATTTCCTATTTTTAATTCTCTAAAATCTTTTGTAAAATTAAGTTTAGTTTTTATTGATTCAATAATTATATTTTCTAGTTTTTTTAAGTTTAACTTATCATTATCGTAATTTTTTAGATTGGTTTTAAGCTTATTATTATGAATAAAAGCATATTTAATTACTTCAGCAAAACCACAAGACATTTCTCTACTGGGTAAAGTTTTTAAAAAATTTAAATTAATTATAACTATTTTAGGCATATAGAAAGTTCCAATTAGATTTTTCCCTACCTTTGAGTTAATTCCTGTTTTTCCACCAATTGAACTATCTACCATTGATAACAATGTAGTTGGTATCATAATATGTTCAATTCCTCTTAATAAGGTGGAAGAAATAAATCCAATTAAATCTCCAATTGTCCCTCCACCTATTGAAACTATTTTAGATTTTCTATTGATACCAAGTTCTAAAATTTTTTCTGCTATTCTAGAATAATCTTTTAAAGATTTAATTTTTTCATTACCTTCTATTTTAATTAATTTTATATTATTTAAATTACTTAATTTTTTAATCAAATTATTTTTAACAAGAACTTTGTCAAAAATAATCAAATCATTTTGGTTTAAATTTTTCTTTAAAAAAATAAATAATTCATTTTCATTTTTAGATACGAAAATATTATTTTTTTTATTTACAGTTTTCATTTTTTTATTTCTTTTAATATTGAATTCAAATTATCTCTTTTTAAGGAATTTGCATCTATTATTATATCTGCAATATTAGAATATTTATTTTTTCTTTCATTTAATAGTTTTTTTAAATTTTCTTTAAGATTATCTTTTATAAGTGGCCTATCCCTTGATCTCAATAGTCTTTTATAAAGAGTATCGTAATTACATTTAAGATAAATGTTATATGTTTTATTCAATTCATTGGCATTATTTAAAATAATTCCACCACCAGTTGAAATTACTAATTTATCTTTTAAGGCCAATACATTTTTAAATATTTCTCTTTCTAAATTTCTAAAATATTTTTCTCCCTTTTTTTTAAAAATTTCAGAAATTGTTGAATGTGTTTCTTTTTTTATTGTCTCATCCATATCTAGGAATTTATACCCTATCAACTTGGCTAAATCCCTTCCAATTGTTGTTTTTCCTGAGCCAGGCATGCCTATTAGGCAAATTTTAGAATTAAAATCTTTCAACATTTATTTTTTAGTTGTATTTATAACATATAATGTTTTTGAGAAAAAAAAATCTTACAAACCTAGCTTTTAGGAATAAAGTCGTATTTGCTGTCATAATATTGTCTATATTGTTGTTTTTTATAGTTATCAATATTGACATTCCATCACCTGGATCAATTAAAGAGTACGAGATTGATATTTCTAAATTTATTTAGTTATGCGATTAATAATATTTTTTATATTTTTATATTCATTTTCTGCATATTCAATTGAATTAATAGAACAACCTATAGAAAAAATTGAAAATATTATATTTCAAAATTCAAAAACGACTTCAAATAATGAATATTATAATTCATTTTATGGAGAAGAGCACATAAATCGATTTTATAATGAATTTAAATTAGACTCTGACAAACCTTTTTATAATGAAATTATATTATCTGTTTTGTCTTCTCATATTTTACAAAATGAAGATCCTGACAAAATTAATTTCTTTCTTGATTCCGTTAAAAAATTAAACAATTTACAAGATAGTTTTGTTTATCAAAAAAGAATTTTTCAAAATGTATTATTTGATAGTTTTTTAAAACCAGAATATAACGAAATCTATTTAAATTTTTTATTTAATTCATCAAAATTTGAAGAATTATGCGATTATTACATTAAGCTTAATTCAACACAAAATGATTTTAAAAACAATTTGGTATTTAGCTCGATATGTTTAATAGAAAATAAAAATTTTTCACAATTAGAATTACTATTAGAGCTTTACGATTCTGATTCTTTAGAGAAGCTTAACTCGAACTATATCAATTTATTTTTAAATCAAAATTATGATTATAATACGGTTAATTACTCATCACTTTCAATGCTAGATAAATATATAATATATAAATCAGATAATAACTTTTTGATTCATGACTATAGAATTAATAATGTATTAGATATTCAAATTGCATTAAAACATAATATTGATATTTCATTAAGGTCTATTGAAAATGCTTTTTCTAAGCAAATAATTAATAAAAATGAATTATTGTCTATTTATAATGCAATTTCTAAAGATAATTCAGATTATTTATTATATAAAAAAATATCATCAGAAATAAACATCAACGACAAGTTAAAAATAATTGATAAAAATATAAATAAAATTAACATGAATTATTATAATTTTTCTAGATTATTGAGTGACCAATTTATAGATATAAAATTACTTAGTAAAAACCTTAAATATATTAAATCTATTTATCTAATTTTATTAACCTCTAATGATGACCTTAGGATTGGATTTTTAAATCTCATTAAAGATAAAGAATTTGATGATGATTTTGATTATCTATTTTTTAATGGTTTAAGTAATTTTTTATCTCAAAAAAATGAAACAGATTCAATTGAATTAAAAGAGTTAGAACACTTAAATAATCCTGTGATATTATTTTATATAGATAATAATTTTTTAAATATCAAGCTAAATAAAGACTTATCTTTAAATAAGAACAATGCCCAATCTCTAAATAATAATTATAATAATTTATCTATCTACAATAATTCTAATAATATAATCGAAAGAAATTTGGAATTATTATTAATATTAAAAAGTTTAAATTTAAATTACATAAATCAGATTGATTTATATTATATATCCAAATCACAATCAAATAATCCAGTTTTTAATAAAATATTTTTAAATTTAATTTCTAATAAATATTTGAATAATTGAAAAATATAGAAAATTTAAAACAGTCTTATTTGGAACTGTTGCTATCCGAGAATAATTTATCTAATAATTCAATTATAAGTTATAAGAAAGATCTATTAGATTTTGTTGTATACTTTAAATTAAATTCAAATCTTACATTTAATAATATTATTTTATCGTATATAGAAAATTTAAGGAAGAGTCCTTTGCAAAACTCTTCAATAAATAGAAAACTATCTTGTATAAAAGGATTTATTAAATATTTGGATTCTGTATTAAATTTAGAAAAAATAGATTATTCTTCTTTTTCGTTATTAAATAGAGAAATAAAAATTCCAAAAGCAATTGATAAAAAAGAAATTTTGATTTTTTTTAAAAATCTTTCTAAAACGACACCAAAAAATAAAATATTTTATATGTTTTTATTTAAATTTTT
>PAHR01000031.1 GCA_002705265.1 Pelagibacteraceae bacterium | reverse complement strand
TTGTGTTTTTTTTAGCTTTATATGCTGATATTTTATTTTGTTGAATATAAATTGAAATATTTTGAGATTTAATGAAATTTAAATTCTTGTCTTCATCTTTATATAATCTTATTTGATTAAGAGAAATGCCTTTTTTTAAAATAATACTAAATGATTGAGGTATGACTTCTAAGAATAATTTTCCTTTGTATCCTTTTTTAATTAAATCATATTCACTGCCATAGTCTGTTATTAATCTAGTAAAAATGTCTAATCTTCCAGTAGTGCTTTTTGGATTTGATTTAGCTGAATAGTTTGATGGTAGATTTAAACTTTCATTTATTTCACAAATATAAATACAGTTTTTCTCTAATAAATTTTCTTTATTTAAGTCTATTTTGTTTAAGGATAGGTTATCTATTAAATCCAATACTTTTTTATTATTAGGTATAAAAGAAGCTTTAATTCTATAGCAATTACTACTTATAGTTAAATCCATTGAAGCAGGTTGCACTTGGGTTTTTCTAAAATTAGTTCGTATTTTTATATTATTACTTGAAATAAGTTTTTCTATATTTTTATTAATTAATATTGACATTTACTTCATTTATTAAATCAACAATTTCAATTTTATTAGTATCATATTTATCACAATAATAATCTGATAAATTTTGATTATGTATTTTTTTATAAAAATTACAAAAATAAAAATTACTTATTTCAACTTCATTAAGATAATCATAAGATTTACCTAATATAAAATGAAAAAAAAATTCTTCTTTAACTTTTTTATCTAATTTATATTTTTGTAAATTTTCAGATAATTTATATTTTTCAGAATTTTCTATTAAATAGTTTAAAAATTCTAACTTAGTATAAGAATTGTCGTATGTTTTTATATTATCCATATAAATTTCTATTATATTTTCCATTTTAAATCCTTTTTTAAATAATTCATATTTTGAAGCCATTGTCATTTTGTCATTGTTTAAGTTTAAATATTTACCACTATTAATTTGTTTAAAAAAATTATTATATTTTTTATTATTTGAATTTTGATGATATTTTGCTTTTAAGAAATCAAACTTTGTACTTTTATATTTTTTTTTACCTCCTTTATAATTTTTCATTATAAAATTAATCCTTTCTGAAATAGAAGGGTGTGTTTTTTTATATGGATTTTCCAAATTTAGATTTTGTAAATAATGAAAAAAAGACAAAGTAGATTTGATGCTTAAATTATTTTTATTCATGAGTTGTATCATTATAAAATCAGCTTCTTTTTCTATTTCAACGTTATTTCTATAAAAATTCTGCAAAATTCCCTCGTTAAGAGTTATGTTTGCTCCAAATAATATATCTGGATCTTGCATTGTAATAGCAGCTGCAATTGAAAAAAAATCTGTATATTTTTTATATTTTTCCGACTCTTTTATTTTAAGTTTTTTTTTAATTATATGGTTTTTTTTTATATGACCATATTCATGTAACATTATTGAAATTAAAGCATTTTCATTTTCTAAATGTTCCAATAATCCTTTTGTAAAAAAAATACTTTTATTATCTAGTACAAAAGCATTTTCATTGTCATCGTCAATTAAATAGAAATTAATATCTGCTTTTTTAAAAAAAATATCACTTAATTCTTTAAGATAATTTTCAAATACCTGATCGCGTATTATTTCATATGAATATAAGTTTTGATAAAAAAAAAGAAAAATAATTATAGTAATTTTTTTCAATTAGTTTTTTTTTTGATTTTTCTTCTATAGCTTTTTTCATTATCATTCTCTTTACTAACTATAGTTTTTTCTTCAATAATATTATTATTTTTAGATATCTTTTCGATAATATCTTCAGAAAATTCGTATATTTTTTGAAATTGTTTTTCTTTAATATAATTCAGTTTTATTGTTTTGGGCATTACTGATTTTAATCTTATTTTAATTTCTTTATCATTCTCTTTTAAAAACATATCGTCTATTTTTAAATCAATTTTTTTTATATCTGGAATTGTTATTATTTTTCTTAAAATTGATATAATTTCAAAGTAAATAATATTATTAGTTTTATGATATCCGTTTCCTTTACAACAGTCACATTCATTATAAAATATTTCATAAATACTTTGTCCTACCCTTTGTCTAGATATTTCCATTAATCCAAATTTACTAATTTTGTTAATTTGCACTCTAGATTTATCATTTTGAAATAAAGTTCGCATTTTTTTTTCTACTTTAAAGTTATTTGAATTGCTGACCATATCTATAAAATCTATAACTATTAATCCTGCAATATTTCGCAAAATTATTTGTTTATATATTTCTTCAGAAGCTTCTAAATTTGTATTCAGAGCTGTAATTTCAATATTTTTTTGAGAAGTTGATTTTCCTGAATTTATATCTATCGCAGTTAATGCTTCAGTTGGATTTATAACTAAATAACTACCTGATTTTAAATAAACATATGTATTTAGTAAATTATTTATAGGGTTTTTAATTCCATGTGATTCTAAAAAAAATTTTTTTTCTTTATAGTGCTTTATTCTAGATTTATGGCTGTTCATAAATTTCTTTTCAATTTTTTTAAATTCTTTATATGTATCTAATTCAGATACTAGAATTTCACTATAGCTATCGTTGTATAAATCTCTTATTACTTTAATTAAGGGACTGTCTAATTCGTATATTAGTTTTGGTGCTTTTGATTTTAGTGTTTCATTTCTTATTTCTGTCCATAATTTTTTTAAGTATTGAAAATCATTTTCTATATCTTTTGAATGTGCTCCTACAGCATTCGTTCTAATTATTAGAGACATACCTTCAGGTAAATTTAACTTCTCATGTATGTTTTTTAATTTTTTTCTATCATTTTGGTTATTTATTTTTTTTGAAACTCCTCCGCTTGCAGAATTATTTGTTAATAATACACAGAATCTTCCTGGTAAAGATATAAAAGTACTCACGGCTGCACCTTTACTTCCTCTTTCTTCTTTTATTATTTGAATTAAGAGTACTTGGTCTTTTTTAATAACATCTTGAATTTTATATTTTCTGTAAAATTCTAAGAAATTTTTTTTATTTGCTTTTTCGTCGTCTAAATCACCATTTAATTCATTATTTGTTGTACTAATTTCCTTATCGGCTGTAGGTATTTTAAAGTAGCTAGGGTGAATTTCGTCAAAAGGTAAAAAAGCTTTTTTTTCAAACCCAAAATCGACAAAAGCTGCTTGAAGAGAGGGTTCTACTCTTGAAACAGTACATAAATATATATTATTTTTTTTACTTTTAGCTTGGTTTATCGAAAAATCAAAAAATTCTACCCTATTGTCATTTGCGGCAATAATTGATAATTCATTTTTAGTCGATCCTTCAATAAAAATTCTTTTTGACATTTAATAATTTCCTTTGTGTGTGTTATTATGATTTTTAGCATTTTATGAAAATTTTTTTTATAATATTTAAATCCTTTTTTGTTTTAGCCATTTTGGCTTTTTCTTTAATCTCGATAGTATTATGGAATATTCAATCCAAATTACCTAATTCTAATATATCTGAATATTTTCCAAATGAAATAACAAAAATATATGATACCAATAATGATCTTTTATATCATGTGGGAAATAAAGATAGATTCTATTTAGAATATGACCAAATACCAAAAGAGATGGTTTGGGCTATTTTGTCCGCAGAAGATAAAAATTTTTTTCAACATCAGGGTTTCGATATTGAGGGTATTATCAGGTCAATTTATATAAATATAGAAAATATTTTGTTCAATAAATCCAGTAATTATGTTGGCGCCTCAACAATTACACAACAATTAGTTAAAAATATATTATTATCAAATGAGCAAACTTTAATTAGAAAACTTAAAGAATTAATACTGTCTATTAGAATTGAAAAAGAATACTCAAAAGAATACATTCTTGAACTTTATCTAAATGAAATTTATTTCGGACGAAGATCATATGGTATAGCTACAGCGTCAAGCAATTATTTTAATAAATCTGTTTATGATTTAAATATAGAAGAATTCGCATTTTTAGCAGCTTTACCAAAAGGGCCAAATAATTATGAGCCAAAAAAAAATTATAACAGAGCAATTGATAGAAGAAACTATGTATTAAAAAAAATGCATGAAAACAACTTCATAACATTAGATATTTATAATAAATCAATTTCAAAACCAATATTACACACTTCTTATGACGTTAAAAAATATAAAAAAACATACAATACAGATTTAATTTTAAATGAAATTAAAAATTTAAATAAAAATAAAGAAAATGCTTATTACATTCAATCTACCATTAACCCTAAAATACAAAAAATAAGTGAAAAAGCATTACTTGATTCTTTAGGTCTTTTTGAAAAAAAATATAGAAAATGGGAAGGAAGTTTTAAAGAAGAATTAAAGGAAATTAATACAGACTATTTATCTAATTGGATTGAGGGAAAAGTAGTAAATAAAAATAAAAACAAGATCATTTTAAAGGTTAAAGATAAAGAGATTGATCTTAATTTAGATATAAATAAATATGGAATAGAAAAAAAATCCCCTTTATTTTTTTTAGAAGAAGGTGATTTTGTATATTTGTCTTTAATTGATAATAACTACCATTTAATGCAACCACTAAAAATAAACGGATCTTTAGTGGTCTTAAATCCTTTTAATGGAAATATTTTATCTTTAGTTGGTGGTGTCAGTTATTCTGAAAGTAATTTTAACAGAGCCACTCAGGCTTTAAGACAACCAGGATCTTCTGTAAAACCTTTTCTTTATGCTCTTGGTTTATCTAAAAACAAATTTCTTCCGAATACATTAATCTTAGACTCCGAAATTTCTTTATCGCAAGGACCTAATCTTCCACTTTGGATCCCAAAAAATTATACCAATAAGTCTTATGGGCAAATGAGCTTCAGAAGAGCTTTAGAAACATCTAACAATCTTGTAACACTTAAAGTTGGATTAGATTTAGGTTTGAATGAAATTAATTCATTTTTTAATAAAATTTCTTTATATGAAAATAATAACGAAGAAATTTATTCATTAATTCTTGGTTCAATTGAACAAAATCTACTTACATTAACTCAAAATTATTCAATTTTTGTTAATGGTGGTTATAAAATTCAACCTAAAATTATTAAAAAAATTGTTAATGATAAAGGAGTTGTTGTTGATAATTCAAATTTAATCAATTGTAAGCATTGTGAATTTGAAAACAATGCAAGATCTTTTAGAACCCCAGTTGTTAAAAATAACAGAGAAAGAGTTATAGATGAATTAACATCTTTTCAAATACTAAATATATTGATAGGTGCTGTCCAAAATGGAACTGGAAAAAAATTAAAAGACATTTCTTATCCCATAGCTGGCAAGACTGGTACAACGAATGATAGTAAGGATTTATGGTTTTTTGGACTCACTCCAGATTTAGTTGTTGGTGTTTACGTTGGGTATGACAATCCTAAAAAAATTGGATATAAAGAAACTGGCTCTTCAGTTGCTTTACCTATATTTCAAAATTTTATTACAAATTACTTAAAGCTTGAAAATGTTGATTTGGAAGGTAAATTTCAAATTCCACAAAAAATGATCTTAAAATATGTGAATTTAGAAGACTCTAGTATATCTGATAATCCAGATGGAAATAAAATTAAAGAGTATTTTACCCTAGATCAAATAAATATAATTAATAATATAAATAATAAGATTACAGGTATTAATTAATGGATAAATATGAGTATATAAAC
Source organism: Pelagibacteraceae bacterium (assembly GCA_002705265.1). Lineage (GTDB taxonomy): Bacteria > Pseudomonadota > Alphaproteobacteria > HIMB59 > HIMB59 > HIMB59. The sequence goes on along the minus strand of PAHR01000031.1, from coordinate 5,810 downwards.
ATTCTTAAATCTTTAAAAGATGAAATTACTATCATAAGGGGGGGTCTTTGACTTCGACAATTTACAAAAATCAATTGATAAAATTAATCAAAATTTAGAAGATCCAAAAATTTGGAATGATATTACAAAAACTAATTTATTGCAGATAGAATTAAAAAATAAACAAGTATTATCAGATTCATTTTCTTTAATTCTAGATAAATATAATGAATTATTTGAATATCAAACACTATATGAAAGTTTAAATTCAAATGATCTAAAGGAAATAGCAAAGAATCTAGAAATTCTTAAAAAAGATATAAGTAATTTAAAAATACAAACACTCCTTAAGGAAGAAAGTGACAGTTCAAATGCTTTTATCGAAATTCATGCAGGGGCTGGTGGAACCGAAAGTCAAGATTGGGCTGAAATGCTTGAAAGAATGTACTTAAAATTTTGTGATAAACATGACTATAAATATAATTTAATTGATCGCCATAAAGGAGAAGAAGCAGGTATCAAATCTTCTACTTATCTTATTAAAGGATTTAAAGCTTTTGGATATTTGAAAAATGAATCAGGTATTCATAGATTAGTTAGAATTTCACCTTTTGATTCTAACAAAAGAAGGCATACTAGTTTTTCTAGTGTCTGGGTTTACCCGGAAATAGATGAAAATATAGAAATAGAAATTAATCCAAAAGATTTAAGAATAGACACTTTTAGAGCTTCAGGTGCAGGAGGGCAACATATTAATACAACTGATAGTGCGATTCGAATAACTCACACGAAATTAAATATAGTTGTACAAAGTCAATCTGAAAGGTCTCAGCACAGAAATAAAGAAACTGCAATGAAAATGTTAAGATCAAGAATGTATGAGTTTGAGTTAAGTTTGAAAAATAAAGAAAAACTTGAAACACAAAGTAATAAAAAAGAAATAGGATGGGGACATCAAATTAGATCTTATGTACTTCATCCATATAAAATGATAAAGGATTTGAGAACAGAGCATCAATCTTCAAATACAGATGATGTTTTGAATGGTAATATTTTTGAATTCTTAGAAAGTGGTTTAATTGGCAATAATAGTAAATAGTTTAATAATATTTTATATTTTTGTTTTCAATATTCATTCAGCTGAAAATTTTAATTTTACAAATAATAACGTAGATTTAGAATTGATGCTTAGTGAAAACAAAGTAAAACAAATAAATTTAAATTATGATATTGATGATCTTAATGACATTGAGGGTAGTTTATTATTAGAAGAAAAAAAAGCTATATTTAATTTAAAATCTGAGAATCTTAACTTTTTATTCTTTGATAAAATTCTTCCAAAATCAGGAAAAAAAACAAATAAAACCATATATGTAAATTGGACAATAGATAAACTAACAATATCTAATAATTATGTATTACAAGACGTACTAATAGATTTAACTTATAAATCAAAGTTTATTGAATTAAGTGTATTTGATAAAAAAAGAAGTTTTGAGTATTTCATTTATAAAAATGAAAACGGACCTAGCCCGATATACTTATATTCTGATAATGCAGGAGAAATACTTAAAGTTAAAAAAATTAATAAAGATATAGTGGGTGGAAAATTATTTATAAACGGTATTTACAATAATGGAAACGAATATCAGGCAATTTTAAAAGTTAGGGATTTTGAAATTAAAAAAGATTCTAAATATGAAAAATTAATTAAAGCTACGAGAATATTTGATTTTGTTTCAATTGTTAATAACTCTCAAACTAAATTTGTATATATGGAAGTTCCTTTTAAAAAAGAAAAAAATCAAATTATAATTGAAGATGGTTTTGTAGTTGGAGGTATGGTTGGTTTTGCTTTTAGTGGAAATAAAAATATTAAAACTAAAATAACTGATATAAAGGGTTTTTATGGGCCTTTATATTTATTTGACAGGTATGTAGAAAAAATACCTATATTAAATAATATCCTTATAAATAATAAAAAAGAAAGCTTATTAGGAGCTAATTTCTCTGTAAATTCAATCAAAGAAGAGACATCAATCACAATCAACCCTCTATCTATTATTACACCTGGAAAAACTAAAAGAATATTTAAATTTTTTGATGTTTTTAAAAAGAAAGATCCAATCAATCAAGAATGAAAATTTCATCACCTTGCTTTATGATTCCTGAGTTTACAATCTCCGCGTTTACACCGCTTTTGTTGACAAGTAATTTTACTAATTCTTTTACTTTTAATTTTTTTTGTAGGTAATTACAAGGCTGACATATTTCATGTATGTACAGTATTACATCTGTACCGATTTTTATTTTTTTACCAATCAGACTATTTAGATCAATACCTATTGTTATTAAATTTCTTCTAAAATCTTTTGGTTGAATTTTTTTATTTAATTTATTATTAAAATTTTCTATTTTTTCATTCTCTATTATAGTTACTTGATTCTTTTTTTCCTTAAAATTATTGTAATATCTATCACCTTGAATTCCTTTGTTTTTTTCTAAATAAATACTTGTCTTATAATAAGTATCTCCATCAGATTTTTCACTTATATTTATTTTATCTATTACAGCCATTGCTATTTACTCATGTGATATTTAATATTATAAATACTCTGTATGAATAATCTACTTGAAGAGAGAAATTTGCAAATTAGAAATTTTCTAATTTTTTCTAGATTAGCACCGTTTGTCGCTAGTTTTATATCTTCTGTAGTTATAAATAAAGTTTTTTTGGATTCTCCCGATATTTTTACCTTTGAAAGCATTATTATTTTTATCGGTATGTATTTAATTCTTTATACTTTTATAACTCATACAAAAAATCTATGTGAGAAGTTAGCTGTACTTAATCAAAAAATCACTTCTTCTAAGGACTCTGAAAAATAGTCCACAGACAAATATTAATTTTAATAAAAAAAGCTTCACTTTTTTAAAAATATTTATAATATAAAAGAACAAAATATGAACAAAAATGAGGACCCTGATACTACTACCAATTATTGTATAGCTAAAGTTTCCGCTGGTTTCCCATCTCCAGCAGACGATTATTTAGAAAAAGATTTAAATTTGGACAATTTCTTAATTAAAAACCGTCCGTCAACTTTTTTAATTAGAGCTGGAGGGGATTCCATGATTAATGTCGGCATATATGAAGGAGATATTCTTGTTGTAGACAGAAGTATAGAAGCAAAAAATAAAGATATAATCGTAGCGGTTATTTTTGGTGAATTAACAGTTAAAAAGATAATTTTTAAAGAAAAAAAAGAAGATTTAGAATTGCATTCAGCTAACCCAACATACCCTAATATAAAAATTAAAAATAAAGAAGAATTCACTATTTGGGGAGTGGTTACTTTTGCTATTCATCAATTTATTAAATAATTATTTTAATGCAAACCATGGCTTTAGTTGATTGTAATTCTTTTTATGCTTCATGTGAGTCTATTTTTAATCCTAAATTGATAAATAAACCAGTTGTTGTTTTATCTAACAATGACGGCTGTGTTATAGCAAGAAGCTCAAAAGCTAAAAAAGCTGGAATTGAAATGGGAGTGCCTTTTTTTCAAATAAAGGAAATAGTTAAGAAAAAACAGGTGTATATTTTTTCATCAAATTATACTCTTTATGGAGATATCTCCTTAAGAGTTATGAAAATATTAAAAGATTTTTCTGATGAAATTGAGATTTATTCTATAGATGAAGCTTTTTTAATTTTAAATAAATTTTCTAAAAGATCTTTTTATTCCAGAGCTCTAAATATAAAACAAATTATAAAAAAATGGATAGGGGTGCCAGTTAGTATTGGAATAGCAGCGAATAAAACTCTTTGCAAAGTAGCTAATTTTTTGGCTAAAAAAGATGAATTGGGATCTCAAGTAGTTAGTTTATTAAGTAAAAATGAAATAGAACTAGCTCTAAAAGTAATTGAAGTAAATGAAATTTGGGGGATTGGAGCAAATATATCAAAATTTTTAAAATCAAATGGTATAAAAACAGGTTACCAACTATATAAAAAAGATCCAAGATGGGTTAGACAACATTTAGGAGTAGTTGGTGAAAGAATATTCAGAGAATTGCATGGTGAAGTTTGTTTAAGTCTTAATTCGAATTCTTCTATAAGAAATCAAAGTATAGTTTCTAGATCTTTTGAAAACTATATTACTAATAGAGAAGATTTGGAAAAAAGGATTGTTTCTTATGCAATAAAAGCTTCTAAAAAAATTAGAAGTGAAAAGTTACAGGCCAAGAATATTTCTATTTTTATTAGATCAAATAAATTTAGTAAAAATAAGCAGCAATATCATTCAATTAAAACACTTTCTTTTATTAATCCAACCAATCATATTTTTGATATAGTTAAAAAATCTTTAGAAGCTTTAGATATTATTTTTAAACAAGGCATATCTTACAAAAAAGCAGGAGTCATACTGTCAGATTTATATTTAGAAAATCATTATAATGAAGATCTTTTTGATAGTCAGTGTATTTTTAAAAGTCAAAAATTATCAAAAGTTGATAGAGTATTTGATTTTATAAATAATAAATATGGAGACGGATCTTTGTCTATAGCAAAAGAAAATTGTAGCCGCTTTTATATAACTAAAAGAACAAACTTAAGTTTTGCTTATACAACTAATCTTGAAGAATTAGCTATTGCTAATTAACAGGAGGTATGGCTGACATTGATGTTTCAAAAGCTTGATTATCAAAAAGATCTTCTGTTAAATTTCCCGCAAAATAATCTGTATATGCTTGCATATCAAAATGACCATGTCCACATAGATTAAACAAGATGGTCTTAGCTTTACCTTCTGTTTTACATTTTATAGCTTCATCAACTGCACCTTTTATTGCGTGAGTTGCTTCAGGGGCGGGAACTATACCTTCTGTTCTTGCAAATTGAATTCCAGCATCAAAACATTCTTTCTGCCCATAAGCTCTAGGCTCGACATGTCCATGATGAACAAGATGGCTAAGCATTGGCGCCATACCATGATATCGAAGACCACCGGAATGCGTAGGTGAAGGCATAAAATCTGAGCCCAATGTATGCATTTTCATTAATGGAGTTGATTTTAATGTATCTCCAAAATCATAAGTAAATTTACCTTTTGTTAATGAAGGGCATGAACTTGGTTCAACCGCAATTGCATGCACATCTTGTTCACCTCTAAATTTTTTTCCTAAAAAGGGATTGCATAATCCAGAAAAGTTACTTCCACCACCAGTACATCCAATTATAATATCAGGATAATCATTTGCCATTTCCATTTGCAATAAAGCTTCCTGACCTACAATAGACTGATGCATTAAAACATGGTTTAAAACACTACCAAGAGCATAGTTAGTATCTTTGTTTGTTGCTGCTACTTCAACTGCCTCTGAAATGGCTATTCCAAGAGACCCAGAATTATTTGGATCTTTTTCTAAGATAGATTTACCTGAATTTGTTAAATTAGAAGGGCTGGCCACTACATTTCCTCCGTAACTTTCAATAATTGCTTTTCTATATGGTTTTTGATCAAAACTAACTTTGACCATAAAAACTTGAATCTCTAGTCCGAAAACAGAACCAGCATAAGACAAAGCGGTTCCCCATTGACCAGCTCCTGTTTCAGTAGCAATTTTTTTAACACCTGCTTCTTTATTATAAAAAGCTTGGGCTATAGCTGTATTTGGTTTATGGCTTCCTGAAGGACTGGATCCTTCATACTTGTAGTAAATTTTAGCAGGAGTATCTAAAGCCTTTTCTAGAGCTCTAGCACGAACAAGTGGAGTGCTTCTCCATCTCATGTAAGCGTTTAAAACAGGATGTGGTATATCAATAT
>PAHR01000030.1 GCA_002705265.1 Pelagibacteraceae bacterium | reverse complement strand
TTCAATATTTGGATTTAGTCGCTTTGGCAACAATTTGTGACTTAGTTCCGCTTAATTCAATAAATAGATCTTTTGTTAAGCAAGGTCTAAATATTTTAAATTATGATATTAAAAATAAAGGCATCGTAACTTTAATAAATCAATCAAAAATTAATCAAAAAATTTCAGAATATCACTTAGGATTTATTTTAGGTCCTAGAATTAATGCTGGTGGAAGAATGGGAGAGTCATATCTTGGTTTTAATTTACTTTCTTGTGAAAATATTCATGCTGCAACTCAGTATTCATCAATAATTACCTCTAAAAATCAGGAACGACAAAAAATTCAAAATAAAATTATTAATTCTTTAACTACTTTAATAGAAGAGAGTGATGCAATAAATTTTTTTTATGATCCTTCTTGGCACATAGGTGTTATTGGTATCATAGCAGGACGTCTTATGAGGGGTAATAAAAAGCCATCTTTTGTGATGACCAATTCAAATGATTTAATTGTTGGGTCAGGTAGATCTACAGGAGGATTAAACATTGGTAATTTAATGATAGAAGCTGTGGAAAAAAAAATAATAATTAAAGGAGGAGGTCATTCTAAAGCTTGTGGATTTACATTGGAAAAAGATTCAATTAAAGAATTTAAAAATTTTTTATTTACAAAATTTCAAGGGTTTTATCCTGAAAAAAATAATTTTTATGAAATGAATTTAGACATATCAGTAATAAATGAAAATTTATTAAACGATTTAAGTTTGATGAGTCCTTTTGGTCAGTTAAACCCAGAGCCGGTTTTTAAATCTGAGAATTTAAAAATAAATATTTTAAATATTTTTAAAGAAAAACATATAAAATGTAAGTTATTTGATAATCTTGGAAACTCATTAATTGGTATTTTTTTTGATATTGATGTAATTAAGTTTAAAGAATATATCTCTAAAAAAGATACTTTTAATTGCTTTTATAAGGTAAAAAGAGACACTTATAGTTCAAACGTTATTGCCCATATTGAAGATATTCATTGATTGATTTTTAGTTAAATCTAGCTATTTTAATTCCGTATAAGTGTCTCCTTCGTCTAGCGGTTAGGACATCACCCTTTCACGGTGAAGACACGGGTTCGATTCCCGTAGGAGATGCCAAAATTTCCATATTATCTATTCAATTTCATTATTGATTAATAAGATATTAATGTTTGTTTCATCTGATGAAATCTAGTATGTTTTTTCCCTTATATATAATATTTATATTATTAATAAAAGGAGTTGAATAAATGCCAGGAAAGATTTCACTTTTTGTTCCAGGACCTACAAATATGCCTGATAGAGTTCGTCAAGCTATGGATATATCTAATGAGGATCATAGAGCACCTGGTATGGAGAAATTTTGGCATCCTTTAATTTCTGATTTAAAAAAAGTTTTTGGAACTTCAGAAGCTCAACCATTTGTATTTGCAGGTACTGGTAGTAGCGGATGGGAAGCAGCTCTTACAAACATATTAAACGAGGGAGATAAAGTTTTATCAGGTCGTTTTGGACAATTTTCTCACCTTTGGGTTGAAATGTGTAAGAAACTTAAAATTGAAGTTGAAGTAGTAGATGTTGATTGGGGCTTAGGAACCCCTCATGATGAATTCGAAAAAATTTTAAAAGAAGATACAAGTCATAAAATTAAAGCTGTTTTAGTAACTCATAATGAAACTTCTACAGGAGTTACAAATAACGTTTCAAAAACTAGGGAATTATTAAATAATTTAAAACATCCAGCTCTATTATTTGTAGATGGCGTAAGCTCTATTGGTTCAATAGATTTTCAAATGGATAAATGGGGTGTTGATGCAGCGATTTCAGGATCTCAAAAAGGATTTATGCTTCCCGCAGGTTTAGCAATTTCTTGTATTAGTCAAAGAGCATTAGAGATGGCTAAAAAATCTAATATGAGAAGAGCTTATTACGATTTTCATGACATGTTAGCTGTAAATAATACAGGGTATTGGCCTTATACAAATCCTATGCCTTTATTAAGAGGTTTAAGAGAAGCTCTTAATTTGATGCTAGAAGAAGGACTTGAAAATATTTATTCAAGACATGCGTTTTTAGCAACTGCTGTAAGAAATGCTGCTGAAGCTTGGGGGTTAAATCTTTGTGCTCAAGATCCATCTTTATATTCTAATACTGTTACAGCAATTATGGTGCCTGAAGGAATAGATTCCATGGATGTTGTAAAAACAGCTTATAATAAATATAATACATCTTTTGGTGGTGGTTTAAATAAAGTTGCCGGCAAACTTTTTAGAATAGGGCATTTAGGTGATTTAAATAGCACAATGATCCTTGGAGCTATATCTACTGCAGAGTTAGCTATGTATGATGTAGGAATTAAATTTGAACTTGGTAGCGGTGTTGCAGCAGCTATTAAGCATTTAAAGAAATAAAAATAAATATATGAAAATTTGTATTTATGGAGCTGGCGCAATTGGTGGTTATTTAGGAGCTAAACTAACAGAGATTGGTGCAGATGTAACGCTTATTGCAAGGGGACCTCATTATAATGCTATTAAACAAGATGGATTAAGATTACGTAAAGATGGTAAAGAGTTAATAGTATATCCGAAATGTGTAGATACAGCAGAAAAAGCAGGCAAACAAGATTTCATTTTCGTTACTCTTAAAGCACATTCTGTACCTGGGTGTCTCGATGCGTTTAAAGTACTGAAGAAAGATGACACATCATTTGTTTGGGGAGTTAATGGTATTCCTTGGTGGTATTTTTATAATCATCCTGACTCAAATTTTAAAAATAAGAAGGTTACTTCAGTTGACCCTGATAACTCTCAATGGACTGATATAGGGCCAGAAAAAATTATTGGATGTATTGTAAATCCAGCATCTGAAGTAATTAAACCAGGAGTAATTCAACATTTAGAAGGAGATAAATTCCAATTAGGTGAAATTAATGGTGAAGATACAGATAGAGTTAAAAACCTTTCTTCTGTTTTAGAAAAAGCTGGATTCCAAGCTCCAATTAGACCGAATATTAAAGGCGATATTTGGTTAAAACTATTTGGTAACTTATCTTTTAATCCAATAAGTTCACTGACTACTTCTACGTTAGTAAAAATTTGTAGTGACGAAGAAGTAAGAAATGTTGTTAGAAATATGATGATAGAGGCACATTCAATTGCTAAAAAACTTGGTATCGATAAGCCTTTTGATGTTGAGAGAAGAATAGACGCGGCAAAAGCTGTTGGTGAACATAAAACCTCTATGCTCCAAGATTTAGAAAGAGAACGCCCTATGGAAATTAACGCCCTTATAGGTTCTGTTCAAGAACTAGGAAGAATTACATCTATTGCAACGCCAACAATTGATACTGTATTAGCTCTAACTAAGCTAAGAGCAAAAGAAGCTAAGCTTTATTAACTTAAAGCGGCTTTAATCGTTTCTCCTAGTTTAGAAGGAGATTTTGAAATGTGTACACCAGCATCCTCTAAAGCATTAAACTTTGATTCAGCAGTTCCTTTTCCTCCAGAAATTATAGCCCCTGCATGACCCATCCTTTTTCCTGCTGGAGCACTAGCACCTGCTATAAATGAGGCAACTGGTTTTTTAATAGGAGAATTTTTAATAAATTCCGCAGCTTCTTCTTCAGCAGTTCCACCAATTTCACCAATCATTATAATTCCCTCTGTTTCAGGATCTTGCATAAATAATTCTAAACAATCTATAAAATTTGTTCCATTTATAGGATCTCCTCCTATTCCAATACAAGTTGTTTGTCCAAGTCCTACTGCAGTTGTTTGGGCAACGGCTTCATAAGTGAGAGTTCCTGATCTACTTACAACACCAATTTTACCTTTTTTATGAATATGTCCTGGCATAATTCCTATTTTACATTCATCTGGAGTAATTATTCCTGGACAATTAGGACCTATAAGTCTTGATTTGGAGTTTTTTAATTTATTCTTAACTTTAAGCATATCTAAAACAGGAACACCTTCGGTTATACAAACTATCAATTCAATTTCAGACTCAATGGCTTATAAAATTGCTCCAGCAGCAAAAGGCGGAGGCACATATATTACTGAAGCTTCAGCCTGAGTTATTTCCTTAGCTTCTTTTACTGAATTAAATACAGGCAAATCTAAATGTATTTGACCGCCTTTTTTTGGAGTAACTCCTCCAACCATTTTTGTTCCATATTTAATAGCTTGTTCTGAATGGAAGGTTCCTTGAGCTCCAGTAAATCCCTGGCAAATAACTTTTGTTTCTTTATTAATTAATACTGACATATAAATCTCCTAATTAATCGACGAAACAGCTTTTTGGGCTGCATCATCCAAGTTATCTGCAGAAATAATATCTAAATTAGATTTACTCAATATATTTTTACCTAAATCAACATTAGTTCCTTCAAGTCTCACAATAAGAGGAACTTTAATTGATAGTTCTTTTGCAGCAGAAACTATTCCTTCAGCTATTATATCACATTTCATAATACCGCCAAAAATATTTACTAATATTGCTTTGACATTTTCATCTTGAAGTATAATTGAAAAAGCTTTAGCAACTCTCTCTTTAGTTGCTCCTCCACCTACATCTAAAAAGTTTGCTGGACTACCTCCATTTAACTTAATTATATCCATTGTTCCCATTGCCAAACCTGCTCCATTAACCATACAGCCAATATTTCCATCAAGTTTAATATAATTTAATTCATGCTTTGAAGCTTCAACTTCCGCAGCTTCTTCTTCTGTTTCGTCTCTCATATCAGCTATATTTTTATGTTTATATAAAGCATTATCATCTATTGATATTTTTGCATCTAAGGCAATAAAGTTATTTTCACCTGTAAGTACAAAAGGATTGATTTCTACTAATGAGGCATCTGTTCCTAGAAAAGCACTATAAATACTTTGGATTTGTATAGAAAAATCATCTGACTGATCTTCTTTTATCCCCAATCCTTTGATAAGAGTTTCCAATGTATTTGAACTTAGATTTTCTTCACCAGCAACATTTACTGTAACTATATTTTCAGGTTCTTTTTCTGCTACTTCTTCAATTTCCATACCGCCTTCAGTAGAAGTTATAATAGATATAGAGGAACTTGAACGATCAACTAGAATACTTAAGTAGAACTCTTTTTTAATATCACATCCTTCTTCTATATAAAGACGATTAACTATTTTGCCTTCAGATCCTGTTTGTTTAGTTACTAGAATTTTTCCCAACATTTTTTCAGCATTTAGTTTTGCTTCATCTTTTGTCATAGAAACTCTAACTCCACCTTTGTCATCACCGCTATTTTTAAATTTACCAGCTCCTCTTCCACCAGCATGTATTTGAGATTTTACAACCATCACGGGAGTGGATATAGAATCAACAGCTTTATTAATTTCAGAGTTTTGATAAACAGGATTGCCTCCAAGAACTCTTACACCAAAATTTTTTAAAAGTTGTTTAGCTTGATATTCATGTAAGTTCATTTATTTTTTCCTCCTTAACTGTTAATAATATTTTTCCAATATGTTGTGAACTTTCCATTAATGAATGAGCTTCATTTGCTTCATCTAAATGAAATTTTTTGAAAATTTTAATATCAATTAGTTTTTTTTCTATCAAAGGCCAAATTATTTCTTTAACTTGATTTACTATTTGTCCTTTCATTTCTGAAGATCTTGATCTTAAAGTAGAACCAGATATTTTTAATTGTTTGTTCATTATGTGTAATAAATTTATTTCACCTTTTATACCACCTAAAGCAGAAATATAAGTAAGTCTACCTTTAAAGTTTAAAATTTTTAAATTTTTTTTAAAATATTCTCCACCTACCATATCTAATACTACGTCTATTTTTATTCTATCACTAGATAAAACTTCTTCAAAATCTTTCAATTTATAATTTATTGCTTTTGTAGCGCCTAGCTCTACACAAGCTTTGCATTTTTCATCACTGCCTGCTGTAACATAAATTTTATCAGTGAAATTTTTTAAAATAGATATAGCTGTAGTTCCAATACCACTACTACCGCCATGTATCAGAACCGACTCATTTTTTTTAAAACCTGATATATTAAATATATTTTCATATACAGTTAAAATTGTTTCAGGGAGTGAAGCGGCATCATTTAAACTAATGTTTTTTGGAATTGTAAGAATTTGTCTTTCATCAACATTTACATATTCTGCATAACCTCCACCACCTAATATAGCACACACCTTATCCCCAATTTTGTATTTAGTGACTGAAGAACCTAAATCACATATCTTGCCAGATACTTCTAATCCCAATATATCACTTTCCCCTTCAGGTTGAGGGTAATGGCCTTTTTTTTGAAGTAAATCCGCTCTGTTTACACCTGCACTATAAACTTCAATTTGAACTTGATTTGGATTTGGAGTTTCAATATTTCTTTCATCAATAAAAAGCAACCCTTGATTATTATGATTTACAAACTTCATGAATGTATATTGTATACATTATACCAGTTTTACAAACAAGCCATTTGCTAGAGTTATTGATATAGTGAATTTATTTAACCAAAGTTTCACAATATGAAATTAATAATTTAATTTTTTTTTTTTTTATTGTTAATTTAAAGTTTATCTGTGTATTATTAACGCCTTAAATAATTTAGGAGGAATAATAATGACTTTAATTAAACAACTAGCGGTTGTTTTAGTATCATTTACCTTGTTTGCTGTTAGTACGGTTTCTGCAAAGCCTTTTAGCCCAAAGAAACCAATTGAACTAATTATCCCAGCTGGTCAAGGTGGAGGTGCTGATGAAATCGCAAGATTAGTACAAGGTGTTATTGAAAAGAATGACTATGCTTCAAAGCCAGTGATTCCAATTAATAAAAAAGGTGGATCCGGTGGTGAAGCTATGACTTATGTTAAAAAGAAAAATGGAGATGTTCATACTCTTATGATCACTCTTAACAATGTTCTTACAACACCAACTAACCAACCAGAATTAGGTATAGATTTCTTTAATGATTTCACACCGCTTGCAAGATTAATTACAGATACATTCTTAGTATGGATTGCTACAGAAGGTAAAAATACTGCAGGTATAAATACTTTTGATGAGTTTATTGCAAAAGCAAAAGGTGGAAGTCTAGTAATGGGCGGTACAGGTAAAATGTCTGAAGATGAACTTCTACTTGGTATGATGAGAGGCCAGTTTGGTTTTGACGCTAAGTATGTTCCTTATTCAGGCGGTGGTGCAGTTGCTAAAGGTCTTGTTGGAGGAGAGTCAGACTTTACTCTTAACAACCCTTCAGAGCAAATGGGATTCTATCAATCAGGCGACTCAAAAGCTTTAGTTATGATGACACCTGAAAGAAACCCTGCATTTCCTGAAGTACCTTCTTCTTATGAATTAGGTTACCCTGATCTTGAGTACTACATGATGAGAGCTTTTATGGCTCCAGCAGGTATTGATGCTGAGGTTAGAGACTACTACACAGGACTTCTTCATACAGTTTATTGGGATAGTGAATTCCAATCTTTCAACATCGATGATGGTAAGTTAATGAGCTGGTTAGAAGGATATGGTCTTAAGGATTTCTTAGCTGTTGAATATGACAAGCACTCAGTTATTATTGAGAACTTTAAGTAGTATTAAATTATAATTTTTAGAGTGAGGTTTAATCCTCACTCTATAATTTTTGAATTAATTTTTAAAATAGCGACGGAGGTTACTAAAAAATATAATAATGTCGAATATATCAAGTAAGTTCACAGTTAAGATTGCTGAAATTGTTGTAGCCGTATTATTAGCTATGTGCTCCATAGCTCTTATGATTAAGAGTGCTGAAAATAGAATAGATTGGACAGCTGAAACTAATATGGGAGCAGGTTTTTTACCATTTTATTTGTCAGCCGGTATGCTCGTTTGCACTTTAATAACAATAGGAAAATTCATTTTAAAAAAATCCCCACAATCAAAAGACGATAACCCTTTTATTCAAGTTGGAGCTGAGAGATATATTTATTTAACAGTAATCTCTCTTTGTTTTTTAGTTTTAGCTACTGCTTATATTGGAATTTATATATCATTGATTTTCTTTTTAGCTTTTTATCTGAAATTTTTTAGTAATAAGAGTAACATTTTTATTGGTTTGTTTGCTTACGAGACACCGATATTAACGTTTCTATTTTTTGAGTGGCTGCTGAAGATACCTTTACCACAAGGATACTCTGAGCCACTGTTTTATCCGGTTTACGATTTTATGTATAGCGAAAGTTCATTGGTCGAGAAAATAATTTATATTATAATAATATTATTTTTGCCACCAGCATTAGGACTTCTATCTAAAAGGTTTATTAAATAATTAATGAGAGAGAATAGGTAAAAAAAATATGGAAACTTTTGGATTATTACTAGACGGTATTTTTACATCACTGCAGTGGTTTAATTTAGGTCTTTTAATATTTGGTTGTTTAGTAGGTTTGTTCGTTGGTGCCATGCCTGGTCTAGGATCAGTTAATGGTGTTGCCATCCTTATACCTATTACTTTTATTGTACCACCAACAGCAGCTATAATTTTTTTAGCAGCAGTTTATTATGGAGCTATGTACGGAGGAGCAATAAGCTCTGTTATGTTAGGTATACCGGGCGCATCAACGGCTGTTGCTACAGTTTTCGATGGAAGGCCTTTGGCACAAAAAGGAGATGCCATAACAGCACTTTCAGCTGCAGCAGTAGGTTCTTTTGTTGGAGGAACTGTCTCTGTTATTTTATTTACATTGTTTGCACCACCTCTAGCAGAGGTAGCTCTTGCTTTTAATGCTCCTGAAACCTTTGCTCTTATGGTAATGGCCTTTGCTACTTTTGTTGGTCTTGGTGGTGACGACATTCCTAAAACAGTATTTTCAATATTAATAGGACTATTACTTTCAACTATTGGATTAGATCTTATTTCAGGCAAACCTAGATTAATTTTATTTGGTATGCCAGGGTTTTTACACGGTATTAACTTTTTAGTACTTGCTATTGGAATTTATGGAATAGGAGAAATGCTTTGGACTTTAGAATCAACTAAAGGAAAAGTTCAAATGGCTAAAATGGAAGTAAATATGAATGAGATAGGAAAGGCATTTAAAAAATTAAAATCTACTCTTATGGCCATGTCTATAGGTTCTTTTTTAGGTTTCTTTGTTGGTATTCTTCCTGCCGCTGGAGCAACTCCAGCTTCTTTAATGTCATATGGAATTACAAAACAGCTTTCAAAGAATTCTAAAGAGTTTGGAACTGGAGTTCCAGCTGGTGTTGTAGCACCAGAGTGCGCTAATAATTCTGCTAGTACTGGGAGTATGTTGCCTATGCTTACTTTAGGAATACCAGGATCTCCGACAACAGCAATATTACTTGGAGGGATGATATTATGGGGATTAACACCTGGACCTCTTTTATTTACTCAAGAACCAGAATTTGTGTGGGGATTAATTGGCAGTCTTTATATAGCTAACTTCTTTACTTTAGTTTTAAATATAGCTTTGATTCCTGCTTTTTTAATGGTCCTTAGAATACCTTTTGCGATTTTAGCACCTGTAATATTTGTTCTATGTGTAACGGGTGGTTATGCACCTACGCAAAGTTTACATGACGTATGGTTGATGTTAATTTTCGGTTTTGTTGGTTATGTCTTAAGAAAACTAGATTACCCTGTAGCTCCAGCTGTTCTGTCAATTGTTTTAGGACCTCTTGCAGAAAATGCCTTAAGACAAACACTTATATTATCAGATGGTAGTATGGGTATATTTTTTGATTTTGGGGAAAAGCCAATTGCTGCATCCATTATGTATATAGCTCTTGTGTTTTTACTCATGCCTTTAGCTGGTCCTATAAAAAGAAAATTTTTCAAAGCTAAGTCTGCTTAATACTAATAATGATTCAAAGAATAGGAACAGTGAATCTTAAAGGTAAAGTATATGATAGTTTAAAAAAATATATAATATCCCTTAATATATATTTAAAAGAAACAGATTTTCATTTAGATGAAAGACAATTATCACTTAAACTTGGTGTAAGTAGGACACCAATTCGTGAAGCAATTGCTAGATTAGAACAAGAAGGCATTGTAAAAACAATACCTCGACGTGGAGTTTTTGTTAACCGTAAAACAAAAAAAGACTTAATTGAAATTGTATCTGTTTGGGCTGGTTTGGAGGGTTACGCAGCTCATTTAATTATTAAAAATTCTACACAAGAAGAAATTAAAAAATTAGAAAAATTTTGCCAGTATAAAAAAGAAAATGTTTTATCAGAGCTAGAAAACTACTCTCGTGATAATATTTTATTTCATCAATTTATTATGAAACTTACAAAAGTTGATCTTATGTCTCATATCTTAGAGTCACAACTGTTGCATTTACAGTTTTTAAGAAAAAAATTTATAATTGAATCTAAAAGGGCTATTAAGTCAATTGATGAGCATGATGAAATTATAAAATCTCTGTTATCTGGTAATGCTACAAGGGCTGAAAAAACTTTAAGAAATCATGCATTAGGTTTAGTTAAAAGAATTGAAGAAAAGCTTAGAAAATAGCAAAACCATTTGATTTTTTATACTATTATTGGTATACAATATACCACGAGGAGCATAACTAATGACTACAGCATCAAATGAACAAATGGTAACTGGTGGTGAACTAGTTGCAAAGGCGCTTAAAGCCGAAGGAATTGAAGTGATCTATACTTTATGTGGAGGTCATATAATAGATATCTATAACGGTTGTTTGAACGAAGGAATAAAAATTATAGATGTAAGACATGAAGAAGTGGCTTCCCATGCTGCAGATGGTTATTCTAGAATGACTGGAAAACCAGGTTGTGCTGTAGTTACAGCAGGCCCTGGCACTACTCATGCTATAACTGGTGTTGCAAATGCCTTTAGAGCTGAAATACCAATGCTGCTTATTGGAGGACAAAGTTCTTTAACTCAACATAAAATGGGTTCACTTCAGGATTTACCTCACGTAGATATGATGCAACCAATTACAAAATTTGCTGCAACAGTTATGTCTACCGAAAGATGTGCTGATATGGTTTCTATGGCATTTAGGGAAACAAGAAACGGTTCTTACGGACCTGCTTTTTTAGAAATACCTAGAGATGTTCTAGATACATCAATTCCATTAAGTAAAGCTGTTTTACCTCAACCTGGAAAATATAGTGCTTCATCAAAGACATTAGCTGATCCGGAAGACATTCAAAAAGCAGCTGACATAATTTCAAAATCAGAGAGACCTTGTATTCTTTTAGGTCAGCAGGTTTGGACATGCCAATCAAATAAAGAAGCAGTTGAATTCGTAAGAAAAATGAATATCCCAGCTTATCTTAATGGGGCAGCTAGAGGTACATTACCACCAGGAGATCCACATCATTTTCATAGAACAAGAAGAAATGCTTTTACAAAGTCTGATTGTATAATAATAGTTGGCACTCCTTTTGATTTTAGAATGGGCTATGGAAAGCGTTTAAATCCAAAAGCTACAGTAATTCAAATTGATATGGATTATAGAACAGTTGGTAAAAATAGAGATATATCTTTAGGTTTAGTTGGTCATATAGGCAGAACCTTGTCAGCAATAGCAGATGCAGGTAGTAAAAGTGACAGAACAGATTGGTTTAAAGAATTAAGAACAGGGGAAGAAAGTGCGTTAGAAAAACTTATGCCAACATTTACAACTGACAAATCTCCAATAAGCCCTTATAGAGTTGCTTGGGAGTTAAATCAGTTTTTAAATGAAGATACTATTTATATAGGTGATGGAGGAGATGTGGTAACAATTAGTGCTCAAGCTGTTCAACCAAAAAGACCAGGTGGTTGGATGGATCCAGGTCCACTCGGAACACTAGGAGTTGGAGTTCCTTATGCTTTGGCAGCTAAACAATCATCACCTGAAAGTGAAATTCTCTTATATTGTGGTGATGGTGCATTTTCAATGACAGGTATGGATTTTGAAGCTTTTGTTAGACATAAACTTCCAGTTTTAACTGTAGTTGGTAATAACTCTGCTCAAAATCAAATTAGGTTTGGGCAAATTATGAAATATGGGGAAGAAAAAGGAAATGTAGGTAACATACTAGGAGATGTTAATTTCGATGAATTCGCTAAAGTACTAGGAGGTCACGGTGAGTGTGTTAGAGAGGCAAAAGACATTCAGCCAGCACTTCAAAGAGCAAGAGAAGCTGTTAAGTCAGGAACTCCAGCTCTAGTAAATATATGGGTTGATAAAGAAGAGTTTGCTCCAGGTACTAAAAATCAAACTATGTATAAGTGATGTTTTCAGGAGGTTAGTAAATGGAAGCTTTAAAAGGTGTAAAAATTTTAGATATGACTCATGTACAGTCAGGTCCGACGTGCACGCAATTATTAGCGTGGTTTGGTGCTGATGTTGTAAAAGTTGAGAGACCAGGAGTAGGAGATGCTACTAGAGGACAACTAAGAGATGTACCAAAAGCAGATAGTTTATATTTTACTATGCTTAATTCTAATAAAAGAAGCATTACTCTTAATCCTAAAAACCCAGATGGAGCGAAAATTTTTACATCACTTATAGAGCAGTGTGATGTTATGGTAGAAAATTTTGCTCCAGGAGCATTAGATCGTATGGGTTTTAGTTGGGAAAAAATTCAAGAAATTAATCCACGAATGATTTATGCTTCAGTAAAAGGTTTTGGACCTGGTGCTTATGAAGATTGCAAAGTATATGAAAATGTCGCTCAGTGTGCAGGTGGTTCTGCATCTACAACTGGTATGTTAGGTGAGGTACCAACAGTTACTGGAGCGCAAATAGGTGACAGTGGTACAGGACTTCATTTAGCATTAGGAATAGTTACAGCTCTATTTCACAGAGAAAAATCAGGTAAAGGACAAAGAGTAAGTGCTGCAATGCAAGATGGGGTTTTAAATCTTTGTAGAGTTAAACTTCGTGATCAACAGCGTTTATCTCACGGTCCATTAAAAGAATATTCACAGTTTGGTCAAGGAATTCCTTTTGGAGAAGCAACTCCTAGAGCTGGCAATGATTCAGGAGGTGGTCAACCTGGTAGAATTTTAAAATGTAAAGGATGGGACACAGATCCGGATGCTTATACTTATTTTATTACTCAAGCAGCTGTTTGGAAAAATATATGCGAGGTTATTGGAAAACCTGAATGGATTGAGGATGAAAAATTTTTAACACCTGAAGCTAGATTGCCTCATTTAAATGAGATTTTTGAAACAATTGAAGCATGGACTATGACCAAAACAAAATTTGAAGTTATGGACATCTGTAATCCTCTTAATATACCTGTCGGACCAATTCTTTCTATGAAAGAACTCGCTAATGAACAAAGTTTAAGAGAAACTGGGACAATTGTAGAAGTAGATCATCCAGAAAGAGGAAAGTATCTTACTGTTGGCAATCCTATAAAACTCTCTGATTCACCTGCAGTTGTTAAAAGATCTCCTTTGCTTGGAGAACACACAGAAGAGGTTATTAAGGAATTTTGTAATATGAGTGATGAAGAAATAAAATCCCTTCGAGATTCAGGTGCAATTTAGATAAGAATCATATAAAAGATAATTCATGAAAATTATATTAATGGGACAGCAAGCTTTTGGAAAAAGCACTTTAGAAAAATTCTACAAAGAAACAGATCATGAAATTGTAGCTGTTTATTGTGCTCCAGATAAAGAAGGAAAACCATTAGACCCAGTTAAAGAATATGCTTTAAATGAAAACTTACCTGTTTTTCAACCTTCTAATTTTAAAGATAAAGAAGTTTTAGATCAAATGAGAAGTCATAATTCAGACTTATGTGTAATGGCATATGTGACTATTTTTGTTCCTGAGGAAGCTAGAGATATACCTCAGCATGGATCAATTTGTTTTCATCCATCTCTTTTACCTTTACATAGGGGTCCAAGTTCAATCAATTGGCCTATATCTTTAGGTTCGAAAAAAACTGGATTAACTATTTTTTATCCAAATGATGGATTGGATGAAGGTGATATTCTTCTTCAAAAGGAAGTTGATATTGGTGATGATGAAACTTTAGGAGATATTTATTTTAATAAAATTTTTCCCTTAGGTGTTGATGCTTGTATTGAATCAGCAAATTTATTAAATGAAGGAAATGCACCTAGAATTAAACAAGATGAAACAAAGGCAACCTACGAATCCTGGTTTAAAAAAGATATAGCTAGAATAGATTGGAAAAAACCAGGTAAAGAAGTTTATAATTTAATAAGAGCATCTAACCCACAACCTGGAGCTTGGGCTGAATTTATGGATGAAGAATATGTATTTTTAGATACTAAATTCTCTGAAGAACAGTCAGCAGAGCATTTTCCAGGTCAAATTATGGAAATTAATGAAGAGAATGTAAAAATTGCTGTAAAAGGTGGTTTTTTAATTGTAACTAGGTTTAAGTCTAAAGATCAAGGTAAGCTTTATGTCAAAGATATGAACACAGCAGTTTTTACTGAAGGGGATTTATTTAGCTAAAATGGCAGCTTCGGCGGATATTGCAGTTAATTTAACTACTAGCACTGTTGGTATAGCAAGTGTCATTGTGTTTGTTGTTGCCTATGCATTTGTTATGGCTGAAGAAATTACCCACTTAAGAAAGTCAAAGCCTGTGATTATATCTGCTGGAATTATATGGGCCTTAATAGCATCGCAATTTATTGGTGACAAAGAAATGTCTCATGCAGTTGAAGCAGCTCTTAGACATGGAGTTTTAGAATATGCTGAATTATTTTTATTCTTACTTGTAGCTATGACATATATTAATTCCCTAGATAATAGAGATGTGTTTAATGCACTAAGATCTTGGTTAACTAGTAAAGGTTTCACTTATAGGCAATTATTTTTAATTACAGGTATAATTGCTTTCTTTTTGTCGCCAATTGCAGATAACTTAACTACAGCACTGGTTTTATGTGCTGTTCTTTTAGCAGTAGGAAAAGACAATAGTAAATTTATTTCCATAGGATGTGTTAATATTGTTGTTGCAGCTAATGCAGGTGGAGCTTTCTCACCTTTTGGAGATATTACTACTCTAATGGTTTGGCAAAAAGGAATACTTGGTTTCTTTGAATTCTTTGCAATCTTCATACCGTCTGTTGTTAATTATGTAGTGCCAGCAGTTATAATGTATTTTTTTGTTCCAAACGAAAAACCAAAATCTTCAGGTGAAAAAGTCGTAATGAGAAGAGGGGCTGTAACTGTTATGGTGTTGTTTATTCTTACAATAGCTACAGCTGTCAGCTTTCATAATTTTTTAACCTTACCTCCTATGATGGGAATGATGCTTGGTTTTGGATATCTTTCTTTGTTTGCTTACTATCTTAAAATAACTCATGGTAATAGTGAATTAGATGCACCTGAAAAATTTGATATTTTAAGAAAAGTCTCTAAGGCAGAATGGGATACTTTGTTATTCTTCTTTGGTGTAATTCTTAGTGTTGGTGGATTAGGTTTTATTGGATACTTATCAATGATCAATAATTTTATGTATGTAGAGTTAGGAGCAACATGGGCAAATGTTTTAGTAGGAATTTTATCAGCTATTGTTGATAATATACCAGTAATGTTTGCTGTACTAACAATGAACCCACCAATGCCAGATTCACAATGGTTGCTAGTTACTCTTACAGCAGGAGTAGGTGGGAGTATGTTATCTATTGGCTCAGCAGCTGGAGTTGCTTTAATGGGTCAAGCAAGAGGTCAATATACTTTTTTTGGCCATTTAAAGTGGACTCCTGTAATAGCTTTAGGTTATGCCGCAAGCATATATGCACATATTTTAATTAATTTTTAATTTTAGAATATTCCATGCGAATAGCTTCTTGAATAAATAATTGCCATAATCTTACAGCAAAATCGTTATCCAATTTTTCTTTTTTAGCTTTTGACTTAATTTTTGTAAGTATTTTTTTAATTCTTTTATTATCAACTATTTGATCAGAATTATCTTTTAAAGCAGCTACTTTGTGAATTTCTTTAAATCTTTTAGAAACTAATTTTAAAATTTTATCATCAATTGAGTCAATTTTTTTTCTAATAGCATTTAGTTTAATAGTGTTATCTTTATTCATTATTGTAATATATAAGCCAATTTATAAATGAAAATAAAAATTTTTAAATGATTAAAGCTAAAATTGCAGTATTTTGTGGTTCTATGAAAGGCCCAAATCTAGAACATCAAGTATTAGCTAAAAAAATTACAACCTATTTAGTTAAAGAAAATTATGGAATTATTTATGGTGGCGGTCAAAATGGATTAATGGGCATAGTTGCAAATACAGCGTTAGATTTAGGAGGTCAAGTTACAGGAATTATCCCAGAGTTTTTAGATAATAGAGAAAAAATAAATAAAAGATTGAATAAATTAATTATTACAAAAACAATGGAAGAAAGAAAAAAAATTTTTTTAAATAAAGCAGATTTTTTCCTAGCTCTTCCTGGGGGAGGGGGTACTATTGAAGAAATTTCTTTAGTTATTAGCGCAAATCAACTCAAAATTATTAAAAATAAACCCATAATAATTTATAACTATAAAAACTATTGGAGTGGTTTAATTAAACAATATCAAGTAGTACCATCAAAAAATTACTCTAAAAAAGATATTTTAAGTTTTTTTACTGTTTGTAAAAATTTAAAAGAATTATCTAAGTTACTTCCTAATAAACTTTAACCAGTTTGTTAGTTCAGTTTTCCTAATTTTATCATTTAGTAATGATTGACTAAATTGTTTTTCATTCGGTTTATTGTAAGCTTTTATGACACTATTAATTTGATTTTTTGTAAAACATTTTTCTTTTATTAAAATTTTTTTTCTAGCATTTAAAATTTGTGCAGTAAATTTAAAATTAAACTCAGGGTGATATTGAGTTCCCCAAAAATTTTTAGAAGAAATAGCTTGAATTGAATAATTATTTTCAGCTAATGAAAATGAATTTTTAGGTAAAGTAGTTATATGATCTAAGTGAGAACAAAAAGCATCAAAAAGATAAGGTTTATTGATATACATATTATGAGATCTACCTCTTTTATTTAATGCAATATTATAAGAAATTCCTATCTCTCTACCTTTGTTATTTTTTTTTACATCTCCATTATTAGCTATTGTATAAACTTGCATGCCCCAACAACTACCAAATATTTTAATTTTATTTTTAACAAGAATTTTCATTAACATAATTTGATTTTGTATTTGTTTAGTATTATCGTAAATATTTAAACTTGAACCAGTCCAAACTATTCCATCGAAAGATTTTAAAAATTCTTCTTCATATATTTGTTTTAAATCTATAGAAGGATGAATGTAAGTAGTTTTTAATTTCGGATTTATTTCTAATAACTGATCACGATAAAAATCACAAATATGTTGTAGGCCTTTTTTTTGGAGTTTGTTCCAACCTTCTTTATTATAACCATTAACTATTAGTAAATTCACAACTATGTAATATATTGGATTATAGATTATGTCTGCATTTTTTTTTAAATCTTTATCTGTTTTATTTTTTGTTTTAATGGGTACTTGTATCAAAATCTTAGGTGATAGAGTTCCTTTATTTGAGGTTGTTTTTTTTAGAAATTTTTTTGCACTTATTCCTATTATTTTGGTTATTTATAAAAATAAATTAAAATTATCGAAAATTAATCAATACCCTCTTCATTTAATGAGAGCTGTTTTCGGTATTTGTGCCATGAGTCTTTTTTTTCTATCCTTAAGGCATGTTAATTTAGTAGAGATGCAAACAATAAGTTTTTCTTCTGTTTTTTTTATATCAATTCTATCTATATTTTTTCTTCAAGAGGTAATCGGGATAAGAAGAATTATAGCAATAATGTTTGGTTTCTTAGGTGTAGTAATTATATTAAACCCTTCAATTAATATTTTTTCTAACTATTCATTATTGCCATTAATAGCAAGTCTATTTTTATCTTTTGCTGTTATTTGTTTAAAAAAAATATTAACAACTAATAATAACTTTTTATCAATTTTTATATTTACTTTTTTTTGCTCGCTTATCAGTCTAGGTTTTTATAATTCGTCTTGGATAATACCTAGTTCTCAAGATTTACTTCTTTTAATGTTAACTGGAATATTTGGTTTTATAGCTCAATTCTTCTTAACAAAATCATTTCAACTAGCAGATGCTTCTGTTTTAGCTCCCTTTGAATTTTCATCATTGATATGGAGTTATTTTATAGGATATTTTTTATTTAATGAGATAGTAACTTTTAGAGTTTATATAGGGGCGCTAATAATTGTTTTGAGCGTTAGTTATATATTCTACAGAGAAAGCATACTTAAGAAAAAAATTGCCGTTGGAATAAATAAACAATTTTAATCCTTAAGTTTTTTAGGATCAGATATTTGTAAATTTATAAATATTAGACAGTAGAATTTTTTTTGCTATTGTAGGCATCATGGAATATTTACACACAATGGTTAGAGTTTCTAATATAGATGAATCTATTGATTTTTATTGTAATAAATTGGGTTTATTTGAATTTTTAAGAAAAGAAAATGAGAAAGGAAGATTTACTTTAGTATTTCTTTGTGCCCCGGAAGATGAAGTACTAGCAAAAAGTGATAAAAAACCACTTTTAGAGTTAACTTATAATTGGGACCATGAAAAATATACAGGAGGAAGAAATTTTGGCCACCTTGCATTTAGAGTTGATAATATATATGAAAAATGTCAGTTTTTAATTGATAGCGGAGTTACAATTAATAGACCACCTAGAGATGGTTATATGGCTTTTATAAAATCACCTGATGGTATATCCATTGAGCTTCTTCAAAAAGGAGACAGATTGGAGATACAAGAACCTTGGAGTTCCATGAAAAATAATGGGAATTGGTAAAAATCTATAAAAAAAATGAATAAAAGAAATAAATTTATTTTAGCAATTCTTTTAGGTATAGGTATAGGTTTTTTCTTTGATAATAATTTTGGATTAAAAAACTCATATGGAATTACATTAGTTAATCTTGACTGTAATATAGATTATAATGAAATAACAAACAAATCTTCTATCAAAGACAGTGCCCCTAAAAAAATTGAATTAGCTTATTCAGGTAAAATATTGAAATTATTTTCTTGGGATGGTCAAAAACTTGAAAAACATTTCGAAATTTTAAAAAACGAAAATTTAAATTCAATTAGTATTGGTTCAAAAGGTTACTCAGATATTAAAAATGCAGTTTTTTTTGACGTATTAGAGGATATAGGTTATTTATCTCAGTTCTCTATTCCAGGTGTTAATTATTTTTGTAAACTTAGATAAATATCTCTATGAATTACAGTCACATATAGGCGAATTAGCTGTTTCTTTACATCCACAAAAATATACATCCTTTGTTGAATTTGAGCTGTAGTCAACGGCTTTTTCTTCGCAACTTATCTCTGAGCTATCACAGAATGGTTGGTTAGTGCTTTTACCACAAGAGCACCATGAGTAGCTTTTACCTTCTTCAACTTTTACAACATATACGTGTTTTATATCTTTATTCATAACTGTAATTACGTTCTTATCATAAATTGGATTAGAATTCAAATAACTTCTAAAAACATTGTTTTTTAAGGAATTTACGAGAATATTTTAATTACTTTATTGTTGGCATAGTCAGAGATGGGTCTATATTTGTGCCAGACCATTTTGAAGTAATAGTTTTTCTTCGAGTATAAAAGTTTATGCCTTCTTCCCCATGCATACCATTGCTTCCAAAAATCGAATTTTTCCAACCCCCAAAGCTATAAAAAGCCATTGGTACGGGAATAGGTATATTTATACCAACCATACCAATTTTAACATTATTAGTAAAATCTCTAGCTATATTTCCACTTGAAGTGTAAACGGAAGTTCCGTTACCGAACTCATGAGCATTAACAAGATCAATAGCTTGTTTATAATTTTCAACATTAACTACTGATAATACAGGTCCAAAAATTTCCTCCTTATAAATCGTCATATCTTTTGTCACATTATTAAAAATAGTAGGTCCAACAAAATTACCGTTTTCAAAACCTTTAAGAGATAATTTTCTGCCATCTAATTCAAGAAGAGCTCCTTCACTAATACCTGTTTCTATATAAGTTAATATTTTAGTTTTGTGTTCTTTAGTTATAAGAGGGCCCATTTCACTATTTT
Organism: Pelagibacteraceae bacterium; assembly: GCA_002705265.1. Taxonomy (GTDB): domain Bacteria; phylum Pseudomonadota; class Alphaproteobacteria; order HIMB59; family HIMB59; genus HIMB59. Next base: position 16,059 of record PAHR01000030.1, on the reverse strand, counting down.
TATCGAAGGATTCACCAACTATAATTGAATTAGCTTTTTGTTTTAGTAAATCCATAAATGGTTTTTGAATTTTACCAACTGGGAGCGCTACAGATGTAGCCATACACCTTTCACCGGCAGATCCAAAAGCTGCTCCAATCAAACCATTTACAGCATCTTCAAGATTAGCATCTTCCATAATTACCATATGGTTTTTTGCTCCACCAAGAGCTTGAACTTTTTTATTATATTTTGCTGACTCAGAATAAATATATTTTGCTACCGGCGTTGATCCTACAAAACTCACCGAAGCAATGTCAGGTGACTGTATAATTAAATCAACAACACTTTTATCACCATGAATAATATTAAATACATTGTCAGGAAGCCCTGCCTCTGAAAATAATTCTGCTAATTTCATTGAACACTGGGGGACTTTTTCAGATGGCTTCAAAAGAAAAACATTTCCACAAGCTATTGACATAGGAAACATCCACATAGGAACCATTGCGGGAAAATTAAATGGAGTTATGCCTGCCGAAATACCAAGTGGTTGTCTTATGTCAAAAGAATCAACATTAGTACCAACATTAATAGAATGACTACCTTTTAATAAATGAGGAATACCACAAGCAAAATCAACAACTTCTAGACCACGTTGAAGAGAACCTTTGGCATCTGAGAAAACCTTGCCATGCTCATAAGAAATAATTTTTGCTAACTCATCAAAGTTTTTTTCAATTAAATTTTTAAATTTAAAAAGTATTGAGCTTCTTTTCATTAATGTCGTTTCAGCCCAATTTTTTTGAGCTGATTTCATCAAATTAATGATATTTTTAAACTCTTCTGGTGTGCTTACAGGTGTCCTAGCATACTCTTCTCCAGTTGTTGGTTTGTAGAGGCTAACAAAATTTTTTGTTTCACTAGGTGTTTTTTTGCCACTTATAAAATTATTTATTTCTAACATTTTATTTGAATTTTGTACTATCTAGATAGCCAATAGTAAAGAAAATTGATATTTAAATTGAATAAGATATAATTTCTTAAAACAGGGGTGCTCAAAAGCTGAGAAAGTTAATTAAACTTAACCCTAGAACCTGAACCGGATAATGCCGGCGTAGGAAGTAAAATACACCTACCGAGCGTTTTAAGGTTCCTTTAATTGAAAGGAATATACATGATCAAATTGATACTTTTGTTAACTCTAATACCGATGAGCTTACTATCCAAAGAACAGCTCAATATTTTAACTTATGACTCATTTATATCTGATTGGGGTCCAGGTCCTAATATTCAGAAATCTTTTGAGTCCCGATGTAGTTGTACTATTAATTGGATAACAGCCGATTCCTCGGGTGCGCTTTTATCTAGAGTGAAACTATCGAAAAATAAAGAGGGAATAGACATTTTAATGGGATTAGATGATTCTTTAATGTCTGAAGCAAAAGAGACAAACTTATTCGAAACCCATTCCATAAATAGTTCAACATTATCTAATCTAAATATTTCTTGGAATGACGAAATTTTTTTACCATTTGATTACGGTTTTTTTAGTTTTATATATAATTCTTTTAATTTATCTAATCCTCCTACTTCTTTTGATCAGTTAGCTCAAAGGAATGACATTAGTATAATCATAATGGATCCAAGAACTTCTACCCCAGGATTAGGTTTAGCCAAATGGATTTATCAATTAAAAGGAGACTCTTCAAATGAATTTTGGAAAAGTCTTCAAGATCAAATTGTAATTACTGCAAAAAGTTGGTCAGACGGGTATGGATTATTTTTAGAGGGAGAAGCTGATATTGTATTGAGCTACACTACTTCTCCTGCATACCATGCTATTGCAGAAGGTGATGAAACCTATAAAGCTATGATTTTCGAAGAAGGTCACGCTGAACAAATTGAAGTTTTGGCAATCTTAAAAAATTCTCAAAATAAACAACTAGCAGATCAATTTATGCAATTTTCAATTTCATCCGGGTTTCAAAATTTTATTCCAAATGGAAACTGGATGTATCCTGTAATTGATGAAGTGGAAGGAATCGAGTCTTTTTATAGATATGCTCCTAAGCCAAGTAATCTAGATAGAATTTTTGGCTCAACATCTGATAGAACTACTTGGATTAAATCTTGGTCTAGCAGTATTGAGTAATGTTAAAAATAAATTAACGGTTTTTTTTTTAAAACTCCCTTATCTGCTTTATTTAATAATTATACTAATTCTAGTATGCTTTATTTTTTCTTATTTTTTAAAAGATAAACCTAACGTAATAGTATTTGACAGATTTTTTTTTAATTCTTTAAAGTTTACCTTTATTCAAGCTATTTTGAGTACATTAATATCAATTATTATAGGATTTCTAATAGGTATATGTCTTTATCTATCTAGGATTAAAATTAAACTTATTTCTGTTGTCTTAAATTTTTTCTTTATAGCACCAGTAATATTCGTATCCTATGGTGTAATTTTTATTCATGGTTCTAATGGCCTAATTCAGTCTTTTTTAAATAAAGTTGGTATAAATTTTTCATACTCAATTTTTGGATTTGTGGGAATTTTATATGTTACTTCTTATTTTAATATTTCTTTATCAGCGAACTATTTTTTTCGTAAGTTAATTAATATTCCAGAAAATTATTTAAAATTACTTCAAGCAAACAACGTATCTTTTTATCAGGCACTAAAATACTACTTAAGACCAATATTTCAAAACAATATAATTGTGCTTTGCTCTATTGTTTTAATTTTTTGTATTAGTAATTTTACAATAATTTATATTTTTGCTAACTCTCCATTTTTATCAACTTTAGAATTAGTTATTTATCAAAAAATATCATTTGAGGCTAATATTTATGCAGCAATTGTTTACGGTTTAATTCAAGCTTTTATAGTTATACTTTTATTAAGTCCATTACTTAAAATTTCAAATAATTTTCAAATGCTTAGTTTAAAGAAAACAGAAAATTATAAAATTTATAAATCAAATCTTCTTTCAACTTCATTCCTTATAATAATGAGTATTTATTTTTTTTCACCTTGCTTGATGATTTTTAAGGGTTTATCTAGTTTTAACTTAGATTTACTAATCTCATATAATGCTATTAAGTCTTTTCTATCAAGTTTGAGTGTCGCAACCATTTCTTTACTTTTATCATTACTAATATCTTTATCTTCTTTATATTTTGCTAGAAAGCTTTTTGAAGATAATTCACGATTTAAAAAACTTATGTTATTTTCAATTTTTATTTTATGTTTTGTGCCAGCTATATCATTAAGCTCAATTATTTTTATGATAAATATTAAGTTAGACTTTTATTTCAATAATTTTTGGATAGTATCTATAATTAATTCTTGCTTATTAATACCTATAATTTTTTTATTTTTATTACCAAAATTTATGGATAATAATATTTATGAAAAGTCTAAAATACTACAGTTTGGTATTAATCCATTAATAAGGATTTTTAAAATTGATTTAATTAAATTTAAAAAGGACTTAATTTTAATTTCATCAGCGTGCTTTGTATTGAGTATGGGTGATTTAACTTCAGTAACTATTTTTAATTCTAGCGAATTTAAAACAGTACCTTTTTTTATATCTCAACTTTATTCAAGTTATAGATATGATGATGCTTTTTTTATAATGTCTATTTACGTAATATTTATAATTTCTTTACTATATATTGTAAGTTTAATGGTTCACAGAGATGCTACGCTTAGATAACTTGTCTTATTCAGTTGGTAAATTTAAAGCTAAATATACTTTATCAATTAATAAAAATGGTATTTACGCCCTTGTTGGAGAAAGTGGTAGTGGAAAATCTACTTTTATGAACCTCTTGGGAGGTTATACAAAACAAAACAAAGGTCATTTTTTAATTAACAACAAACTGGTATCTAATTTAACCCCATCTAAGAGACCTATTTCTTCATTATTTCAAAATCATAATAATTTTGATCATTTAAATATTTTTCAAAATGTCATAATGGGAGTAGATCCTAATATGAATTTTAATGAAGAAAATAAAAAAAAAGTAAACTATGTAATGAAAAAATTATCACTTAAGATGAGCATGCTAGGTTTAGTATCAGATTTATCAGGAGGTGAGCAACAAAGAGTTTCTTTAGCTAGATGTTGGTTAAGGAACGAAAATTTACTATTACTTGATGAGCCTTTTAATGCTCTAGATCCCGGCTTAAGAAAAGATATGTTTAAGCAACTTTTATCTTTTCATAAATCTAATTCAAATTTAATAACAATTATTAGTAGTCATTTTTTAGATGAACTATTAGATATTGTTGAAGGAATAATATTTGTATCTAAAGGCAGTATTGAAAGTAATAAAGTTCTTAAATATAAAGATATTAAAAATAATATTAAATTTAAAAGATATTTTTTAGGGAATTTAAAATAATTTTATTAGATATCTTATTCTTTTTAATAAAATTTGATTTTACTAAAACTTCTTGCCATAGAAAGTCTAATAGCAAACATATAGGTCTGTAGTGATTAATTTGTTCTTTGTACTTATTAAATAAGTCATATTTTTTAATTTTTTCTTGATAAAAAAGCATAGAAAGATCAAATCCATCTGAAGAACGAACCATATAATCAAAGTCAATAAATTGAATTTTTTTATTATTTTTGATTATATTACCAAAATGTAAGTCACCATGGCATAAAATATTTTGATTATATTTATTCAAATATTTTTTTAATAATTTTTTATTGTGAGTGACTTTATTTACTATTTTGTGATTTTTTAAAATTTTTTTGTAATTAATTATTTGATCATAAAGGGAGGGCATTTCTGCACAATCAATTGTTTGTATTTTTAATATGGCTTTTAAAACTTCTCTTTGTACTGAATTCTTATTAAATTCTTTATTATTAAAATTGTTTAGTTTAGCTTCTTCCTGAATAATCATTAAATTATCAATAAAAATTATGTTAGGGGTGATTTTAAATTTTGAGATCTTTTTTAGAGTTAATAGATAGTTTTTTGAAAATTTTCCAATAAATAATAATGTTTTTTTAATGTTATAAATCTTAAAAAAAGCAGTCTTTTTATCAATTTTTCCCTTATAAATACTGCTAAAAACCCCTTTTTTTAAATAAGGATGATATACAATGGTTTTATTCATATTATTAATAAATATCATTTGTTTTTTACAAAGAAATGTATATTAATGTCTCTGTACTTAAGGTTAATTATTATTTGAATATTCATACTTAGTTCTCAAAAACAATGTTTGCTTATATAAATTTAGTTAATCTTTTAATAAATACTAAAATAAGAAAGGTAACGTAATGACTACAGGAACAGTTAAATGGTTTAACCCAAAAAAAGGATTTGGATTTATTGCACCTGAAGGTGAAGATAATGACATTTTCGTTCACATAACAGCTGTTCAACAAGCCGGATTAGACCGCCTAGATGAGGGTGATAAAGTCGAATTTGAAATTGTTGAAGATAGAGGAAAAAAGAAAGCTGATAATTTAAAGAAAATATAATTTTCCTCATACAATTTATTTTATCATAGGTCAGGTTCGTCTTAGATGATCTGAATTTAGATTAAAATATATTCTAAAGCCACATCTATAAATTATAATTATTTATACTTTTTAAGGTGTGGCTTTTTTTATATATGTGTTTTTTCATTTTTTGATCCAATGGAAATTAAAGCTTCATGTTCATTCGTTTCCATTGCATTTGAAATTTGTTCGTAAGTTGCGTTTTTACCAAGAATTTCAACAGGCTGACCTAATCGTATAAATTTTTCTGGCACTTTCGAAATATCAATTGTAATTAAATCCATTGAAATTCTTCCTAAAGCTTTTGCGGGAAAATCATTTATATAAGTAACTATACGATTACTAGCTTTCCTTAATATGCCATTGGCATAACCAATATTAATTGTAGCGGTTTTAAGATTTTTTTTAGCTTTAAAAGTTTTTTCGTATCCTACAGTATCACCTTTTTTTACAAAAGAAGTTTGTATAATTGGAGAATAAAAAGAAGCTACTTGTTTTAATTTATATGTTTTTTTGTAAAAAGGATTCATGCCATATAAACTTTTACCTGGTCTTACAAAGTTTAAGTGATATTTTTTTCTTAAAAAACAACCCGAAGAATTAGCAATACTTAATTTTGCATTAAGAATTTTATTTGAAATCAAAAGTTTTTTAAGTTGTAAATTACAAGATTTTACATCCATTGCGTCAGCAGAAGTAAAGTGACTCATTAAAAATTTTAAATTTATATTTTTGCTTAGTGGCTTTATTTTATAAAAGTCTTCTATTTTAAATCCTAATCGGTTCATTCCGGTATCTAATTTCAAGACAACATCAATTCTTTTGTTAGTAGAATGACAAAAATTATTAACTAAATTTAATTGTTCAAAATTATTTACTATGATTACAATTTTATTATCTTGCAAAGTTTTTACATCATTGATTGTAATTGGCCCAGAAAGTACATAAATTTGAATTTTTTGGAATTTTTTTCTTAATACTAAAGCATCATCTATATTTGCAACATAAAAATCATTACAGCCAGCTTTTGAAAGTGATTTTGTACACTCAACCATACCATGCCCATAAGCATTTCCTTTAACTACTCCAATGATTTTAGAATTATTACAAAGTTTTTGAATTAGTTTATAATTGTGGATTAAATTACCATGATTTACATAAAACATATTATTTTCAATAGTTTTGTTGATTTTATATTTATTTTTTTTAAGAAATTGTTTCATATTCTGAAATATTGGTCTTCCAGCTTAGATTTAACTTTATATAATAGTATCAGGAATAAGTGTACTTAATTTATTTAAGTGCATCAAAGCAATATAGACAGTATTGCTTTGTTTTTTTTAGGAGGACATATGTCAATATTAAGAAACAAACTATTTGGTTTTTTAGCTTCTATAGTAATCGCTTTAACTTGTTTAACAAATATTGCGAAAGCTGATAGCTCAGATCCAATTAGAATTCCAGTTTTAAACTGGTCAAGTCAGGTTGTTATGGCTAACGTTTTAGCTCAAGTTTTTGAAGAGCAGGGTTATAATGTTGAGTTAGTGCCAGCAGAATCTGCTTCAAGATATGAAGCTATTAGAACAGGTGATTTACATATTGCTCATGAAACATGGCAGTCAACAATGGCTAAGCCAATGTATGAAGCTATGGATAAAGGTGGTTTAATTGATGCAGGTAGTCATGCAGCACCTACATTAGAAGATATGGGAGTGCCTAACTGGGTTATTGAACAAAACCTTTGTCCAGGTCTACCAAGTTGGGAAGCTTTAAAATCTGAAGAGTGTCAAAAGAATTTTGCAACTGCTGATTCAGAAGGAAAAGGCCGTTGGTTAGAAGGACCTTATGAATGGCATACAGATGTTATGCCTAATAGATTAAAAGGACTAGGTCTTGATGATACTTGGACGGTTAAATTTGCAGGTAGTGCAGATGCTCTTTGGGCAGAATTAGCTGCTGCTAAAAAAGAAGGTCGTGGAACAGTTATATTTAACTGGACACCAAACTTCACTGACGCAGAAGGATTCACTTTCATAGAGTTCCCTCCATTCTTTCAAGGATGTAGACTTGAAGATGGTGGTTCTGTAGACACAACAGGTTGTGGTTCACCAGTTGGTTGGTTAAAGAAAGCAGCTCATATTAAGTTACCTATCACTCACACAAGTGCTTATAAGTTCTTAACTAAATTTGAAGCTAATGCAACTCACATCGGTAATATGGCCAACTACGTTGATAATGGCGGTATGACTCATGCTGATGCAGCTTCACAATTTATTGCAGACTTTAGAGGCGATGTAGACGAGTGGTTGAAATAATCAACTTAGATACAATTTAATTTTAATCCCCCCTTATTTGAGGGGGGATTTTTTTATATTTTACAGTTATAATTAAGCTTAAAATATCATGCAAAATAGTTCAAATAATCCAGTAATTAAATGTGAATCTGTTTATAAAATTTTTGGAACCAATGCAAAAAAATTATTAGAGAACACAGAAGGTGCTGTTGATGCTAAAAAATTTCAAGATGCGGGTTGTATAGTAGGAGTTAACAATGCTTCTTTTGAAGTACATAAAGGTGAAATGTTAGTTGTTATGGGTCTTTCAGGTTCAGGTAAATCTACTTTATTAAGATGTATATCAAGACTAGGTGAGTCAACTTCTGGAAAAATTTATATAGATGGTGAAGATCTTAACGCAATGAATAGCAAACAGCTTATAGAGCTTAGAAGAAATAAAATGGGCATGGTTTTCCAAAATTTTGCCTTACTCCCTCATAAAACAGTTATAGAAAATATTGCCTTTCCTTTACAAGTTAAGGGAAATAACACAACTGATAGTATGAATAAAGCATTAGAGATGGTTGAGCTTGTAGGGTTAAAAGGCAGAGAAAATTATTTTCCAAGAGAACTCTCAGGTGGTCAGCAACAAAGAGTCGGTATTGCACGTTCACTTGCAGTCGAACCAGATATTTGGTTTTTAGACGAACCTTTTTCTGCACTAGATCCTTTGATTAGAAAAGAAATGCAGGATGAATTTTTAAGATTACAAGGAGTTTTAAATAAAACAATAATGTTTGTAACTCATGATTTTGATGAAGCTCTTCGTTTGGCTGATAGAATAGCAATTATGAAAGATGGTATTATTGAGCAATTAGACACCCCAGATAATATTGTTTTAAATCCAGCTACAGATTATGTCAAAAAATTTACAGAAGATGTACCAAGAGAAAAGGTTTTAAAAATTGAATCAATAATGGATCCAGTTGATCCGAATATTTCTAATAATTCTAACGTTTCAAAAAATGATATAATCGAAAAAGTAGCTGAGGTTATTCTTAATAGCAAAGAAACCCTTAATGTTATAGATCCAAAAGAGAATAAGGTTGTAGGATCACTTAATCCTTCTAAAGTTATTAAAGTTCTATTTGGCGACTAATCAAACATAAATGAAGGAAAAATTAAAGAAATCCAAACCATTACAGTTTGGTATTCTTTTTCTTGTTTTTTTAATTTTCTATTTCTTAGTTCCTAAATCTGAAAGCAATTTACTATGGAGGCTCCCGCCTCTATTTAAAGACTTCCCACTTTGGATTAATAATACAATTTATAGTGCTCTATATGATTGGTTTCCTATAAAAGTTTGGGATCCAGTTTTTGAAATGTATGAAAAAAAAGCAGCTTTTAGAGAAGTTACTAGAGCTATTTCTGCTTCAGTATTATTTCTTATAACCTTTGTAAGAGAAATTCTATTAGGTGGAGTTCAAACTTTAGGTTCATTTATTAGTGACTCATGGCTGAATTCAAATAAATGGTTTACTTGGCCAGCACTTCCTTGGACAGTAGTTGTATCTGGAGCTATGATCTTAGGGTTTCAACTTCAAGGTATTCGTTTAGCATTACTTGCAGGAATAGGAGTTTGTTATTTATCAATTTTTGGACAATGGGCTCCATCAATGCAAACCCTGTCTTTTGTATTAATAACAGCACCAATTTGTTTTTTATTTGGACTTAGTTTAGGCATATGGGGTTATTTAGATAAAAAAGTTGAAGCAGCTTTACAGCCAATCTTAAATGTCGCTCAAACGATGCCACATTTTTCTTTTCTTATACCAGTAATGGTTTTATTTGGAATCGGTGATCATGCTGGAGCTATTGCTACTATTGTTTTTGCTACTCCACCAATGGTTCGTTTAACTATTCTAGGTTTAAGAAAAATTTCCCCAGAAGTAGTTGAGTCAGGTTTGATGAGTGGTTGCAATAAATTTCAATTATTATTTAAAGTTTTAATCCCAACTGCAAGAACAGATATATTAATTGGAGTAAATCAAGTAATTATGCAATGCCTTGCTATGACTGTTATAGCTTCTTTTATTGGAGCAAAAGGATTAGGTTTTAATCTTAAATTAGCATTAAATTCATTAAAAATTGGTAAAGCAGCAGAAATTGGAATCTGTATTGTAATTATTGCGGTAGTTTTAGATAAATTTTCTTTGGCATGGGCAAATAAGCAAAAAAATTACTTTGCTAACTTAAGTTTTTTTCAAAAAAATAAATATTTGATTATTTTTTCTATCTTATTATTGATTGGATCTATAATAGCTTTTTATGCAGGTAATTATTTTAATGAAATTAATTATTTATATATAATTCCTTATGAGAGGGGTTTTAGTATATCGCCATTATTAGATGCCTTTGTTGATTGGGTTTGGGAAACTTTTTTTTATTATTTGAATGCTTTTAATATATTTTTGATAAGCAATGTTTTACTTCCGATGAAGACAGCTTATTTAGCTATGCCAGTAATTTCTACTTTCATTTTATTCATGGGGACTGGATATATAATTGGTGGTTTAAGATCTGCTTTTACAGTAGGACCGTTAATTTTATTTATAGCTCTTTCTGAATATTGGGATAGAGCTTTAATTACAATGTACATGGCAACATTTGCTGTTGTAATTTCAACTATTATAGGATTAGTAGTAGGGTCATTAAGTGCTCAAAGTGAAAAAGCAACAAAATTTATGTTATTCATATGTGATTTTTTTCAAACTTTCCCTTCTTTCGTTTATCTTATACCTGTTATTTTATTATTTGGTATAACAGACACTTCAGTGCTATTAGCTGCTATTATCTATGCAACAATTCCTTCTACTAGATACACAATAGAAGGTTTAAAAAGCGTTCCCGTCTCTCTTCATGAAGCAGCATCAATGTCAGGTGTTTCTCGTTTACAAAGATGGACTACAATTGAAATTCCTTTAGCTTTCCCACATATTATGCTTGGAATTAATCAAACACTTATTTTTTCTTTATTTATGATAGTGCTAGGTGCTTTAATTGGAACTGAAGATCTAGGTCAAATTATTATGGGTTCTTTATCAAGAAATGATGGAGCTGGAGTAGCTTTAACACTAGGTATTTTCGTATCTTTTATTTGTTTAGCAGTTGATCATTTAATTCGTACTTGGTCAGAAAAACAAAAAAAATTATTAGGTATTGATTGATACTTTAAATGCTTAAATATATTTACCTTGTCTTAGCAATAGCATTTGAAGTTATTGGTACCGCTTCCCTAAAGGCATCAGAGGGCTTTACTTTACTTAAACCAAGTATTTTAACTGTATTTTCATATATGGTTTGTTTTTATTTTTTATCACTTTCTTTAAAATATTTTACCTCAATAGGATATGTATATGCAATTTGGTCAGCTTTAGGAATTGTGCTATTAACTTTAATAGGAATTTTTTATTTTAAAGAACAAATGGACTTTGCTGGAATTTTAGGTTTATTCTTAATTATAATAGGTGTGGTAATTTTAAACATTTTTTCAAAAATATCTGCATGATTAAATTTATATTTTAGGTTAAAATTAAATATGATTATTCCTTCAATCTCTAGGCCTTATGAACCGGGACTTCCAGCTTTAGCAAATAATCAAGAACAATATTCAGTTACAGGTAATGGTTCTATAGCAATTAAATTATTTAGTGGAGATAAATTTCATATTTTAAATCTTGAAGGTTATCAAAAAGCAGAAATAGTATGTTTTTTGGAAAATGGAAAGAATGATCTATCCCCTTTAGGTTTAAAAAAAGAGCATAATGGATTTTTGACAAAATCAATTTTAAGTAAAGATAATGAATCAGCGACTATGGTTCGTTTAAAATTAAAAAAACATAAAATTGATATTAATGCTATTAAAGAATCTATTTTGGTTTTTTCTGATGAAGCTAGAATTGACTCTATTGAAAAATTTACTTCCAATTCTAATTGTATTTGTATTATTTCTGCTCCTGGTGAAGAAGATATAATTAGTCAAGGTATTCCAGCAACAGACTTGAGAGTTATTGTTGAAAGAATTAAAGATAGAAAAGAAGGAGAATATATACTCCCTGATCCTCTAGGAGATCCAGTTCAAGAAATATTCATTAAAAGACAAACAGCTAATTCCTATGAAGTTCAAGAAGGAGACTATATTCAAATAATAGATATTTATGGAAGACAGTGTTCTGATTTTACTGCTTTTGATGCAAATCAATTACAAAAAGGAAAAGAAGCTGTAATAGATACCACTAATTCCAGATACATAATGGGAGGATCTTCAAACCCAGGTCTTCATTCAAAATATTTTACTGAAAATCATGATCCTTTGGTTGAGGTTATAAGAGATACGGTAGGTCGTCATGATACATACGGAATTGCTTGCTCATCTAAGTTTTATGATGACCATGGTTATTTTGGACATCCAAATTGCTCTGATAATTTTAATTATGCTTTAGAAAATTACCCTATAAGAAAGCGATTAGGATGGAATGCTGTGAATTTATTTTATAATACAGCTATTGATAGTAGCAATTCGATAATATTTGATGAACCTTTTTCAAGACCGGGCGATTATATTATGTTTAAAGCATTAAAGAATTTAGTATGTGTTTCTTCTGCTTGCCCAGATGATATTGATGCAGCAAATGGATGGAATTGTACAGATATGTTTGTTAGAATTTATCGACCAAATAAACCTTACAGTAAAGGAGGGGTCTTTAGAATGAAGCCTGATTCAGAACCAAAATTAACAAAAGAAACTGGATTTCACCCTTGTGTTTCAAAGTTAACTGAAAATATAATTGACTATAAAGGTTTTTGGCTTGCTACAAAATATAATAATAATGGTGCCCTTCAAGAATATGAAGCTTGTCGAGAGAGAGCAATAATTATGGATTTATCCGCTCTAAGAAAATTCGAAATACTTGGACCAGATGCTGAAGAACTAATGCAAAGAACTTGTACAAGAAATATTAGGAAACTGGCTGTTGGACAAGTTGTTTATACCGCTATGTGTTATGAGCATGGAGGTATGGTTGATGACGGAACCGTATTTAAAATGACTGATACTAACTTTAGATGGATATGTGGTGATGAATATTGCGGTGAATGGTTAAGGGAAAAAGCAAAAGAATTTAATTTAAAAGTTTGGATTAAGTCTTCCACCGATAACCTTCATAATGTATCTGTTCAAGGACCTAAGAGTAGAGAAATTTTAAAAAAAATTACATGGACACCCGCACATCAAACTACATTAGAAGACCTAGGTTGGTTTAGATTTACAATAGGTAATTTAAATGAGTTAAATGGAATTCCAATTATGGTTTCAAGAACAGGTTATACAGGGGAACTTGGTTATGAAATTTTTTGTCACCCAAGACATGCTGTTGAGGTATGGGAAGCTGTTATTAAAGCAGGTGAAGAATTTCAAATAACTCCTATGGGTTTGGATGCTTTAGATTTAGTTAGAATTGAAGCTGGTTTAATTTTTGCTAATTATGAATTTGATGATCAAACTGATCCATTTGAAGCAGGTATAGGTTTTACTGTACCTTTAAAATCAAAGGAAGATAATTTTATCGGAAAAGAAAATTTAATTAAAAGAAAAGCCAACCCTCAGAGAACTCTTGTAGGTCTTGAAATTGAAGGCAACGAACTTTGTGGCCATGGTGATTGTGTTCATGAAGTTGGAGGTAGGAGTCAAATAGGAATAATTACTAGCGGCATGAAATCTCCAACTTTAAAAAAAATGATCGCACTTTGTAAAATTGATATTAATTATTCCACTATAGATACTGAAGTTGAAATTGGAAAACTAGATGGTCATCAAAAAAGAATTAAAGCAAAAGTAGTAAGATTTCCATTTTATGATCCAGATAAATCTAGAGTAAGATCGTAATTAATTTTTAATTACCTGCTCCTTTTGATAAATTAAGTTTTGTTGTTTTTTAAATTTGAATGAATTTCCAAAAAACTTTTATTTGGTCTGATATACTGAAATTTATTTTTTATAGTTTACAAAAAAATTTTTAATTTTAAATTTTTTATATGACAAAAAAATCAAAAAAAATTAATTTTTGTTCCAAGAAAGTTGCAAAAAAAATTGAAGATAGATATTTAACCCCATCTTTTTTAGATAGGGTGAATCTAGTTCATCAAATTTATATCCAAAAAAACAATAAATACAAATCTTGGTTAAATGATAACTCTATAAAAAAATAAAGTTTAATTTTTCATATAAGAGTCAAAACTATCGTTAAGTTCTTCAATCCAAGGAGTATGATGTTTTGGAGCCATATTGCCTGTCATAAGTGATTTATAGGATTTATTTCTATACCCCATTATATCATTATGTTTATCTTCCTCCCATTCCATAAATGTTTTATTTACACCTTCAATATCAAAGTTAGGATAATCTGTAGCCTCCATCAATTCTTTTGTATAGTCACCTTGAAACCATATCATATCTTCATCAGTTTCAAGCTTTTCTTCTCTGTCCTTCCATTCTTTATTATTTTTTATCATTTCTTGCTTTGAGGGCAGACTTATTTTTTCCATTATATAGTCTCTTGCATACCAAGCTTGAACATCAAACATATTGAATGTGTAAAATTGATCTTGCATGCCGATATACATCATTTTGGGATTATCTACCCAAAAAATTCCTTTATATATTCCTAAAGGCCACAAGCAATTATTTGTTTTTAATTTTAAGTCGTCAGTTAAAAAAGGAAAATGATGTAAATACCCTGTACAAAGAACTATAGCATCTACAGTTTTGGAAGAACTATCAATAAAAGTGACTTTATTTCCTTCTTCAACTTTTTTTATTAAAGGTACCTGAGAAAAATTTTCTGGCCAATGAAATCCAGTAGGATTTGTTCGGTAACTTATAGTAATTGACTTGCAACCATACTTATAACATTGAGAAGCTATATCTTCAGCTGAGTAGCTTGTTCCCACTATTAATATATCCTTATCTTTAAATTCTAATGCATCTCTAAAATCATGCGCGTGCATCACTCGTCCACCAAATGAATCTAATCCTTCAAAATGAGGGACGTTTGGAGTTGAAAAATGACCACTAGCACATATTACATAATCAAAATTTTCTGAAGAAACTTTATCATTTACTAAATCGTGTGAAGTTATTGTGAAATCATCACTTTCTTTATTATAAACAACACTTCTTACTGGTGTTCTAAATTTAATTTTATTTCTAAAATTAGATTTAGCTAAACGGCCTTGTATATAATCTTTTAATACAGCTCTTGGTGGATAAGATCCTATTGGTTTTCCAAAATGTTCTTCAAAAGTATAATCAGCAAATTCTAAGCATTCTTTAGGTCCATTAGACCAAAGGTATCTATACATACTACAATGAACAGGTTCTCCGAATTCATCAGTTCCTGTCCTCCATGTATAATTCCATAATCCGCCCCAATCGTCTTGTTTTTCAAAACACGTCACTTCTGGAATTTTTTCACCTTTTCTTTCTGCAGATTCGAAAGCTCTGAGTTGTGCGAGTCCACTTGGGCCAGCACCTATTACTGCTACTTTTGTCATATCAAAAATCCTCCAAAATTTTTTTTATGGTATTAAAAAAAACATACAAATAAAACCTTTGTTTCATAAAAATAAAAGCTTTGTTTCATAATATGAAACAACGTTTATTAGTTTTGATTTTGATCTATATATTTCTTTCCAAGGTAAAATATAATAATTAAAATGCAGAAGTATTCAATTTTTAGCTTAATTAAAAATGCTTTTTCAGATCATCAAAACTGGGAAGTTGCCTGGAAAGACCCAGAGCCAAAAAAAGAATATGAAGTAATCATTATTGGAGGAGGTGGTCATGGATTAGCCACCGCTTATTACCTTGCTAAAGAACATAATATTACAAACATAGCAGTCATTGAAAAAGGATGGATTGGAGGAGGGAACGTAGGGAGAAACACTACTATCCTTCGTTCAAATTATATGTTTGACGCAAATGCTCATTTTTATGAATTGGGAATGAAGCTTTGGGAAAACTTAAGTCAAGAACTTAATTACAACGTTATGTATTCACCAAGAGGAATTATAAATTTAGCTCATACAGATGCACAATTAAATGCTTACGCAAGAAGAGGTAACTCTATGAGATTAAATGGTATCGATGCAGTGCTTCTAAATAGAGAACAGGTAAAAGAAATAATTCCAATGGCAGACTTTTCAGA
>PAHR01000029.1 GCA_002705265.1 Pelagibacteraceae bacterium | reverse complement strand
TTTTAAACCACATATTATTATTTTTCTTTTCATTCTTAATTCCTTATTGAGCACCAAGCATAACAGGTGTGTCTATTGAACTATATATATTTAATAAAAAAAATGTAACATAATTATATAACATGACAAACAAATTAGAAAATTTAAAGAAATACTCATCTATAGTTGCCGATACAGGGAATATTGATTCTATAAAAAAATTTTCACCTGAAGATTGTACAACTAATCCTTCTTTGATTTATAAAGCTGTTGAGTCGAAGAAATACCAATCTATTGTTAATAAAGTCATAGATCTTTCTTCTAGTAGAACATTTAATTCAAAGATTGAAAAAACTGATTTTATTGTTGATCAGCTTGCAATCTCGTTTGGAATAGAGTTATCAAAAATTGTACCAGGGTATATTTCTACTGAAGTTAATGCAGATTTATCTTTTGACTCAAAGGCCACAATAGAAAAGGCCCAACAAATTATTAATAGCTATGAAGAATCGGGTGTAAAAAAAAATAGAGTTTTAATTAAAATAGCAGGAACATGGGAGGGTATCCAAGCAGTTAAGCAATTAGAAGCAATGGGTATTAGTTGTAACTGTACTTTAATTTTTTCATTAACCCAGGCGGTTGCTTGTGCAGAAGCTGGTGCTTTTTTAATTTCCCCATTTGTTGGAAGAATTCTTGATTGGTTTAAATTGAATACAAAAGTTGAATTTAACAAAGATAATGATCCAGGAGTAGAGAGTGTTAAAAAAATATTTCAATATTTTAAAAAATATAAACTAAATACAATTGTAATGGCTGCTTCTTTTAGAAGTATTTCACAGATCATTGAATTGGCTGGGTGTGATAAATTAACAATCAGCCCTGTGCTTTTAGATGAATTAATGAATTTAAAAGGGGATGTTGATTTAAAGCTTAAACCTGAGGATTCAACTTCTATTGATATTCCAAGACTTAGTATTAATGAGAGTGCTTTTAGATGGCATTTAAATGAAAATCAGATGGCATCCTTTAAGCTCGCTGAAGGAATAAGGCTTTTTAACAAAGATCTGTCTAAATTGAGAAACCTTATAATAAAACAATTATAATTTTATATTTGCGTTCATCACTAGTTAATAGTAAAAAAAAACATGCATTTTTTTAATAATAGCAGTATTGCTGATAGAATATTTGGTAAAAGTTTTTTTGTAAAATATTACCTTCTTATTTTAGGTGTTATTTTGTTAACTATATCTGCAAAAGTTGCTATACCATTTTATCCCGTACCAATGACTCTTCAAACACTTGTTGTATTTCTTTTAGCATCTTCTTCAGGAATGATAGGTTTTTATTCAACCTTAGCATATGTTCTGCTTGGTATAGCTGGCTTACCATTATTTGCTAATGGAGGTGGTTTTGGTTACATAGCTTCCCCAACTTTCGGTTTTCTATATGGAATGGTTTTTGCGTCACTTTTTTTAGCTTACGCATCAAAAAAATTATTTAAAGAGAGTATTCTTGTAATTAGTTTTTCAATTATTGTAGCCGCTATAATTATATTCTTATGTGGCTTAACTCATTTAACAATGTTTATTGGTTTTGAAAAAGCAATTACTTTCGGATTTTTACCTTTCATGTATAGTGAAATTCTAAAAATATTTTTAGCTATTATGCTTACATACGTCTTGTTAAAGAAAACTAAACAAAAAACTAGTTTCTAGGAATAAACTTTAAAACAATTCCATTATTACAGTATCTCAATCCTGTGGGTTCAGGCCCGTCTTTAAAAACGTGACCATGATGACCACCACAGTTCGCACAATGATATTCTTTTCTTGGTATAACAATCTTAAAATCTGTTTTAAATCCTAAAGCTCCAGGAACATAATCATAAAAAGAAGGCCACCCAGTTCCGCTGTCAAATTTCATTTCTGAAGTAAATAATTTATTATCACATCCTATACACAAATAGTCCCCTTTTCTTTTTTCATGATTCAGAGCACTCGAATTTGGTCTTTCCGTTCCTTCTTTTCTAAGAACATCATATTCTTCAGGTTTTAGTTTATTTTTCCATTCATTATCCGTCATAGCAAATACCCTTTTATAAATTAAATTTGAACTAATTATTAATAAAATTGAAGTAAATTGTCTTCTATTTAAAATTATTTTTTTCAATTATAAATTCTACCAAAATTCATATCAATGAACACTAGTTTTATCTTTATAAATTTAGAATAAGTTCAAAAGTTGATACAAAATAATAAAAAAGAAGTTCAAAAACTGTTAATAACCCACTTTATTAAATTTAAATTTATATAGAAAATTTAAATTTAAATTTTATCCTATATTAATGATTAAAAAGAGAATCTATTATTTAGTTTATTTAATACCATTAATCATTTCAGTATTTGTATTTTTAAATTTTGAAAAAGGTAAAAATCTATCTAAAAAACAATTTGAACTAAATCTTGATAATTATAAATATGAAAAAGGTGAGATATTAACTTCATTGCTTTCGGAATTAGAAACACCAGATGAAACAGAATATTTATTAGAAATAAACACTTGTATTCCAAATGATAAAGAAGGTAACTGTATATTTATTGTTGCAGAACAAGTTCATTTTGGTGAACAAAGTTGTGAAAAAGAACAATTGAAAATATTAAAAGAATTGAGCGACTTAATAGTAGATGGGATAAAATTAGACTATCAATGTAAGCCAATTATTGATGATATTTATGCTAAGCTAAGTTTATAATAAAAAAACTATTTCTTTTTTGCTCTTCTTTTAGCTCTTCTTTTACGTGATCCAATTTTTCTTCTGCCACGATGTTTTTTAGGATATCCCATAGCGACGCACTATAGAGACATTGTTTATAAAAATAAACATTTTTTTTATATAATATTAAATATAAATTAATACTGTGAAAAAATTTATTTTAATTCTATGTGCCGGTTCAATTTTGGCTGTAGGTAATGGTTTCAGAATGTCACTTGGTATTTATGTTCCTGACCTTTTATCATCCACGGTTTTTGGAGCTTCTATGATAGGGCTTACATATGGAATTTTTAATTTACTTTGGGGTAGCATGTCTCCAATTGCTGGCGCTTTTGCAGAGCAAAAAGGATATGTAAAAACTTTTATTGTTGGTTTTGTAGGAGTTTCAATAAGTTTTTATGTAACTTCACTTGCAGTGAATCCATTACATTTTCTTTTTGGACTTGGTGTTATAGGGGGATTATCGGCTGGAATTATATCAGTACCAGTAGTTATTGGAGGAGTATCGAAGTATTTTGACGATGATAAAACTAGAAGTACTGTTACTGGAATCTTAATGTCTTTAGCTGCAACAGGAATGTTTATTTTTACTCCAATAAATCAATTTTTAGTAACTACTTTTAAATGGAGTCTTTCATTTCAAATTGTAGCTTTTTTTTATTTATTTTTTATACCAATGTCACTAGTTTTTCTTTTAAAAAAACCTATTAAAAAAGCTCAAAAAAAATTTACTAAGAGGAAAATAAGAGATGTTGTTAAGTATGCATTTAAAGATAAGAGTTACCGATACTTAATTTTAGGTTTTTTTGTTTGTGGATTGCATGTTGCACTAATTTCAAATTATTTACCTGTTTTTGCAAAAATAAAGGGTCTTGAAACTACTATTGCCGCAACAGGATTAACTTTAGTTGGTGTATTTAATATGATTGGTACTCTTATTTCAGGCAAAGTTTCAGGTTTTATTAAAAAAAAATATATACTCTCCTTTATATATTTTGCAAGAAGCATAGCAATTTTTTTACTTTTAATTCTTCCAACAAACAATTATACGATTATTGCTTTTAGTTGTGTCATAGGATTATTATGGCTATCCACAGTACCTCCGACCTCAGGAATTGTAGCTAATCTTTTTGGCACAAGATATTTGTCAACTTTGTTTGGAATAGTTATGGTATCTCATCAAGCTGGAGCTTTTGTTGGATCTTTTGTAGGTGGTTTGGCAATAGATCTTTATGGCTCATTAGATCTGGCATGGATTTTAGGAATTATTATATCTTTATTTTCTGCCTTTATTCATTTTCCAATTATTGAAAAAGAAAAATCAGAAGAAGTTTTTGCCTGATATTATAAAAGTAGTAGGAGGGTTGATTATCAACAAGGGTAGTATTTTAATTGCACAAAGAAATAAAAACCAAACACATCCATTAAAATGGGAATTTCCTGGTGGTAAGGTAAGGATTGATGAAGAGGTTAAATCAGCACTTGAAAGAGAAATAAAAGAAGAATTATCTTTGAAAATTTAAAATCCTATATTGATTTTAGATTATTTTTTTTCCTATCCTGAAAATAACAAAAATATTCATTTATTTTTTTATAAAATTGATGAATTTAATGGCAAAATACTGAAAAATATTCATAACGATATTAGGTGGGTCAGAACTAAAGAACTTAAATTATATGATTTTTTAGCTGGAGATAGGAAAATTATTGACTATATAATTAATAATGACATTAAATTTTAAAGAGAAAAAACACGATGGGTTTGAGCAGGTGCTTTATGCAGAAGATTCAAGACTAAAATTTCAATCTATAGTTGCAATTCACAATACTAATAGAGGTCCGGCACTAGGTGGTTGTAGATATTATGATTATAGCAATATCGAAGATCAGGAAAAAGATGTGTTGAAGCTTGCAGAAGCTATGACTTATAAAAATTCTTTAGCTGAATTATCATTTGGTGGAGGTAAATCTACTATTCATGCTCAGATAGATAAAAACGATGCCCATGATCTTTTTGCAGAAGTTTTAAATAAATTAGATGGCAAATACATAACTGCTGGAGATATGGGTACGGTTGATGATGATTTAAGAGGTTTTAGAAAAAAATCCAAGCATGTTTGTAATCCAATAGGATCTGATTCCGGATTAAGCACAGCTTATGGAGTCTATTATTCTATGCATGGATGCTTAGATTTTAAATATGGCTCAACTTCTCTTAAAGATAAAAATATATTTATAAAAGGATACGGCAAAACAGGATCAAGAATTGCTGCTTTTTGTAAAAGTGAAGGGGCTAATATTGAGATTTCTGATTTAAAAAAAAATAAAAATTTAATTGAGAAAGATGGCTTTAGGTTTTGTGAAAAACTTGAGAATTCCACTTTTAAAAAAATTGATATTTTTTCTCCTTGTGCAGCAGGGGGAGATTTAAATGAAGATTTTTTAAGATTTGCAAAAAATAAAATTGATATAATTACAGGTTCCGCAAATAACCAACTGGCTAGTCCACAAATTGAAAAAAATATTTTTGATAATAATATAATATACTGTCCTGATTATTGTGCTAATGCAGGGGGTGTAGTGATCTTGGGCTCTAGAATTACAATAAGAGAAAACTTGGAACCAGAAGATAAAGAAGCAAATGAATTGCTTTTGAAAATTAAAACTAGAACAAAAATGATTTTAGAAAAATCAAAAAATGATTCTAGACTTGCTTCCGATATTGCCAAAGAAATAGCATTAAAAGGAATTGAAAAATAAAATGAATTTTTTTCAAGCTCATATTCATCCACATCAAAAAGAGAGATTTTTATTCCTTGGTTATTGGATAGTTTCTTTAATTTTATGGTCTTTTATGATGAATATAAGCTTAGTAATTGTGATTGTATTTTCTTTTTTGGGTTATTTTTTAGTTTGCAGGCCTTTAGCAGCAGGGTTTTATATTATAAAAAAAATTATTATTCAAAATTATTTTAATAATTTAGATATATTTGAGGCTTATTATGCTAGTTTTGAATTTGGCAGAATTGTCAGGATAGTTTTAAAATTAATTTTTTTCGTTTTGATCTTAGTAATAGCAAGAATTTTTATGCTAGGATACCTATCATTTATTAATTAAAATTTTTGTATGAAATATAAATTCTACCTAAGATAGTAGCTAAACATAAAATAGAAAACACGATACTAATTAAGACAAAAAATTTTGGAAATAGAAGACAAAAAAGCATAAACATTATTGTTTCTAACCCTTCTACTAGCCCAGAAGCATAATATATATTTTTATTTATTTGATTATCCAAATCAGTATCATCTTTTTTATGATTGTGATTTTGTAAAATTGCTGCATGAGCCAAAAAAGTACTACTAGTTCCAATATATAAAAAAAGCAAAAAACAAGCGAAGGGCAAATTAGAATAATCTGTTAATCCAAAAGCAAGAACAAATCCAGCATATATTAAAAAATCTAGTACTATGTCTAGATAACCTCCTAATGGTGTTGGAGCTAATATTCTTGCCATTACCCCATCTAATCCATCGCAAAATCTATTACAAAATAATGCAAAAATAGCAAACACATACATATCCAATAAAATGAATAGGCACATGATTAGACCAAATAAAAAACCTATAAAAGTCATCTGATTTGGTGATATGAATTTAATTAGAAACTTACTAATTCTTTTTAAAAATGGTTGCGTATAAGGCTGAATAATTTTATCAATCATTGTATAAATCTTAAATTGAACTATATCTATTATTAAATAATGTCTCAAGAAATCTCGTTTTTTTTATCTTTCTTAGCAGGCATGTTGAGTTTTTTATCACCTTGTATTTTGCCTATAATCCCTGGATTTGTTTCCTATATTGTTGGGAAATCATTTAATGAAATAAAAGAAATGGAAAGAATTGAAAACTTTTACTTATTTAATCAATTAATTTTATTCATAATAGGGTTTTCTTTAATTTTCATTATACTAGGCCTTTCCATTGACTACATATCAGATTTTTTATTTAAATATAAAAAAAACCTATCTTTTTTATCAGGATCAATAATTATACTATTTGGTTTCTTTACACTAGGAATTTTAAAATTGAACTTTTTAAACAAAGAATTCAAACTTAACCTTACTTCTAGAAGCTTTAATATATTTAGTCCATTTTTAATAGGTATTGCTTTTGCATTTGGTTGGAGTCCTTGTATTGGCCCAATTCTTGGTTCAGTCTTAGCTATTGCTTACAATGACAATATTAGTGGTGCTATTTTATTAACTTTTTATTCTTTAGGTTTAGGCATACCATTCTTAATCGTAGGTTTTTTTATTAGCAAGATTTCAATTTATTTAATAAAATTAAATAAATTAGTTATTTATTTTAAATTTTTTACTGGAATATTATTGATACTAACAGGTTTTTTAATTTTAAATGGATCAATCCAGTCATATGGCTTTAAATTAAATAATTTAATACCCAGTTGGGAGTTAATGTTAATATAATTTAAAAATGAAAATTGAAATTTATACAACAACAACATGCTGGCATTGCGACAGAGCTAAAGAATTACTAAAAAGAAAAAACTTAAAATACGAAGAGATTGATGTAAGTAACGATCATCAATTAAGAATGCAAATGGTTGAAAGATCAAATGGACGCATGACTGTTCCACAAATTTTTTTAAATGATAATTATTTATCAGACTCTGATGGATTGTATGAGCTTGAGAGATCAGGAAAACTTGATTCAATAATTGGCCCAACTAAAGATGAAAACTAAAAATTATCTTTTAATTATCTTTGTTATTATTCTTTTAACTTCTTTTATAATTTTTTCATTATTTAAAGATACGCTTACAGTAGAATTAATTTTGCATTATTACGACTCAATTAAATTATTTATTGAAAAAAATTTTATAAATTCGGTTATTTTATTTATATTTTTATATTCTTTTTTAATTTTACTTAATTTTCCTATTGTAAGTCTTCTTTCTATGGCTAGTGGTTTATTCTTTGGTACTATATTAGGAGGTTTTCTAGTTTCTATAGCAGCAACTATTGGTTCTTTTTTATTTTTTTTAATAGCTAAATACTTTTTTCATGACTTTTTTAAAAAAAAAGTTTTAACGTATTTATCTAAATTTGATAATTATTTTAAAAAAAATGAATTAGGTTTTTTGTTGTTATTTAGACTTTCAGGATTGCCATTTTTCATACAAAACCTTGTAATTTCATTCTTAGGTGTAAATCAATTTAAATTTATATTAACGACATTTTTTGGAATAATGCCTTACACTTTTATTTTTACAAATATCGGTAGTAACATAGATGAAATTATAAATAATGGGGAAGAAATTGGTATGCATTTACTAGTTAAGCCTCAATATATTTTGCCAATTATGCTATTAGGTTTTTTGACAATTTTGGGCATGATTTTAAAAAATCGACTTAAACTATAATTGAAAAATCTTTTCTTTCTGTAAATAACCCAATTTTTATTGGAAAAAATCCATAATTAGTCATAAAGGATTTTTCGAATTTTTCTTTTTGGTCTTCTTTTACTGATAGTAACAAAGGACCAGATGTTTGAGGGTCATATAATATTGGAAAAATATTTTTTTTCTGAGTTGTAATTAAATTTTTAAAATGAATCATATTTTCAGAAGCTGTCCTGTTGTCGTCATAGGCAGAACTTTTATATTTTAATAATATTTCAAAATTATTCATAATTAATAAGTCGTCTTTAAGATCAAGATATGCACTCAAATTAGAACTAGAACATACATCTATTAAATGAGACGCTAGACCATAGCCACTTATATCTGTTAAGATTTTTACTTCATTGTCATTTATAATCTCTAATATATTCTTATTTGACTGAGTCATATTATTAATAATTTTTTTATAAACAAAAGAACTTATTTCTTCAGCATTGTTCATAAAAGCTGACATTAAATATCCAATACCTAGTGGTTTAGTTAAATAAATTAACTCTCCTTCCTTGGCATCTGCTTTTGATTGATTTTTAAAATCAAGACCATTCATATTAATTGTTATACCTGGCTCATCGCTTGTATAAGTATGTCCAGAGGCAAATATGCCACCGTCTTTTTTTGATTCTGATAAAATTCCTTCCATAAAATATTCCAAAAAAAATTTTTGAGATTTTTTCTCATTATTTGGCAATCCTAAAGATACTGAAAAAGAGTTAACTTTATTTCCACTTGCTAAAATATCATTTTGAGCATGCAGGTATGCGATTTGACCAAATATATAAGGATTCATCGATTTAAAATATTTTATGTGATCTATTGATTGAGTAATTGAATTATTTGGAAATTTTAATGATGTACTATCAGAGAGGATTTTTGTGTTATGGCTTTGATTTTTTTCTAAATAGTCTACTAAAAGGTTTTTAGATAATTTAGAACCGCAACCTTCACATTTCATATTAATACTTATCTGGTTTTGTATTTTACTATCTAATTTTAGTGTTTGACTACTTATTTTGCCACTCATTGGTTTTAAGAATTTAAATTTATTCATAAATTTTTTGTCTATAAATTCTTTCATTTTCCAAATTAGATGACCGGATAATGAAATATTCTTCCAATTCATAATTGCATTTCCATTGCCTGTTCCTATTAGATAGAGCCAATTAGATTGAGGTTTAAATAAAGCTAAATCTTGTTCTAGCAAAAATTTAAAAATATTTTTTTTAAGTACTTCTCCTTGCCTAACTGCCATAACCCCAGACTTAGGTCTGTCAGTAAAGTTTAGTGAACATATATCTCCAGCAGCAAATATATGCTTATAGTTTTCAGTTTGTAGAGTTTGATTTACTCTAATAAAACCATTTTTATCGGTATTAATATTAGATTCTTCAATCCAAGGTAAGCTCATAACACCCGATGAAATTATTGAAATATCAGTTAAAATTTTATCTTTTTTCTCAGAAATAACATAGTTCTCATCAATACTTAAAGCATTTTCATTTATAATTTTTATATTTTTTAACTTTAAGAATTTTTCTAAAATTTTCTTAGTTTTATTTTTTATATTTTTTTCTCTAAGTAACTTTTTTGATATAATATTAATATTAATTTTTTCTTTAAATCTTTCTTTAATTGCAAAACTAACTTCTATAGCAGCTATACCTCCTCCAACTACTGAACAATTTACAATTTCTTTTTTTGAAATTATTTGATCTATGATATTTAGCTGATTAATTAGATTACTAATAGGTTTGACATTAATAGTTTTTGCATAATCAGAAATTTCCAAGTGATCAGTTTTAGTTTGAGAACCAACATTTAATGATAATAAATCAAATTTAATAGGTGGGTGTTCTTTTAAATATACCATATTTTTATTTTCATCTAATTTTGTAACTGAATCATTAACTAGAATTGCTCTACTATTGTTACAGAGTTTTGGAAGATCAATAATTGCTTCTTCAATTTTATAATAGTTTTCTATAAGTCCAGGCGTCATGCCGGAGTAAACAGCTGAAAAACCATCATTGACTAGAATAACTTCTAAGCCATTATATTTATTCATGCTCAAATGCTTTAAAACCTGAACATTTGCATGTCCTGCTCCAACTAAAACTAGAACTTTAAAATTTGGAATTTTTTGATTATTCAATTTAATTTATTAACTAAAAGATCCGTTTATTGGATCAATATAATTGACCATTAAAAGCTTTGTTATCCCTTTAAATTTATTTATTAAGCAATGATCTTGATTTGTTTCAAATCTAAAAGTATCACCAGTTTTTAATATTTCTGTTTTTTGTTTTAATTGAATTTCAACCTCACCATTCAACACTGTGATATTTTCGTATGTATTGCTTCCATGAGATTTTGATTTCAGTTTTCCTTTGGGTTTCATAGTAAGCATATACCATTGTAGCCAGTTAACTGTCTCTCCCGCTCCTAATATAGTAAGAGAACATAAGCCGTCTTTAGAGCTAATTAGTGGAGTTTCTTTTGCCTTTTGTATGCTTTTATCCTTTATTTTGTTTAAGTTTGTAAAAAAATTAGATAATGTTTCGTCTAAAGCTTCTGAAATTCTAATCATTGTTGATACAGTTGGGTTTGAGATATTTCTTTCAATTTGGGAAAGTATAGATTTTGAAACCCCTGACTTTGACGATAGCTCATCAAGAGTCATTTTTTTTCTTTTTCTTAAATTTCCTAACCTAGCACCAATATTTATCTCTATATTTTTGTTCATATTTAAGTCGTACTTTGCAGTATTTTTATAAAAAAACCAAGTAAATAAGCCAATTTTTTAATATATCAATAAAAATATCTTTAACTAGGCATTGAAACATTATATTTCATTACTACTTAACTATTAGCACTCTAGTATTAAGAGTGCTAAATAGAGATATATAAATATAAATATAATAGAGGAGTAAAATTATGAACTTAAAACCTTTGCACGATCGTGTTTTAGTCGAAAGAGTAAGCGCTGAAGATCGAACAAAAGGCGGCATTATCATTCCAGATACTGCACAAGAAAAACCTATGGAAGGTAGGGTTGTTGCAGCAGGAAGTGGTGCTCGCAATGAAAATGGACAAATAGTAAAACTTGATGTTAAAAAAGGTGATCGTATTCTATTCGGAAAATGGTCAGGCACTGAAGTAAAAATGGATGGTAAGGAATTACTCATCATGAAAGAGTCAGACATCATGGGAATTATTGAGAAGTAAATAGGGAGGTTATAAAATATGTCAGCAAAATTAATTCACTTTGGCACAGAAGCCAGAGCAAAAATGTTAAATGGTATTAACATCTTAGCAGATGCGGTAAAAGTTACTTTAGGACCAAAAGGTAGAAATGTAGTTATAGATAAATCTTTTGGGTCACCAAGAACCACAAAAGATGGTGTTACTGTTGCAAAAGAAATAGAGCTAGCCGATAAGTTTGAGAATATGGGAGCTCAGATGATTAAAGAAGTAGCTAACAAAACTAATGATACAGCAGGTGATGGTACTACTACCTCAACAGTTTTATGTCAATCTTTAGCTACCGAAGGATTCAAGGCTGTAGCTGCAGGAATGAATCCAATGGATTTAAAAAGAGGTATGGATAGCGCTGTTGATGCAGTTGTTGCAGAACTTCAAAAAAATTCAAAACCTGTAAAGGGAGAAAAAGAAGTTGAGCAAGTAGGAACTATTGCTTCTAATGGTGATGCAGAAGTTGGTAAGATGATTTCTCATGCTATGCAAAAAGTTGGAAAAGAAGGTGTAATTACTGTTGAAGAAGCAAAAAGTTTGGATACAGAATTAGATGTTGTGGAAGGTATGATGTTTGATCGAGGATATTTAAGCCCATATTTTGTTACTAATGGTGACAAAATGAAAGCTGAATTAGAAGATTGTTTAATACTTCTTCATGAAAAAAAGCTATCTAGTCTTCAACCAATGCTTCCTCTTCTTGAATCAGTAGTTCAGTCTACAAAACCTCTTTTAATAATTTCTGAAGATGTTGAAGGAGAAGCTTTAGCAACTTTAGTTGTAAATAAACTTCGAGGAGGTCTTAAAATTGCTGCAGTAAAAGCACCTGGTTTTGGAGATAGAAGAAAAGCAATGCTAGAAGATATTGCTATTCTTACAGGTGGGCAAGTTATAAGTGAAGATCTTGGTGTAAAACTAGAGAGCGTAACAATGGATATGCTTGGAAAAGCTAAGAGAGTTGTTGTAGATAAAGAGAACTCTACTATTGTTGGTGGAGCAGGAAAGAAAAAAGAAATTGAAGCTAGATGTGATCAAATTAGAAAACAGATAGATGAAACTTCTTCTGACTACGATCGTGAAAAACTTCAAGAGCGTCTAGCAAAGTTAGCAGGCGGAGTTGCGGTTATCAAAGTAGGGGGTGCTTCAGAAGTAGAGGTAAAAGAGAAAAAAGATAGGGTAGAAGATGCCATGCATGCTACTCGAGCTGCTGTAGAAGAAGGAATACTTCCTGGTGGTGGAACTGCTCTTCTTTATGCTACTTCTGTTCTAAATAAACTCAAAGTGGACAATGATGACCAACGTTTTGGTGTTGATTTGGTTAAAAAAGCCCTTTCAGCTCCACTAAAGCAGATATCTGAAAATGCTGGTCATGATGGAGCTGTTATTGCTGGAAAGATTATTGAAAGTAAAGACAGTAGTCATGGTTTTGATGCTCAAACTGGTAAATTTTGTAATTTAGTAAAAGCAGGCATTATTGATCCAACTAAAGTCGTTAGAACTGCTTTAATTGACGCTGCTTCAGTAGCAGGTTTATTAACTACAACTGAAGCTATGATTACAGATAAACCTGAAGACAAGTCTTCGGCACCTGCAATGCCTGATATGGGCGGCATGGGTGGTATGGGCGGTATGCCAGGAATGATGTAATTTATATTTACAAGCTTTTTAATAAAAGGCCGCTTTAAGCGGCCTTTTTTTTTATGAAACTATTATTATTGTGTTAAGAATAAGCCATGGAAATTTTTACTGAATTTTATAAGTCAATTTTAGATGTTTTTGATAAAGGAGTTTTTGGCCTGCGTCTCTACGAAATAGGTTTAGTTTTACTTTTAATTATTCTTGCTTTTTCTATAAGAGGATTGTTTGCTAAATTCATTTTAAAAAAAATAAAAAAAATCATTCTTAAAACTGGTAATAAAATTGATGATCAGTTATTTGAGTCTTTGTTATCCCCTCTAAAGTTCTTACCTATCGTATTTGCATTCCTTTTTGTTTCATTATATGTGGATGTTGAAACAACTTTAGGTCTTTATCTACAAAAAATTAATAAAACTTTAGCCACTATATTTGTTTTTTGGTTAATACATCAAGCTGTAAATCCTTTTAGTAATATGTTTAACCAAATAGAAAAGCTAATATCAAAGGCACTTGTAGTTTGGTTAATTAAATCTTTAAAATATTTGATTATTTTTTTAGGAATAGTTGCAACTTTAGATGTATGGGGAATAAAAATAGGCCCTGTAATTGCAGGGTTAGGTCTTTTTGGAGTTGCTGTAGCTCTCGGAGCCCAGGATATGTTCAAGAATTTAATATCTGGTTTGCTTATTCTTATGGAAAAAAGCTTTACTCTAGGAGATGTAGTGAACGTCCCTGGTCATGCCGAAGGAACAGTTGAACATATCGGCTTTAGATCAACAAGAATTAGAAAGTTTGATTCTACACCTATAACTATACCCAACTATATATTTGCAGAGGTACCTATTATCAATTACTCAAATCGAAAGTATCGTAGAATATCTTGGACTATAGGCCTTGAATATAAATCTACTTTAGACCAAATTAAAAAATTTACGACATTAGTAGAAGAATATGTAAAAAATAATAAAGATTTTATGGTAAACGATAACCATCAATGTTTTGTTAGACTAGAAAAATTTAATGACAGCTCAATTGATATACTTATATATTGTTTTACAAGTAACAATAATTGGAATGAGTATTTGAGGGTAAAAGAAGATCTAGGTCTATTTTTAAAAAAAACTGTTGAAGAATTAGGATTATCATTCGCATTTCCAAGTCAGTCAATTTATTTTGATGAAAATATAAACTTAAATAACAAAATTTAAATTATTTCATTACTAAGAGAATTTGAAAATACTTTTAAACTACATTTGTTTATTATAAATTTTTCTGCATTTTTTCTTATTTGAGGTTTATCTTTTTTAATTACATCTATAATAATTTTACAAAAACTTTCAGTATTATGCTCAGTAATGAGTATATTTTTTTTATTTATTAGATTTTTTAAATCCCATAATCCTGGAAATTTTGAAGTTAAAACTAAACAATTTGCAGACATAGCTTGCATGCAAACACTTTGTCCTGAAGTCATCAAAGTATTTTTTTTTACAGGAATAACTGTTAGATAAGCTTGATTATAAAGTTTTCTTAACTGAGAGTCTGAAATATTAGGTTTTTTAAAGCTGCCTGAGTATAAAGTTACATTTGAATTACATTCATCAAGTTTTATTCTAGATGTAACAAATACAAATTTTGTATGAGGCAAATTTTTTGAAATTTTAATCATCATTTTAAAATCTCTATTTGAGTCACTGCCAACAAATAAAACAAATTTTTTCTTATTATTTCCTTTATAATTTGACCAAAACTTATGATCTATTCCAAAAGGTGTGAATTTAAATTTATTTTTTAATTTATTAAAATGTTTTTTAAAAAAAAGATACTCTCCTTCCCCAACTGAAATTACTTTTTCTATTTTAATTAATTTCGTTTCGATTATATTTCTTGCTTTTTTATAATATTTAAAATTGTTATTTTTTAGATCTTGCAGCTTAGAAGTTAAGCCCATATTCAAGTAAATGATCTTATAATTTAAGTTATATTTTTTTTTAATATCACTTAATCCTAATGAAATAGAGTCATTAGTTCCAATTATGTAATCAAATTTCTCAAAGTATTTTTTATGTTGAAACATCATATGTCCCCTTAATCCTATTCCGAATTTTTTTAGAATATAAGTATCTTTAATTTTTAGAATCCAGTACGTAATTGAAAAATATAATATTTTTGAAAATAGTTTATCAATCTCAATAAAAGCTACGTCTAGATTTTCTTTTTTTAAATTAAAATATCCATAGAAAAATTCTTTTGGGTTTTCTTTCGAATTTCTAATTTCTCTGCCCGATGTATACACATAAAGTACTTTCTTCTTAGTGTTATACATTTATTTTGGAATACCATTTAACTGTATTTTCAATTCCTTTTTTTAAATCAACACTTGGTTTAAAATTACAAATTTTTTTTATTCTCTTGTTACTTACCAATCTCCTCGGTTGTCCATTTGGCATATTTTTATTCCACTTTATTTTGCCATCATACTTTACATATGAATTAATTAAATTTACTAAATTCTTGATGCTTGTTTCTTTTTCTGATCCCACATTTACTATTCCAATAAATTTATTTGAAATTAATTTTTTAATAGCTTTGGCGGCATCCACAACATATAAAAAATCTCTTGTGGGAGATCCATCCCCCCATATTTCAACATAAGGATCTTTTCTTAATTTTGCATAATGTAATTTTTTAATTATTGCTGGAATTACGTGCGATGTCTTCTCATCAAAGTTATCACCAGGGCCATATATATTCGTTAAAATAATGTTTACATAATTAAGATTATATTCTTTCCAATAGGCATCTAGTTGCTCAGATATTGATTTTTTAGCTATGCCATATGGGGCATTTGTTTCCTCTGGATATCCGTTCCAATAATCATCCTCTTTAAATGGCATCGGACTAAACTTTGGGTATGAACAAATAGTGCCTATCATTATATATTTTTTAACATTATATTTTCTTGAGGATTCAACTGTATTAATGCCCATTGCAATATTATTGTAAAAACTTTTGGCAGGATTGTTTTTTGTTTTATTAATGCCACCCACATCCCCAGCTAAATGAATAAATATATCAGGATGATATTTCTTAAAAAGTTTATCAGTTTCTTTTATTGAAGTTAAATCATAGTTTTTACTTCTAAAGTTTATAATTTTATTTTTTTTATTAGTCCAGCAGAGGATTTGGTAAACGATATAGCTCATAATTATATCAGTATTAGGGTCTTTGCAGCTCCTTTTGCCCTGGCTAACTTTGCCTTTATGGGTTGGCTAATTGCTGTAGAGAAAAGCTTCACCGTTATGCTAATTCAATCTTCAGTAACATTAATGAATATTATTTTAGATCTCTTTTTCGTAATCTATTT
>PAHR01000028.1 GCA_002705265.1 Pelagibacteraceae bacterium | reverse complement strand
TATAATATCTATACCAAAATTAATAATTGTATTTATAAGAAGGTTTTTGATTTCTAAAGATGAATTTCTCCCATCATGTCCAATAATTAGTTTTTTAGAATTATAACCATTTATAAGAGAAGCTATTGATTCTCCGATATGGATTAAATCTTTTGTAGATAAAGATTTACCGTATACCCCTCTAATATCATACTCTCTTAATATTTCCTCATTTATCATTATGAGCTAATTGAGTAATAATTGAATCCTAATTCTTTAATTTCTTTATTATTTGGATAAATATTTCTTAAATCATAGAGATGGTGAGATTTCATTTTTTTATAAAGTTTTTTAAAATTAATTGATCTATAAATATTCCATTCAGTTGCTATTACAATTAATTCTTGGTTTTTAAAAGAAGCTTGAAAATCATTTAAGTATTTAATTTTAAGTTTTTCTTTCTTAGCATTCTCAATAGATACTGGATCATGAGCAGTAATACTTAAGTTTTTTCCCTTTTTTAATAAATATTTAATTATAAAAATTGAAGAAGATTCTCTAATGTCATCTGTTTCAGGCTTAAAAGAAAGTCCAAGAAATAGTATTTTTTTTAAATTATTCTTATTAATTATTTGTAAAATTTCTTTAGAAATATTTTTTTTTATTTGATTATTAGTTTTAATAACAGTATCAACAATATTAAATTTTGTTTTATGATCTCTAAAAGTTTTTGACATTGCTAAAGTATCTTTTGGAAAGCATGAACCACCATACCCAGGACCAGAATGGAGAAATTTAGAACCTATTCTTTTATCTAAACCCATAGCTTTAGAAACATCGTTAATATTAGCCCCTGTTTTTTTACAGAAAGAGGATATTTCATTTATAAATGTAATCTTAGTAGCTAAAAAAGAATTTGAGGCATATTTAATTAATTCTGATGTTTCTGTATCAGTATTAACAATAGGTACTTGTAATAGATTAAGGGGTTTATAGAGTGTATTTAGAATTTTTCTAGAGTAATTGTCATTAGATCCAATAACTACTCTATCTGGTCTTAAAAAGTCATTTATGGCCGAACCTTCTCTTAAAAATTCTGGATTTGAAGCAACATTTATATAATCGCTTTTATTAAGTTTTTGGACAATTTTATTAATTTTTTTAGCAGTTCCTACTGGAACTGTTGATTTAGTGACTAAAACAATTTTTTTGGTAACCATTGAACAAATTTGTTCAACAGCTTTAAAAACAAATTTTAAATCGGCATGACCGTCACCTCTTCTAGATGGTGTTCCAACAGCAAGAAAAACACAATCAGAATTATTAAGATACTTATTAATAGAATTATCAAATTTAAGATTCTTATTTTTAATATTTTTTTTTACAAGTTCATTGAGACCAGGTTCATAAATTGGAATTATACCTTTTTTTAGTTTTTTAATTTTTAAATTATCTTGATCTATACAAGTTACTTTATATCCGAATTCTGAAAAACATGTACCTGACACAAGACCAACATATCCAGTACCAATTATTAGAATATTCATTAGAGATTAATAATATAAGTAGCTATAGATAAAAAGGATAAAAAACCAAAAACATCTGTAAAAGTTGTTAATATTATGCCTGAAGCTAGTGCTGGATCAATTTTAAGCTTATTCATAGTGATGGGAATTAAAATACCAAATAAACACGCAAAACCTAAATTTATTAAAATAGCAATACCCACAGCTATTGCTAAAATTATACTATCAAACCAAATATAAGCTATAAATCCCATAACAATTGATAATAAAAATCCATTAATGGTTCCAATTAAAAATTCTTTTACAATTAAATTAAAATACTTTGAGCCAATTAAATCTTTTGTAGCTATTGCTCTTACATAAATTGTCATTGCTTGTGTTCCAGCATTACCACCCATTGAGGCAACTATAGGCATTAAAACTGCAATAGCTATCATTTGCTGTAATTGAATGGCATAAATATCGATTACAAGTGAAGCCAATATAGCAGTAAATAAATTTAAACCAAGCCAAACAAATCTAGATGAAGCTGAGGAAATTGTACCTTTATAAAAATCATTTACAAACAAACCACCAAGTTTCTGAATATCATCAGAGTCTTCTTGATATAAAATATCTACTACATCATCAACTGCTATAATTCCAATAATTTTTTCTTTATGATCTACAACTGGGGTTGAAACTAATCCATATTTTCTAAAAGTAAAAGCAACGTCTTCTAGTGGAGTATTAGCTTCAATTTTATGAATATTTTTTATATATATATCTGCTAACTTTTTAGCTCTTTTTGATCTAAGAATTCTACCTGAAGGTACGTATCCTATGGGGACTCCATTTTCATTACAAACAAAAACATTGTAAAAATCCTTTGGACCTCTTCTAGTTTTTCTTAATGTGTCTATAAGTTCTCCAACAGTTAACTCAATACTAATAGAAATAAAGTCTTTATTCATTACTCTACCAGCTGAATCTTCAGGATAAGATAGGTTATCTTCTATTCTATTTCTTTGCTCAGTGCCTAATTTGGATAATATAGAAATTATGTCTTTTTTTTCAAAATCTCCTAAAATTTCAACAGCATCGTCAACATCTAGAGCTTTTATAAAATTTATTAATCTAGATTTAGGGATAAAACTTAAAAGTTCTTCACGAAGTTCGTCTCTTAAATAAGCAATAAAGTCTGGACTGAGCTTACCTGCATTTTTTTTTAATAAAATTAATTGGTGTTCTTTATTGAGATTTTCTATAGCATTTGCTTGATCAGCTGGATGTTTTTTTTGTATTTCTGATATAAATTCATTAATATTAAATGTGTTTTTCATAATTCTAAAATGCTTTCATAATGGTGCGGACGAGAAGACTCGAACTTCCACAGGAATATTCCCACAGCGACCTCAACGCTGCGCGTCTACCAGTTCCGCCACGTCCGCATATTTTATTAGGTAAACTAATAGAATGGTATTAATAAAACAACTAAAAGGTTACAAAGAATACAAAACAACCATATCTAATATGGAAAAAAAAGTATTAGAATTAAAAAAAAACGAAGAAATTAAAGAAGAAATTTGGATATTAGAACACCAAGAAGTAATAACAGCAGGAAGTTCTAGTAATCAAACATTTACAAAAATAAATAATATACCTTTCGTCAAGATAAATAGAGGTGGGCAACTTACCTACCATGGCCCAGGACAGATCGTAATTTATTTTATGTTAAATATAAAAAAAAGAAAAATTGGAATTATAGAATTCATAGACATTATAGAAAATGAATTAATAGAGGTATTTAAAAAAAAAGGAATATTACTAAATAAAAAAAAAGAAAAAAATAGAGGATTGTGGATTAAAACTAAATCTGGTGAAAAAAAAATAATATTTGTTGGTTTAAGATATACAAGCGGGATTATATATCACGGAATATCAATTAATATTAAACCTAATTTATTTAATTTTAGATTAATCGATCCATGTGGTTTAAAAAAAAATCAAATAAGTTCTTTACATGAACAGAATATAAATATTAATGAAAAAAAACTGTTAGAAGAAATTAAAAATCAAATTTTTTTAAAGTTTTCTCATACGGCAATCTAAAATTATAAAATATATTTTTATAAAAAAAACTAAGCGAAAATGAATATAAGCACAAATTATTTTTATTTTTATTAGAAGAAAACTTATTATCATTTTTAATTGGAGAATTTATTAACGATAACTGCAGTCTAATTTGATGCTTTTTTCCAGTTATTAAGAATACATAATAAACAAAACAATTTTGTATTTTATTTAAAAATCTAAATCTTAGTTTCATTAATTTTCCATCTTTATTTTTATTTGATAAGTAATTGTTATTTTTTTTTATTTTATTTTGAGTAATAGCTAAGTAAAACTTATTAATTTTCTTTTCTAAAAATAATTTAGAAAAATCAGAAGCAACAAATCTACTTTTAACAAAAATAATTAAACCAGATGTATCTTTATCAATACGATGAACTAAATATAATTTAATGTCTAATAAAGTTTCATAAATATCTTTTAAGGATATATTTACCTTTGAGCCACCTTGTACAGATACATTTGGAGGTTTATCAATAATTAAAAAATCATCATTTTGGTATATGATCGACTTTAAATACTTTATTTTATCTTTAATAGATTTTTTTTTCTTAGGTATTTTGTCATCTTTTTTAAATTTATAATTTATAAGTATTTTATCATCTTGTAATGCTTTGTCAGAAGGTTTTACTTTGTTGTTATTAAGAGTTATTTTTTTCTTTCTTAATAATTTTTGTATTAAGGACATTGGAATATCATCCAATACTTTAAATAAATATTTATCTATTCTAGGATGATTATCTTTTACTTTAATAATCAAATTCTATTAATTATATAGAAGCCAAATATAAAAAAAATAAATGATAAAAGAATATTTAATAAAAAATAAGTAACTGACTTCATATATAGATTGGATGATAATAAATTAAATAACTCAACGTTAAATGAAGATAAAGTTGTTAAACTTCCAAATAACCCAATATATAAAAAAATATATATACTTCCTTGAAATTTGTTTAGAAATAGTCCTGCTAAAAAAGAACCAAAAATATTTACCATAATGGTACTAATGGATAATCCAAATAATGATAAATTTAATAGTCCAATAAAATATCTTAGGGAAGATCCTGCTATAGCTCCTATTAGAAGTGCTATGTAATTATACATATAATAATTTTAAGCAAATTAATTTATAAATTGAATTATACTAGTGTGAGCAAAATCACCAACTCTGTTACCTTTTTTAATTATCCTAGTATAACCTCCATTTGTATTAGCAAATTTTTTTGATATTTCAGAAAATAATTTAGAAGTAGCTTCTTGATTATTGAATAAAGTAGATAATACTAACCTTCTATTTGCTAATGTGTCTTTTTTTGCCTTGGTTACTAATTTTTCTATAAAAGGTCTAAGTTCTTTTGCTTTATGAGTAGTTGTAGTAATTGTTTCATGCTTAATCAAACTAATAGATAGATTTCTTAATAATGCTAGTCTATGAGAAGAAGTTCTATTAAGTTTTCTTTGTTTTAAAAGGTGTTTCATATTGTTTATACCTTAAAAGGATCTTCGTATCTCTTAGATAATTCATCAATATTTTCAGGAGGCCATCCTGGTAAATCCATACCCATATTTAAACCCATAGAAATTAAAACTTCTTTAATTTCATCAAGAGATTTTCTACCAAAATTAGGTGTTCTAAGCATTTCTCCTTCAGTTTTTTGAACTAGATCTCCAATGTAAAAAATATTGTCATTTTTTAAACAGTTTGCAGATCTTACAGATAGTTCTAATTCATCAACTTTTTTGAGAAGATTTTTATTAAACTGGGGTTCTTTAGAAGATTGAAGTTGCTGTCTGTCTTCTTCGGAAGGTTCTTCAAAATTAATAAAAGGTTTTAATTGATCTTGTAATATTCTCGCGGCTAATGCTGCTGATTCATCGGGTGTAACAGTTCCATTTGTTTCAATATCTAATATTAATTTATCAAATTCAGTATCTTGACCTATTCTTGAATGTTCAACCTTATAAGAAACTCTTTTAACAGGACTAAAAGTACTATCAAGCATAATTTGACCAACACTTTTGCTATCTTCGGATTTATTTTTTTCTGAAGAAATATATCCTTTATTAACATCAAGAAAAATTTCAAGATTTACTTCTCTGTTACTATCTAAATTCATTATTACTATATCTTTATCTACTATCTCAACATCAGGATTTTCATCAAAATCAGAAGACAAAACTTCTTTTGGGCCTTTTACATTAAGAGATAACTTTTGTGTATGATTGCTTTTAGAATTAAAAGTAACATTTTTTAGATTCATAATTATATCAGTTACATCCTCTCTTACTCCTTCAATTGTAGAAAACTCATGTAATACTCCATTGATTTTTATTGAGGTAATAGCTGTTCCCTGAAGAGAAGAAAGCAGCACTCTTCTTAGTGCATTTCCTAAGGTTGTACCAAATCCCTTTTCTAAGGGCTCAATTATAACTGTTCCAAATTTCTTATTATCGCTAATTTTGTAATCTACTTTATTAGGCTTAACTAATGAAATCCAATTATTTTCTATCATTCTTATCTCCTTAAATTTATTTAAACTCTTCTTTTTTTCTTTGGTCTACAGCCATTGTGAGGAAGTGGCGTTACATCTTTTATATTAGATATTGAAAAACCAATATTTTGCAAAGCTCTTAATGCAGACTCTCTTCCTGAGCCAGGTCCTTTCATCTTAACATCTAGCTTTCTTAAACCTAATTCATAAGCTTTTTTACCTGCTGTATCAGTAGCTATTTGAGCTGCATATGGTGTTGACTTTTTTGAACCTTTAAAACCCATAGAACCACTTGAAGACCAAGATACTGCATTTCCATTGGTGTCAGCTATTGTAACTATTGTATTGTTAAATGAACTTTTTATATGAACTATTCCGTTTGGACTATAGTCTTTTTTCTTTTTTTTTGTTTCAGTTTTTTTTTCAGTTTTTGCCATTAATTACTTTGTTACTTTCTTTTTACCTGCTATAGCAACTGCCTTACCTTTGCGAGTCCTAGCATTAGTGTGAGTTCTTTGACCTCTAGTTGGCAACTGTTTTCTATGTCTTAAACCTCTATAACAACCTAGATCTTTTAATCTTTTAATATTTTGAGAGACTGATCTTCTTAAATCACCTTCAACTGTATATCCTTCTTCAATTACTTTTCTTACTTTTGCTATTTCATCTTCACTACAATCTTTAATTCTTTTACTTTCATCCAATCCTGTTATCTTGCAAATATCAAATGCAAATTTTGGACCAATTCCATGAATATAAGTTAATGAGATTATAGCTCTTTTATTAACTGGTATATTTACGCCTGCTATTCTAGCCAATTGAGATCTCCTGAATGCGTGAAATTATAAAAAAAAATATATTTAGTCAACTAAAATACTCCAATTAATCACTTAAAAACCTTTGAATTTCAACATTTATTGCTTCAGGAGTGCTATTTGCCTCTATATTCTTTAGTTCAAAGTGTGTTTTTAAATAATTTATAATTTCTTCATTAGATTTGAGAAATATATCAAATCGCTTATCAAAGACATTATCATCTTTTCTTGATTCTATTTGAGCTCTTTTCTCTATTCTTTTTCTTAAAACCTCCTTATCAACATTAAAATTAATGACAAATTTAGATTTGTCATTAATCAAAAATTGTTTTAAAAATTTGGCTTGCGTCAAACTTCTGGGATATCCATCAATTAGAATATTTTTTCCTTTTAAAAAATTTAATTTAGCGGATAAGACATCATTAACAACTGTATCTTCTATTAATTCACCTTTATCCATTTTTTCTTTTATCTCATTACCAAAATCAGAACCATCAGATGATTTTTCTATTAATAAATTACTTACAGTAATTATTATTAAATTATTGTATTGGTTTTTTAAAAGATTTGCTTGTGTACCTTTACCAGAACCTGGAGGTCCAATAAAAATTATAACCATTTACTTTTATAGACTTTATTTTTACTTAAAACTTTCTCATATTGAGAGCTAAAAAGTTGTGTTTGGATTTGCGAAAAGAAATCCATAGCAACAACTACGACAATTAACAAACTTGTACCTCCTAAATAGAAAGGAACTGATAATTTAGCTATAAGAAATTCTGGAATAAGTGCAATTAAACCTAAATATATTGCACCGACAAAAGTTAATCTATAAACAACATACTCTAAATAGTTTGCTGTTTGTTCACCTGGTCTATAACCTAAAACAAAACCTCCATAATTTCTCAAATTGTCTGCCTGTTCTTTCGGATTAAAGACCACTCCTGTATAAAAGAATGCAAAAAACACAATCAAGCTGAAAAAGAAAAGCATATAAAGTGGTTTTCCATGACCTAAGTAAAAACTAATAGAAGCTAAAATACCTTCGCTTGATGAAGAAAAATTAGAAATTGTATTCGGAAATAATAATAGAGATGAAGCAAAAATAGCAGGGATAACACCAGAAATGTTAACCTTTAAAGGAAGATAAGAAGATTGACCTCCAAAAACTTTATTTCCTACTTGTCTTTTTGGATACTGTACTAATAATCTTCTTTGTGCTCTCTCAACAAAACATATAACAACTACTAAACAAATCATTAATAATATAATTAATAATATAGCTATAGCGGATAATGCTCCTGTTCTTCCAAGTTCAAAAGTATTGAATATAGCAAAAGGTAAATTAGCAACAATTCCCGCGAATATAATTATAGAAATTCCACTACCAAATCCATTTTCAGTTATTTGTTCACCTAGCCACATTAAAAAAATTGTACCTGCTGTCATAGATATCACTGCAGAAATTTGAAAAAATAATATTCCACCAATTGTTGGATCGATATTATCAGATAGGTTTAAAATACCATTTGAAATACCATAACTTTGAAATAAAGCTAAAACAATAGTCAAAATCTCGTATATTGTTGTATTTTTTTTCTACCTATAGTTCCTTGTTGTTTTAATTCTTTAAGACTATCAAAAGAGGATTGCATCAGTTGCATTATAATTGAAGCAGAAATATAAGGCATTACACCAAGTGTAAAAATAGACATTCTCATAAGTGCCCCTCCTGAAAACATGTCAAATATTCCTAAAATCCCATCTTTATGCTGACTGAAAATTTGTTCTAAAATTGCAGAATTTATACCTGGAATTGGAATATAAGTTCCTAATCTGTAAGTGATAAGAGCAAATAAAACAAAACCTAATTTTTTAAAGATACCTGAAGATTTAATAGCTTCCCCATAATCTATATTTGGTATTTTTGTATTCATATAATAATTAATAAATAGTATTAATTAATGGAACCACCAAGTGATTCCACTCTTTTTTTAGCACCTTCTGTAAATTTAAAGTTTTGAAAGTTTAGTTTCTTTTTAAAAGACAAAGAGTCAATAATTTTAATTGATTTTTTTAAGTCTTTTTTCTTTAAAAATCCTTTTGTAATTAAAAATTCTTGGTTAATAGTTGAATCTTCTTTTATTGAATTGAAATTATTCAAAGGAATTGTAACTATAGGAGAATTATTTTTTTTAAAAGAATTAAATCCTCTCTTAGGTGTTTTTCTGTAGATAGGCATTTGGCCGCCTTCAAAATTTTTAACTGCTACTCCTGATCTAGAGTTTTGTCCTTTATGGCCTCTTCCGGCTGTTTTTCCTGTACCAGAGCCCGTACCTCTTCCTTTTCTTTTTTTATTTGTTTTTCTTTGTTTAGAAAGTTGATTTAACATTTTTAATTCTCTCTCTTATTAATAACGCTATTCATTTCTATTCCTCTTCTAGCAGAAACTGATTTAGGTGTATTTATAGATTGTAAAGCTCTCATAGTTGATTTTACAATATTATGAGGATTTTTAGTTCCAATAGCTTTAGAAACAATATCTGAAATTCCCAATGATTCAAATATAGCTCTTGAAGGACCTCCTGAAATAATACCAGTTCCTTTTTGAGCACTTCTTAGTATAACTGTACTTGAAGAAAATTTTGCTTTGATATCATGATGAATAGTTCTTCCTTCTCTAAGAGGGATTCTTACCCAAGTTTTTTTTGCTTCCTCAGAAGCTTTTCTAATCGCTTCTGGCACTTCCTTAGCTTTTCCTGAACCATATCCAACTCTACCCTGGCCATCTCCACTTACCACTAGAGCAGCAAAACCAAATCTTCTTCCTCCTTTTACAACTTTTGAAACTCTTCTAATTTCAATAAGTTTTTCAATTATTTCTTTATTATTTTGATTTTGTTCCATTAAAATAATAATCCTTTTTCTCTTGCAGCATTAGCTAAGCTCTTAAGTCTACCATGATACTTATATGGTCCTTTATCAAACTTAACTTCTTTTACACCCTTCGATATTGCAAGTTCAGCAATCTTTAACCCAACCTCTTTAGCTAAATCTACTTTTTTTTGATTTTCACTTTTTTTGATTTTCATAGAAGAAAAAGAACATAAAGTCTTGTCATTTTCGATAGAAGTAACTGCTGCGTATATGTGTTTTGAAGATCTATATACATGCAGTCTATGTTTTTCAATATTAAGGAGTTTTTTTCTTACTCTAATTTTTCTTCTTAAAATTTGATTTTTTTTCTGTGCCATTACTTCTTTTTACCTTCTTTACGATATATTTTCTCCCCTTCGTATCTTACTCCCTTACCTTTATAAGGTTCAGGCTTTCTATAACTTTTAATCTCAGCAGCAACCTGCCC
The DNA here is from genome assembly GCA_002705265.1 of Pelagibacteraceae bacterium. GTDB lineage: Bacteria > Pseudomonadota > Alphaproteobacteria > HIMB59 > HIMB59 > HIMB59. Next base: position 8,041 of record PAHR01000028.1, on the reverse strand, counting down.
AACTAACTGCTTACTAGGCCCAGAAATAGATAAGTTTGTGCTTTTCTCAACTTTTATAGAAATATTTTCAGGTATTTTAAAATTAATGTCGTGGCTAAAACCTAAAGATAATACTAACACTTTACCATTTAGATTTGCTTTATATCCTGTACCCACTAATTCAAGTTTTTTTTCAAAACCGACAGAGTTTCCATGAATTTCATTTTTTATATTTGCATATAATGTTCCTAATAATGCCTTATCATCACTATTTAATATAATAGAATTATTTTCTATATTTAGTTTTATTTGCTTAGGTATAGTAGTTGCAGATTTACCTAATTTACCCTCAACATTTAATATATTATCATTCATAGATACCTTAACTCCGTCGTTAATTATAATTGGATTTTTAGCAAGTCTAGACATGTTAATTAATCAGAATACTGAAATAAGTATTTCTCCACCTAATTTTTGTTTTTTAGCATCATTATCAGTCATAACACCTTTTGAAGTTGATATTATAGTTGATCCTAAACCTCCTATAGTTTTAGGTATTTCTTCATATGAACTATACACTCTACATCCTTGTTTTGAAATTTTTTCAATTTTGTTGATTAAAGGTTTCCCTTTAAAATATTTTAACTTTATTAGAATATCTTTTTTAATATCACCTTGTTCATTAAAATCTTCAATAAAACCTTCTTTTTTTAATACCTCACAAACTCTTAAATTTAAATTAGAAAAAATAGATATTATTTCTTTTTTTTGTGATTTCTGACCATTTCTAATTCTAGTTATCATATCTGCTAAAGTATCACTCATTAATTTACCAACTTGCCTTCGTTAATCCTGGAATCTGACCTTTTCCTGCTAAATCTCTAATCGCAATTCTAGATAAATTAAATTTACTATAGATACCTCTAGGTCTACCAGATAGAAAACATCTGTTTCTAAATCTAATTTTTGATGAATTTCTTGGCATTGAATCAATTTTTATTTGTGTTTTAATTCTTTCTTCAAAAGACATTTCTTTATTTTTTAATAATTTCTTAATAGATAAACGTTTTTTGTGCAACCTTTCAATAAGGTTTTTTCTATTCATATTTTTTTGAATTGCGCTTTTTTTTGCCATACTAATTATAAAATGGGAAGTTCATTAATTTTAATAATTCATATCCTTGTTTGTCATCATTAGCTGAAGTAGCGATAGTGATATCAAAACCAAAGATATTTTCAACATTTTCTACACTAATTTCTGGAAAAATTATATGATCTCTTATTCCTATAGTAATATTGCCTTTTCCATCAAAAGATTTCTTAGAATATCCTCTAAAGTCTTTAATTCTTGGCATAGCGATGTTTACTAACCTATCATAAAACTCCATCATTCTTTCTTTTCGAAGAGTAACTGTAAGACCTACTGGCATACCTTCTCTAATTTTAAAAGAAGCTATTGCTTTTTTCGCCAATTTAACCACTGGCATCTGACCAGTTAATAGAGATAAATCTTTTTTAATCTTTTCTATAGCTTTATTATCTTCTTTTTGTTTACCAATACCTGCATTAAGAACTATTTTAGTTATTTTTGGCAAAGCTAAATTATGTTTTATATTAAGTTCTTTTGAAAGCTTTTCATTTATATTGAATATTTCTTGAACTGAGTTCATTTTAATATTTATCTCCACTAGTTTTTAAAATTCTTTGTTTTTTTCCATCAGTTATCTTAAAGCCAATTTTTGATCCTTTTTTATTTTTTGAATCATAAGCCAAGAGATTTGATATATGAATAGGCATATCTTTATTAACTATTCCACCTTTGGAATCCTGACTAGGTTTTTGATGTTTTTTAGATATATTTATTCCTGCAACAATAACACAATCAGTTTTATTTAAAACTTTAGCAATTTTACCAACTTTACCTTTATCTTTACCAGTCTTGACGATTACCTCATCTCCTTTTTTATATTTTTTAATCAAATTACAATACCTCCGGAGCTAAACTAACAATTTTCATCATTTTTTTTTTTCGTAATTCTCGAGTTACAGGACCAAATATTCTTGTACCTATTGGTTCATTGGCCTTATCAAGTAAAACTGCTGAATTTGTGTCAAATTTAATTGAAGAACCATCTTTCCTGATTAATGGTTTTTTTGTTCTTACAATTATAGCTCTTTGAACTTCACCTTTTTTAACTTTAGATCTAGGTATGGCGTCCTTGACAGAAACAATTATGATGTCGCCAATTCTTGCATATCTCCTTTTTGAACCCCCTATTACCTTTATACATTGTAACAGTTTTGCTCCAGAATTATCTGCTACCATAAGCTGAGATTCCGTTTGAATCATTATAGTATAACCTCCCAAGATTTTCTTTTAGAACGAGGTTTTGTTTCAGTGATTTTTACTATATCTCCCAATATAATTTTATTTGATTCATCATGAGCTATGTATTTTTTTGAAACACGTATTATTTTTTTATAGACAGGATGTGTCGTTTGCCTAGTAACAAGAACAGAAATTGTTTTATCACCAGATTTCTTTACAACTTTTCCAGATAAAATTCTTTTAGGCATCTTTTTTCAAACTTTCTTTAGTTAATTGATTTGCAATTTTTTTTCTAATCTTTTTAAATTGTGAAGTATCAGTTAATTGTCCACTTTTTTTCATAATTTTAAGATTTAAATATTCTTTTTTTAAATTTTCTATATTTTTTTCTACCATTAGTAACTATCCAATGCGATAAAACTTGTCTTAACTGGAAGTTTTGCCGAAGCTAAATCAAATGCTTTTTTAGCTAGCTCTCTATCAACTCCATCTACTTCAAACATTATTGTTCCCGGCTTTACTCTACAGACCCATCTATCTATATTGCCTTTTCCTTTACCCATTCTTACTTCAGCTGGTTTGCCCGTTACTGGAACATCAGGAAAAATCATAATCCAAAGTCTTCCAGCTCTTTTTAAATGTCTGCTTATTGCTCTTCTAGATGCCTCAATTTGTCTAGCAGTAATTCTTTCAGGTTGTAATGCTTTTAAACCATAATAACCAAAAGATAGTTCAGAATTTCCTTTAGCACTTCCATGAATTCTTCCTTTATGTTGTTTTCTATGTTTTGTATTTTTTGGAGATAACATTTTTATTTTTCTTTTTTAATTTCATTAGTTGTTTCTTTTTGTGAAGTTTTACTTTCACCCTTAAATAGCCATACTTTAATACCTATAATACCGTATGTAGTTGTGGCTCGAGCAGTTGCATAATCTATATCAGCTCTTAGTGTATGTAAAGGAACGCTTCCTTCTGAGAATTTTTCAGTTCTTGCTATTTCTGCTCCACCTAATCTACCTCCACAAACAATTTTAATTCCTTTAGCTCCCATCTTTGATGCTGTTTGACCAGCTCTCTTCATTGCTTTTCTAAAGGCAATTCTTTTTTCAAGTTGTTTTGCAATTGAGTCAGCTACTAAAGTAGCGTCAATTTCGGGTTTTTTAATTTCCTTAATATCAAGAGAAATATTTTTTATTGATAATTTTGAAAGACTATTTTTAAGTTTTTCTATGTCAGCTCCTTTTTTTCCAATTAGAACTCCAGGTTTTGATGTATGAATTATAATTCTCAAATTATCAGCAGCTCTTTCAATATTTATAGAGCTTATGCCTGCCATGGAGTAATTTTTTTCAATAAAGCTTCTAATTCTGTGGTCTTCTATTAAAAGAGATGAGTAGTTTTTGTTTTCATACCAAGTAGAAGCCCAATATTTATTTATTCCCATTCTTAAAGAAACTGGATTTACTTTTTGACCCATTATAATTTCTCCTCTAGAACTATAGTTAATCTTGAAAATGGTTTAATAATTTGATGTGCTCTTCCTTTACTTTGAGGGTTATATCTTTTTAACCTAATACTCTTACCAACATGTGCTTCTTTGACTATAAGTTTATCAATATCTAAATTATTATTATTTTCAGCATTAGCTATAGCTGAATTAAGTGTTTTTAATATTTCTTTACTGACTCTTTTTTGGGAAAATTTCAGAAGATTCATTGCTTCTGATATTTTTTTATTTCTTATATCTCTTACAATTAAATTAACCTTCTGAGTGCTCGATCTAATCATTTTATGAATTGCTTTTACTTCTTTTGTAACCATTTTATTTTGTTTGTGCTGCCTTTTTATTGCCAGAGTGTCCTTTAAAAACCCTAGTAGGTGAAAATTCTCCTAATTTATGACCAACCATATCTTCAGAAATATAAACTGGAATAAAAGTCTTACCATTATATACAGCAACTGTAACACCAACAAAATCAGGTATGATTGTTGAACGTCTAGACCATGTTTTAATCTGAGTTTTAGAGTCAGTTTCTTTGGCTTTTTTAATTTTTTTATACAAAGTTATGTCAAAATAAGGTCCTTTCCAAACTGATCTCGTCATTATTTCTTCGAACCTTTCGTTATTATAAATTTATTTGTTCTTTTATTGGATCTTGTTTTTTTACCTTTTGTTTTTAAACCCCAAGGTGTGGTTGGATGCCTGCCACCAGAAGTTCTACCCTCTCCTCCACCATGTGGGTGATCTACGGGATTCATTGCAACTCCCCTTACAGTTGGTTTAATACCTAAATGTCTTTTTAATCCGGCTTTTCCAATTTTTTTATTTTTATTATCTGAGTTAGAAACAATTCCTATTGTCGCCATACATTCTCCATTAATAAGTCTCGTTTCACGCGAAGATAATTTAACCATAATATAGGATTCATTATTACCGAGAACCTGTGCGGAAGTACCTGCAGATCTACATAACTTTGCTCCAGCTCCTGGTTTAAGCTCAATATTGTGAATAGAAGTGCCTGAAGGAATATTTTTTAATTTCATGCAATTACCATTTTTTATTTCAGTTTTATCTGAAGACATAACTGTATCTCCAATTTTTAAATCAGAAGGTGCAATAATATATTCTTTAGATTTATCTTCGTAAGATATTAAAGCAATAAAAGAAGTTCTATTTGGATCATATTCCAGTCTTTCAACTGAACCAATTATGTCTTTTACATTTCTCTTAAAATTTATGATTCTATATTTTTTTTTGTGTCCACCAGATCTATGTCTGATAGTTATTTTTCCAGAATTATTTCTTCCTGCACTAGGTTGATTAGATAAGGATAATTTTTTTTCTGGTCTTCCTTTAAATAAATCTGATTTATCTACTTTAACCGTTTTTCTTAAAGAAGGCGTTGTTGGTTTATAAGAAATCAAACTCATAATTATTTAATTGCCCCACCCATATCAATGGTATTTCCTTCTTTTAATGTAACTGTAACTCTTTTTGTTTCATTTCTATTTCCTCTAGTACCTTTAAAAACTTTAGGTTTTGATTTTGTTATTAAAATATTTAATTTTTCAACTTTTACTTTGTATAAATCTTCTATTAAGGTTTTTAATTCTTTTTTTGTTGCCTTCATATTAACTTCAAAAGAATATTTATTAAATTGTGCGTTTGAAGTAGACTTTTCTGTTATAACTGGTTTTTTAATTTGTAATATATCAATCATTTAACAACCTCATTTAAATGCTTTAGGTAAAGATCTGAACTTTTAGACAAAAATAAACCTTCATGTTTTAATGATTTAAAAACAGAGTATGTTTTATCTGACATAAAATTAATACCTTTATAATTAGCAAATTTCTTTACTATTTCTGAATCTTTAATTGATTTAAATACAAAACTATACGATTTGTTTTTTATAGATTTAATGGCTTTCGGAAAGTTTTCAACGCTTATCTCATCTTCGTTAAATAAATAAAGGTTGTTGCTTTCTATTTTTGATATAAGTGAGTATAGTTTTGATAAAGCTACTGTTTTTTTGTTTAATTTAAAACTAACTTTATGAAATTTTGGTCCAAAAGCTTTTCCTCCTCCTCTTCTTATTCCTGTTTTAGCATTTCCAGCCCTAGCATTTCCAGTTCCTTTTTGTTTAAATAATTTTCTTGAGGATCCTGATATTTCAGACCTATCTTTAGTATGATTATTACCTTGTTTATAGGAGTGAGATTTATTTATAGCTAAACTTATTACTTTTGGAGAAATTTTAGTTAATTTTTTGTCAATATTAAGATTTATTTCTTCTATTGAAAATTTCTTTAAATTTAAAATCTTTATCATTTATAAACCTTAACTATAGTGCTTTTTTTTCCTGGAACTGACCCTTTTAAAAATATTAAACTGTTATCTTCATCTATTCTTAAAACTTCTAAGTTTTTTTGAGTCACTATTTCATTTCCTAAATGACCGGCCATTTTTTTTCCTTTAAAAACCCTTCCAGGATTTTGATTTTGGCCTGTTGAACCATGGGATCTATGTGAAATAGATACTCCATGAGAAGCTCTAAGACCACTAAAATTATGCCTTTTCATAACACCAGCAAATCCTTTTCCAATTGACCTTGATTGCACTATTACTTTATCTCCAATTTGAAGATTAATTTTTATATCTGAACCAATTTCGTTTAGATCTTCAATTTCGTATATTCTTTCTTCTTTAATATATTTTTTTGGTTCTATTTTTTTTTTTAATAAATTCCTTTTGTTGTGGTTTCTTTAATTTTTTTGGATTTATAAAACCAATGATATTAGCTAAATATCCATCCTTTTCTTTTGTTCTATTGCCAATCGTAGTACAATTTTTAAAATCTAAAACAGTAGCACAAACTCTATTACCTTTTGTATCAATAAAAGTTGTTTGTCCAATTTTTTTACTCAATATCATCATTATTTTTTTATTTTAATATCAACATTTACTCCAGAAGCTAAATCCAATTTCATTAAAGCGTCAACTGTTTGGGGTGTCGGTTCAATTATATCCATCATTCTAATATGAGTTCTAATTTCATATTGTTCTCTTGATTTTTTATCTACATGGGGAGATTTATTTACCGTAACTCTTTCAATTCTTGAAGGCATAGGTATTGGTCCAATCACCTTAGCTCCAGTTCTTTTAGCTGTTTGCATAATATCTACAGAACTCCTGTCTAAGATTTTATGATCAAATGACTTTAAACGAATTCTAATATCTTGATTTATCATAAATTAAGCTAACTTTGATTTTATTTCTTCCTCTACATTAGATGGGACTACATCATAATGAGAAAATAACATTGTGTAACTAGCTCTACCCTGACTCATTGAACGAAGATTATTAACATAACCAAACATATTAGCAAGAGGTACTGTTGAAGAAATAACTTTTGCATTTCCCCTATCTTCCATCTTTTCAATTTGACCTCTTCTTGAATTCAAATCTCCTATAATATCGCCCATATACTCCTCAGCTGTAACAACCTCTACTTTCATCATTGGTTCCAATAATTTTGGATTGGCTTTTTTCATCGCCTCTCTAAAAGCAGCTCTTGAAGCTATTTCGAATGCTAAAACTGAAGAGTCAACATCATGAAAAGCTCCATCATAAACTTCAGCTTCAAAATCTATAACATTGTATCCAGCTATAACACCATTCTGTGAAGCTTGCTTAATTCCTTTTTCAACACCAGGAATATATTCTTTAGGAATATTTCCTCCAACAACTGTATTATTGAATTTAAAACCTGAACTTCTTTCAGATGGTTTAAATTTTATTTTAACTCTAGCAAACTGACCAGCGCCTCCTGATTGTTTTTTATGAGTATAGTCAACTTCAACTTCTTTGGTCATTGTTTCTCTATAAGCTACTTGCGGAGCTCCTACATCAGCTTCTACTTTGAATTCTCTTTTCATTCTATCTACGAGAATTTCTAAATGAAGCTCACCCATTCCTTTTATTAAAGTTTGTCCGGACTCTTCATCAGTAGAAACCCTAAAACTTGGATCTTCTTGAGCTAATCTATTTAAAGCTTGTCCCATTTTTTCATGATCAGCTTTTGTTTTTGGTTCAACCGCAACTTCAATAACAGGGTCTGGAAATTCCGTTTTTTCTAAAATAACATTATTTGAAGGATCACATAGTGTGTCACCTGTTGTAACGTTCTTTAATCCAACTAGAGCTACGATGTCACCAGCTTTAGCTTCTTT
>PAHR01000027.1 GCA_002705265.1 Pelagibacteraceae bacterium | reverse complement strand
TATTAATTGATCAAAGATTAAAGTTTTTAAAAGAGATTTATCAAAATTCAAGTTTAGACTATTATTTTGGTGATTACTTTTTAGACTTTGATGATATTAAAAAAATTAATTATAAAAAAATTAATTATTCAACATCAGAACTGGCAATTAATTTAAATAAAATATCTTCTCTGGAATATCTAATGACATTAAACAAAGATTTATATTTATATCAAGGTGATAATAAATCATCGCTTTTTACCCAATATAATGAAATTCAAAAAAAAGACTCTTTTTCAAATTTAAATAAAATATTTTTTTTTAATACTAGTATTTCTTCTAATTTTCTTCTTCAAGATCAATTACATTTGAATGTTTTTGTCAAAGAAACCAAACCTTATAATTTTGACCAATCAGTATTAGATTTTAATGATTTAAATTTAGGAGATCCTGTAGTTCATCAAAAACATGGTATTGGTCGCTTTATGTCGATTGATAGAATGCCCGTAAATGATAAAACAAGGGAATTCATTAAAATAACATATAGAAACAATGATAAATTATTACTTCCTGTAGAAAATTTAAATTTAGTAACTAGATATGGGTTTGAAGATAGTTCTTTATTGCTTGATAAGCTAGGGTCAGTAGATTGGCTCAATAGAAAATCCAATATAAAAAAGAAAATTCGTTTTATAGCTAATAAACTTCTAAAAAATGCAGCTAAACGTCATTCTATAAAAACTAAACCTTTTGAATTTAAACAGTCTGACTTAGATAATTTTAATAAATCTTTTGAATTCATTGAAACACCTGACCAAATGACAGCAATTAATCAATCTATAAATGATTTATTATTAGATAAGCCAGCTAATAGACTTATCTGTGGAGATGTTGGTTTTGGTAAAACTGAAGTAGCTTTAAGAATAGCATGCGCTACTTATTTATCTGGTTATCAATTTGTAATAGTTGTTCCTACAACTTTGCTTGCAATGCAACACCATAAAACTTTTTCAACTAGATTTAATAATTTAAAAGTTAAAGTTGAAACATTATCTAGATTTTCTTCTAAAAAGGAAAAAGAAAAAATTTTTAAAGGTCTTGAAAACGGAGATATTCAAATTCTTATTTGCACACATAGTCTGTTCAAAAGAGAAATATCTTTTAATAACTTAGGTACATTAATAATAGATGAAGAGCAAAAATTTGGAGTAGCTCAAAAAGAGTATTTGATCAATAAATATCCTGAAATTCATATATTTTCTCTATCTGCTACACCGATACCAAGAACTTTACAGATGTCACTTATTGGTTTGAGAGACTTAAGTTTAATAGGAACTCCACCTTCAAATAGAATTTCAATTAGAACTTATGTTCAAAAATATGAAAGAATTATATTAATATCTGCTATTAAGAATGAATTAAATCGTAATGGACAAATATTTATAGTTGTTCCAAGAATAAGCCACATACCATTTGTTGTTAGTGAAATAGAAAAAATTTCTTTAGATCTTAACTTTTCAGTTGGTCACAGTAAATTGAAAGAAAAAGAGATAGAGGAAGTTTTTATTAATTTTAGTACCGGTAGAATAAATTGTTTAATTTCAACAAATATAATTGAATCAGGAATAGATATAAAAAATGCAAATACGCTTATAGTTTTTAATTCAAATTTATTTGGCCTATCTCAACTTTATCAATTAAGAGGTAGAGTAGGGCGTTCTGATAGGAGAGCATATGCTTATCTTTTTCATGATTCTGATAAGTTAATAAGCAAAAGCTCTTTAAAAAAACTCCAGGTATTATCAAATTATGAAAATTTAGGTTCAAACTTTCATTTAGCTACGGAGGATCTAGAAATACGAGGTGCTGGAAATTTACTAGGAGATGAACAAAGTGGTCATGTTAAGGATATAGGGATTGAGATGTATCAAAAATTATTAAAAGAAGAGATCAGTCGCCTTAATTCAAAAAATTATGATAAAAAAGAAGAAGAGTTTGAAGATTTTGAATTTGATGCTTTTTTTGAATATTTTATTCCAAAAAATTATATCTTAGATGATATTTCAAGATTGATTTTTTATAGAAAACTTACTAATTCAAAAACATATAAAGATCTAAAAAATATTGAATTTGAAATGATTGATAGATATGGGAGTTATCCAGAAGAAATAAAAAATCTACTGCTTCTCTTACAAATTAAAATTAAATCATTAAATTATGGGATATTTAAATTAAATATTCAAAAAACATATATAGATTTAAGAATAAATATTAAAAATGATAATCTAGGTTCCTATTTACTAAGATTAGTTGAAGAAGGATTGATCAAAATGATTAGTTCAGAGACAATAAGGATTAAAAATAATACTGATAAAGATTATTTTTATGTGATAAATTTATTTTATAAAAAAATAGAAGAGTCATACAAAAATGCAGGATCATAATGAGCAATTACCTAAAACAAACGCAGAGTGGGTCGTTTATTATCAAGCTATTCTTAAAGAATTAACTGAAAAAGAAACATCAATTGGATCCCCAATTTCTGTTGAAGAGTTTTCTGAATTACCACTTAAGCGTAAGCAAAAATACCTGAAAAAGCTATATTCTAATATTGACGAAGAAACTTCATCAGAATAATGTTTTTTTATGAGTGACTACATACCTAAAATTGATCTGTCTAACTTAATTCAACATGGAGCCCAGTCAGAGCAATCAAAAAATACTATATTACAAATAAAAAACGCTTCAGAAGAGGTGGGGTTTTTTACTGTTACAAATCATGGCATATCAAAAAATTCCATAGCTACAATTTTAAATACTGCTAGAAATTTTTTTCACTTGCCTTTAGAAAAAAAAATTACTATTGCCCCAAAAAAATGGAATAAAAATACAGACACTGTTTACAGAGGATACTTCCCAAGTGAAGTAAATGGAAAAGAAGGACTGGATATAGGTGACCCTCAGTTGACAACTGAAATGTCAGACCTACTTAAAAAAGAAAAATTTGAAGTAAATCATGATTTTTCATCAATAGATAAAAAATGGTCTAATACTATCAATAATTACTATGATCAAGTTTTTGAATTAGGAATAAATATTTTTAAAGCTCTAATTTTTTGTTTTACTCCCAATATAGATTTAGCTGAGCTTGCTTTCCAAAGACCTAAAACACTTTCAACCTTAAGATTTAATTATTACCCAGAACAGGATAACCCAGTTGAAATTTCTTCTCAAGATGGAGTTGCTTTAGGATGTGAAACTCATGTAGATAGTGGCATCATGACTATTTTGTACCAAGATAAAAAAGGAGGACTTCAAGTTCAAAATAGACATACTCTTGATTGGCATGATGTACCTCATGATCCTGACTCTTTTGTAATAAACTCTGGATTAGCTCTTCAGTATTTAACTAATGGTCACTTTAAAGCTACTAACCATAGAGTTCTTTTTAATAAAGAAGAGAGAATATCAATTCCTTTCTTTTTTGAGCCTTCTTATGATTTTAATATTGATCCTAAACATTTAGAGATTATTGATAGACCTCTTTACGAGATAGATACCTATGAAGAATTCCTTACAAACTCTCTTAAAAAGTTTGTTGAATATGATAGGCCTTAATTTTATGATAAAACTTAAAATTTAGTGGCGGAGAGACTGGGATTCGAACCCAGGAAGGGCTTGCACCCTTGTCAGTTTTCAAGACTGATGCGTTCAACCACTCTGCCATCTCTCCGTGGAGTGTAAATTAAGGTATTTTTATATATTCATAAGATATACTTGCAAGAGCAAATAGTAGAATCTATTTATATGATAAAATTAATCACAATATTCTTAATGTTTTTCATTATAAATCTTCATGCAGCTCATGATGATAAAACTTGTAAAGTCCTAGATACTTATGATTTTACAAAATTTGATGAATGGAAAGAAACAGTAGTCCAAAAATCTCCAGATTACTCGTTAGATCCTGATTTTGTAGCCAATCTTGTAAAACCTTATTCAGTTAACAAAAATGTTATTAAAAATGATAAATGTCAGCCTGAGTTTACTTTAACTTTCTCTGAATATATTGAAAAGAGAATATCAAAATTAAGAATTAAAAATGGATTAAATAAACTAAGTAAAAACAATGACTTATTAAACAAAATTGAAGTTAAATATGAAGTACAAAAAAGATTTATAGTTTCAATATGGGGTTTAGAAACAGCTTATGGAGAAATTACAGGAAATTATCCTGTAATAGAAAGTCTTTTGACTATGTCTTATGATGAAAGGAGAAGGAAATACTTCACCAAAGAATTATATAAAGCTCTTACTATAATTAAAGAGGGACATATAAACATTGATAATTTTAAGGGTTCTTGGGCTGGTGCAATGGGCCAAAACCAATTTATGCCATCAAGTTTTTTAGCCTACGCCCAGGATTTTGATGGAGATGGAAGAAAAAATATATGGACTAATGAACCCGATGCATTGGCATCAATCGCAAGATATTTAAATGGAGTTGGTTCGAATAAATGGAATGATGACTATACTTGGGGTAGGGAAGTAATACCCCCTTCAAATATTGAAAAACTTGAAAATGAATTATTTATCAAAAGAACAAAAGGGTGTCTTGCGGTAAAGAAATTATCTAAAAAATCGCCTTTATCGTATTTTTCAAAGAATAAATTCTTAAAAATGGATGGAACTAAGTTACCTTCTTTAGGGATTAATAGCTATTTGATAAGAATGGGAAGGGTAAAATCTGATTATAGATATTTTATTGTCTATGATAATTATCTAAATATTCTCTCATATAATTGTTCAAATTATTACGGAATTTCAGTGGGTTTATTAAGTGACAAATTTAAATAAATTAATTATCTTATTGATTCCTCTATTTATTTTTTCTTGCAAAAATGCAAGTTATAACGAATATATTAGTGATAAAGAGTTTTTTAAAACAGCAAATTCAACTACTCAAAAATCTATTTCTCAATATAATTATGACTTTAATTACTCAGCTTCAGAAAAATTTGAAATAAATAATAACTTATTGGAATCTAGTATTTTTCATAAAAATCTGCCAATTCCTTCTGTTTTAAAAGTTTACAATCCTAAAAATTTAAAAGAATTTCTAATAGTTAGAAATGTATTTACTGATTCTTTATCTCAAAAAACAGAAATATCTAACTATGTATATGAAAACCTAGGTCTAGATAGTAACATTTTTATTGAATATCTTCAAAATGAGTCCAAAAACCTTAAATCAGTTGAGCTTTCAAAGGAAAAAAGCGTTGTCCAGCTTGATAATAATGAAATTTTAACTGAAGAAATACTAGATAGTCCTTCTGAAGTAAGTGAAAAGATGGAAATAAATACAAAAAAGTTAAATAAAATGGCTAGCAGCGATGGATCTTACTTCATTTTTGTTGATAAATACCTTGAATACAAAGATGCTCGCATAGAAACAAATAAAATAAGAAATCTAAATTTAACAATATCTTCCGAAAATGGTTCATTTGAAGTTCTGGCAGGGCCTTTTCCAACTTATGATGTGGACGAAACGCTAAGTTTTCTATTAAATAACGGATTTAATAATGCCAAAATTTATCGTTAAATATTTATTTTTATCTTTAATAATTATTACTTCTAAATTAAATGCATTAGAATCTATAGCTCCACAAGCACTTCTAATTGATCTTACTTCAGGGCAGGTTTTTATTGATAAAAATTCTAATTTAAAAACCTTTCCTTCAAGTATGACAAAAATGATGACTGTATTAGTGGCTTTTGAAAAAATAAAGAAAGGTGAGCTTTCCTTGGATCAAAAATTTCTAGTGAGTAAAAAAGCATGGAAAATGGGTGGTTCTAAAATGTTTGTAGAAGTTGATAAAAAAGTATCTGTAGAAGATCTTTTAAGAGGAATAATTGTTCAAAGCGGAAATGATGCTTCTATTGTGCTCGCAGAAGGAATTTCTGGTTCCGAAGAAGCTTTTTCAAGTGAAATGAATTTAATGGGAAAAATGATAGGACTAAAGGGATCTAATTTTGTTAATAGTAGTGGAATGCCTGCAAAAGATCATTATTCGACTGTAAGAGATTTAGCTATTATTGCAGAATATACTATTAAAAATTTTCCAGAATTTTATGAGATTTATGCTGAAAAAGAATTTTCTTTTTCCGGAATAAATCAACCAAATAGAAATCCTCTCTTAGGGAATTCTGAAGGTAATGATGGTTTAAAAACTGGCTATACTTCTGATGCTGGATATGGATATGTAGGTTCTTCTGAAAGAAATGGCAGAAGACTTATCTTAGCTTTTAATGGACTAGATAGTTCAAAACAAAGAAAACAAGAGGCCACTCGATTGATGGAGTGGGGATTTAGTAACTTTAAATCTATTAATTTCTATAAGAAAAATGAAGTTGTTTTTTCTGCAGATACTTGGTTGGGAGAAGATAAAAAAATTAACTTAATTGCACCAAAAGATATATTTCTTTCTGTTCCTAAAGCAAATCTTATAGATATGAAAGTTAATGTTGAAATAAATGACCCAATTCAAACACCTATTCAAAAAGGTGAAGTTATAGGAAAATTAATAATAAAATATTCAAAAGTTGAAAGTTCTTTTGATTTAATTTCTGAAAAGACAGTTAAACAAAAAAACTTTTTTTCAAGTATCTTTTCCGCTGCTTATTATTTAGCTTTTGGTTCTAATTAGGAGATATGATCAAAATAATTTCTTTAGAAGGTTTTGAATACTCTGGAAAAAGTACGCAAATTAACCTTTTGAAGCGATATCTAAAAAAGAACAAAATTAAATCAGAATTTAAACGTGAGCCAGGAGGTTTGAAGAACTTAGAAAAAATCAGAAAAGTTCTATTAAACTCTAATTTGAATAATCAAAGTTTGATTCTGTTTTTTTTTGCAAGCAGATTTGAGTTATTATCTAAAATTAATTTCCAAAAGGATAAGCTGTACATATTTGACAGATATTTTGATTCAACTTATGCCTACCAAGGCAATACTAAATCAGATAAAAATTTAATTAAATATTTAATAAAACTTATTAAAAAAGAGCTACTTCCTAATGTTACTTTTTATTTAGATATAAATAATAAAACCCTACTTGAGAGAAAAAAAACCAGATCATTTCAAAATAAATTTGATAGAATTTATTCAAAAAAATTTCTCACTATAAAGAAAAATTATAATGAGCTTATAAAAACAAATATAGGTAATAGAAAATTTATTAAGATCGACGCTAATAAATCTAAAGATCAAATTCATACTGACATTGTCAATCACCTTAAATTATGCAAATTGATTTAATAATTAAAAAAATTTCCTTTTTAAAAGAGGGTACTTTTATCATTAAATGTAATAATTCTAATGATTATTTGTCCATTAAAAATAATATTAAAGAAACTTTATTCTCAAAAGAATATCAGAGGGAATTAAATTTCTTTGAGTTAATTCCTGAAAAGAATTCTTCTGAAATAACGATATCTCAGGTTAGAGATCTTAAAAAGAAATTTTTGTTAAAATCAATTGAAGATGTACCTTTTGTTGTATTTCTTCCTAATATTCTTTCTCTTAATTTAAATTCATCTAATGCCTTGCTTAAAATTACTGAAGAAATTCCTAAAAATACAATATTTATATTTTGTACTGATGATGTTTTTAAAATTATTCCTACTATTAAATCTAGATCTAAGATTTTAAATACTGATAAAGAGGTGCATTTAAAAAATTTAGATGATTATTTATTAACATTAAAACTACAAAACAAGGATATTCCTGAAAAAATTTTTGAAGAACTATCTAATCCATTTTTTAAAAAAAAAATAATAACCGATACTCAATTCTTTGATACAATTAAATTTTTTGAAAAAGATAATTTACATCTTATAATTAATTTATACCTATTTATTCTCCAACATTTTATGAGATCTTCTTTTGAGAATGAAGTATTTTTTAAATATTTAATTAAAATACATTCTGAATTTCTACATGATATAAATGAAAGTATTATGTTTAATTCAATGACAAGTGATTTATTAGCTGTTTATTTTTATAGATTACAATCAAATGTTGTAAAATATGCAAAGTAAATTTTTTACTACTCCTATTTACTATGTAAATGATAAGCCTCATATTGGACACGCTTATACATCTTTGTCTGTAGATATCTTAAAAAGATATTATACTTGCATAAATGAAAATTCCTTTTTTTTAACAGGGACTGATGAACATGGTCAAAAAGTTGAAAAAGCTGCTCATGAAGCAAAAATAGAACCGCAAAAATTTACTGACAAAGTCTCAGAAAATTTTAGAGAAATGTCCACTCTTTTGAATTTATCTAACGATGATTTTATAAGAACTACTGAACAAAGGCACAATAAATCTGTACAAGCTTTTTGGAAAATTTTAGAAGATAAGGATCAGATTTATCTTTCTAAATATTCAGGATGGTATTCTGTTAGAGATGAAGCTTTCGTTGCTGATAATGAAATTGTTGAAAAAGATGGTAAAAAATATAATTCTTTTGGCTCTGAATTAACTTTCGTTGAAGAAGAGTCCTATTTCTTTAGATTATCTTATTGGCAAAAAAGTTTATTAAAACTCTTTGATGAAAATCCTGATTTTATTGTACCAAAGACTAGATTTAATGAGGTAAGAAGATTTATAGAATCAGGTTTAAAAGACCTTTCGGTATCTAGAACCACATTTAATTGGGGGATTAAAGTTCCAACTAACCCCGATCATATTATTTATGTTTGGCTAGATGCTTTAACTAATTATATTTCTGCTCTTGGTTTTCCGGACATTAAAGACAAAAATTTTATTAAATTTTGGCCTGGAATACATGTAGTAGGGAAGGATATTATAAGATTCCATGCTGTTTTTTGGCCGGCTTTTTTAATGGCAGCAGGACTAGAACCTCCTAAGCAAATTGTAGCTCATGGTTGGTGGACAAATGAAGGAGAAAAAATATCAAAAAGCTTAGGTAATGTTATTGATCCTGGTCAATTAATTGAATTGTATGGGCTGGATGAAGTAAGATATTTTTTGTTTAGAGAGGTGCCTTTTGGTAATGATGGAGACTTTTCGCAAGATTCAATTAAAAATAGAATTAATGGAGAGTTGGCTAATAATTATGGAAATTTAATTCAACGTGTATTAAGTTTTATAGTTAAAAATTTAAACCAAAGAATAGAATTATCTGAAGTTAATTTTAATTTTAATATATTTAAAGAAATTTTAGAATTAGAAAAAGAGTTAAATAGAAATATAAAAAATTATAAATTTGATGAGTATTTAAAAGTAATTTTTACATACCTAAATGCTCTTAATAATTACGTAGATAAACAAGCCCCCTGGGCTTTAAAAAAAACAGACCCTAATAAAATGAATGAAGTTTTAGCTAATATTTGTATTTCCATTATAAGGTTGACCCAATATTTATATCCTTTTATGCCTTCAAAAACTCTTAAAATTCTAGAATTATTTAATCTAGATGAATCTTTTACCAGTTTTAATTCTATTAATAACATTATGGAAATGAATCTTCTTAAAATTAATCAACCTGAACCTTTATTTAAAAAAATTGAATAGTACTAAACTTATTGATAGTCACGTTAATTTTGGACATGAACTGCTAGTTAATAGCATTGATAAAATAGTTAAAGAAAGTCTAGATAATGACATTCATAGAATGCTTTGTATTAACTCTAATTTATATGACTTTAATAAAGACTTAACATTGGTTAACAATTATAGTTGTATTGATATATCTCTAGGCCATCACCCGAATTTAGTTGATATAATTGATTTAATTGAAATAGAACACCTCCTGGAATTGCATTTAAATCAAAGCAAAAAAATTATAGCGATAGGAGAGACAGGCTTGGATTTTTATTATGAAGCAAATAGAACTAAGCAAATTGATTCATTGAAAATTCACTTTGAAGTAGCAAGTAAGTTTAAATTACCTGTAATTATCCATATGAGGGACTCTGAGGAACAAATAACTCCCTTAATCAAACAATACAGAGATAAAGTACCTAATATTTTGATACATTGTTTCACTGGCACTGGAGAATTTGCTAAAAAATGCATAGATTTGGATTGTTATTTCTCGATTTCTGGAATATTTACATTTAAAAAAGCAGATAATTTAAGAAAAACATTAAAGATATTACCTAAAAATAGGATAATATTTGAAACTGACAGCCCTTATTTGACCCCTGATCCACATAGAGGAAAGGTTAATTATCCAAAGTATTTAAAGATAATACTTAGCAAATATTGCGATCTAGTTTCAATGGAAACCAAAGAAATGTCGGATATTTCAAATAGTAATTATTTTAATTTATTTAGTATTAACAATTAGTTAATGAAAAAAATTAAAGTAAAAATTTTAGGTTCGGGTGGTAGTTTCGGTGTCCCGGTACTATTTGATAGGTGGGGTAAATGTGACCCGGATAACAAAAAAAATATAAGAACAAGACCTTCCGCTATATTAGAAAAGGATGGAAAAACAATACTTATAGACACAAGTCCCGATTTAAGATTTCAGATGATAGACAATAAAATTAATAAAATTGATAGTGTTTTATTTACCCATGCTCATGCTGATCACATACATGGCATTAATGATTTAAGGTGTATTCACCTAGCTACTAATAAAAAAGTTCCAGTTTATGTTGATAAATCAACCAAATTAGTGCTTTTAAAGAGTTTTGAATATTTATTTTCCAGCAAAAATTTAGAACAATATCCTCCAATTTGTGAAATTAAAGACTATGAAGCTGGGAATTCATACGAAATTAATGGTTTTAATGTCCGGGTCATACATCAAAATCATGGAAATATAGACTCTTTAGGGTACATATTCGATAATAAAATAGCTTATAATTTAGATGTTAAGTATTTTTACGATAAAAATTATCTGGATTTAATAAAAGGCATAGAATGTTGGATCTTGGGTTGTTTGAGATATGAAAAACATCCGGCCCATGCTGAATATGATGAAATTTTAAAATGGATTGACTATGTTCAACCTAAAAAAACATACTTAAGTCACATGACAGCATTGATAGATTATGAAACTGAGTACCAAAATCTATCTAAATACAATATTTTCCCATCTTATGATGGATGCACATTTCACCTATAATATATATTATGCAACAATAAGATGTGAGCATGTAGCTGCTTATAAATTTTTATTATTTGAACCGTATTTACCACCTTTATTGAAGATAATTGCTGTCATAAATACACCAAATATAAGTAGGAAATGAGCTGAAGCTGTTAATCCAAAAACTAACCAAGATCCAAAATAAAGTGAGAAAATAATGCTCCACATCCATGCTAATAGCTGCATAAGTAGATGTCTTAGTCCAATATCAGGTATTTTTCTTAGTGGATTCCAGTTTGCATCCATGACTAATTTGTATAAATCACTTATTATGTTCATGTTAAATAATTACGTGCGACAGATATGATAAGATCAAAAAAATTTATATGAAAATAATAATAGCAATTATAGCCCTACTTTCTTTTTTCTCTTTTAATTTGAAAGCAGAACCTAGAGTTCTCAAATGTGATAAGGATTGTGGAAAGTTAGATATCAACAATAATTACTCTTTTCAAGCTAGATTGGCAATGGGTCAAGATATGTGGGGGGCTAATGTAACCTTTATTGAAAAAGATATAATTCTAAGCTCAGGTCATATTCTCGGTTTTGAACCCTCAAGAAAAAAATTAGCTTCTTGTGGCTCTGAGGCATCAAAAATGGTTAATAATGATTGGTATCATAATAAAAATGACATGTATGTTGTGGATGGAAGTCGATACCCTCAAAAAAAAGTTATAATTGCTAAAGTATTAGATATTTCGATTAGAAATACTGGAGAACCTCCAGGGTACGATATAATGCTGGCCCATGTAGATAGAAATTGTAAAAAATGCAATAAAAATGACGATATTACTATAGTACCAATACCCATATCTAATAAAATCCCTCAAATTAATACAAAAGCTATTCATGTAGCTGTCCCAGGATCATCTAGAATAAATAAAGGTCGTTTCTATGATAGTCATTTATTAAATGGGCTAATATGGGGTGATAATAATAATATCTGTTTGAGGCAAACAATAAAACATGATGGGAAATCAAATCCCCCTATGATTTTTGACACCTCTGGTAGTCCAGTAATATTTAAAGAATGTGGACAATTGGCGGTTCATGGTCTTCATGGAAATGGTAATGATGAAGGTGGTTTCATGTTTGAACATTTGCAACTTCTTCAAACTCAAAAAAAATGGATCTATGCTGAAATCAAGAGATGGACAGGAAGAAATGAAATTTTAGATGCATGCTCCCCTACTGGTCTTAGGTCTTTTAGTAATGACATTTTTGATACTCCACAAAATGACTGTAACATAAAACAGTCTTATTTTAGAAAAGAACCTTCACCTATAAGATGTGATATTATTAACCAGGACGGTGCCTTTATTCCCAAAGAATTAGGGGTTTTTTAATTTGAGGAGTATTAGATAAAAATAATGAATTTTAAAAAGATTTTTATTATTTTATCTGGATTTCAACTTACTTGGCTTTCTTGTATTTTTGGTCAGTATTTTTCCATACCTCTTCTTGGTGTTTTTATTGGTATTTTGTATCTACTATTTTTTTTTTATTTAAACAAAGATCGAAAAAATACTTTAAAAATAATAATATTTATTTCTTTAATAGGATGTATATTTGACAACCTCCTTTCTTTTTTTGGTATTTTTGTAATAAATTCAAAATATACTTTGATTTATATTCCCATTTGGTTAATAATTTTATGGTTGTGTTTCTCTTCTTTGTTTGTAGAAGTGTTTCTTTTTTTAAAAAATAGACCAATTATCAGCTTTTTATTAGGTTTTTTCCTAGTGCCTCCTACATATTACGTTGGGATAGTGTTGAATATAGCTAATTCATCTTCATTAATTACCGCGATGTCTTTAATGGCATTTTTTTGGGGATTGCTATTTTTTTTTTACTCTAAGTTTAAATAAAAAGTTATTTAAGTTTTTCAGCGAGAACATGGAAATGATAAGATCCAGGTTCTTTGTGTTCCCTGTCAAATAAAGTATGTATTTCAAATCCATTTAGAATAGATACAAGTTCTTGAGCATTACAATAGAAATGAGGGTGTTCTAAATCACCAATATTCTTTGTTTTTTTATTTTGAATAAAAGTATTATATGCAACTTTTGTCCCTACTTTATAATTTGAATTTCTCTGTGATAAAAAAGTAGCATGAAAATAACCCCCTGGGATTAAAACTCTATAAATTTCAGCAAGAGTTCTTCTAATAGTATTTATGTCCCCTAGGTATATTGAGTTAAAAGCTAAAACATAATCAAAAGA
The DNA here is from genome assembly GCA_002705265.1 of Pelagibacteraceae bacterium. GTDB lineage: Bacteria > Pseudomonadota > Alphaproteobacteria > HIMB59 > HIMB59 > HIMB59. The sequence goes on along the minus strand of PAHR01000027.1, from coordinate 16,624 downwards.
TTGATCTGGATGTTTAATGCTATCCATGTCTGATATTTCTGTTTTAATCTCGTATTTATTTAATTTAGCCACTTTATTTAAGAATTCTATTCCACTCTCACTTAGATCGATTGAAGTAACTTCAAATCCATTCTCAGCGAACATAATACTATGTCTTCCAACACCGCAGCCAAGGTCCAAAACCCTTGCACAGCTATTCTTTTTTAAAAAGTATATCTTTTCAGCTACATCTGGGTCAGGCCTGATCCAAGCTTCCCTACCTGTCTCTGTTTGCCAAGCAACTTCCCAATTTGAGTGAGCAGTCGTTAAGTTATCAGCCATAAATAAAACTAATTCCAAATTAATGGAATCTCCCGCATTTTTTTATAATTTTAATCATCCATAGCTAATTTTAAAAATCCACTAATAAAGAATAATTTGAGATTTTTTATAAAGAATTATTTGAAATCCTTTAGATTAAGAGCTAAAAGAACAAAAAAAGAACAATAAAAAAAATAGTCAAAAACCTGTTTTAAGAGCTTTTGAGACAGTATTTATTTTTTAGTAATGTAAATTTATAGTAAAAAAAGGTCTTTTTATGCTTGATTTATTAATTTTTTTTTCTATTTTGTTTGCCCCTATTTCAGTTAAAAAAAGCTTAATTTTCAGAATCTTTAGCAAGTGTCGCAATTTAATTAATTACAAAGTATATAAAAATAGTGTTTTTTAAGATTTTAAAAACACTACAAAGCAGTAAGACTCAATATAAGGATAAATTCTTATTGAAATAACAACACCTTTTTCCCTAAAACAAACAAAAATATAGTTTTTTAGTATTTCAGATACACTTAGTTTGTATATTTAAAACTCAATTCTATCATTATCCCTTAATTACCAATAAATCATTGTATTTTAATGTTTATTAAGAGAATTATCTGGCTTAAATTAAAGGAATAAAATATGAATTATATTTATAATAAATATAGTATAATCAAATACTTAATAGTATATTTTAAAGTAATTTATTATAAAATAGTAAGTTAAATAGAGCTCTAGGAATAACAATTATAGAACACCGCTTATTGTCATATGTAAAAACGATCTTCTGTTTAATCTAATATTAATAAAGTAAGTAAAAGAAGGTATGAAAATTCTAATAAGTTTTTTATTTTTATTCTTCCATTTTAATGCCTACTCAGCTGGAGACTATGAAACGATTGATGCTAGTGCTGAATATCAAAAAGCTGAAAAACTAATCAAAAATAAAGAATATGAAAAAGCTATTAATATCCTTAAAAGCTTAATCGCTGAAAAAACTCAAGGGTATACCAAAGCAGATCTTTATAATTACTTAGGATTTGCAACCAGAAAGCAATCTAACCCTAATTATAAATTAGCTGAAGATTATTATTTAAAAGCTTTAGAGATTAATAATAATCACCTAGGTGCTTTAGAGTATCTTGGTGAGCTTTATTTTGAAACTAATCGTGTTGACAAGGCACAAGATCTTTTAACAAGAATAAAGATATTTGCTGGCGAAAATAATGAAGAATATATAGAGCTCAATAAGTTAATTAATTAATTTTTTTAGATAAATAAGCTAAATTTTAAATATAAATTATAATAAAACTCATAGATTAAAATATTAATTTAAGTAAGTTTAAATATGAGTTTTTTTCTATTTATTAAGATTTTTTTTATATGTTTGCTGGGCGCTATGTCTCCAGGTCCTAGCATGCTTATTGTTATTAATAATGCCTTAATAAGCAAGCTAAATGGAATTATGACCTCTATAGGTCATGGTCTTGGTATAGGTATTTATGCTCTATTCGCTGTTATAGGACTAGATTTATTAGCCCAGAACAACCAAAATATATTTTTGTTTTTAAAGGTAATTTCAATAATTTTTTTATTCTATCTAGGGGTTTCAAGTTTATTTAATAAATATGAATTAAATAATAAAGATTATGTAAAAAGTAACAAAAGTTATCTTTATGGATTTGCACAAGGATTTACAATTTCTATTTTAAATCCAAAAATATTTGTTTTTTTTGCTGCTATATATTCTCAATTCATATCGATTGAAAATAATGAAATATTAAACATTACTTTAGTATTAACTGCTATGATAGTAGACGCAATTTGGTACATAGTATTAACATTTTTAATTACTTTCGTAGGTATAAGCTCACTAACTAAGCAAAAAACAAAAATTATAAAAAAAATAGTTGGAATTTTTTTTATTTTGATAAGTATGGCTTTAATCTTTAATTTAATAAAATGAATCCTTATTTAATAAGAATAGAAAACATATCCAAAAATTATTCAGGGGTTTTGGCTAATAACAATGTCTCTTTCAATATCAGAAAAGGTAAAATTCATGCCCTTCTCGGAGAAAATGGAGCTGGCAAATCCACAATTGTAAAAATTCTTTATGGTCTAATAGCTCCAGATAAAGGTGATATTTTCTTAAATAATACCAAAATTGTTTTTAAAACCCCTTCTGAAGCAAAATTACAAGGTATAGGAATGGTATTCCAACATTTTTCTTTATTTGAATCTCTTACTGTTTCAGAAAATTTAATTTTAGGAATTGAAGAAAAAATCTCCTTCGATCAATTAAAAAATAAAGTAAAAGTTATCTCAGAAAAGTATGATTTGTCTCTTAATCTTGACTCTCCTATTAATAATTTATCTGCAGGTGAAAAACAAAGTGTAGAAATAGTTAGAGCATTACTTCAAGAACCTGAAATTTTAATTATGGATGAGCCTACTTCTGTTCTTACACCAATTGAAGCTGAAGTTCTTTTTAGTACTTTAAAAAAACTTATTAAAGAAGGTAAGACTATCTTATATATCACTCATAAATTGGAGGAAGTTATAAAAAATTGTGAGGAAGTTACTATTATGAGAAATGGAAATGTTATTACAACTTGTGCCGCTAGTGGAGAAACAAAAGAGAGTCTAGCTTTAAAAATGCTTGGCTATAAAGTTAATTCTCAAATAACAGACTATAGTTCTATAAGTGAGGAATTATTGATAAGTGCTAAAAATTTAAACAAAAAATTTAATGATCCATTTTTAACGGATTTAAATAACATTTCATTCGATGTTTATAAGGGAGAAATATTTGGAATTGCAGGAGTAGCTGGTAATGGGCAGAGAGAACTCATGGAATTATTAACAGGTGAGAATATAGGAAAAGTGGATGGTAAACTTACCTTTAAAAATAAAGAAATTACTAATTTCACCACAAAACAGAGAAGAGATCTTGGAATTGGATTTGTACCAGAAGATAGATTGGGACATAGCGCCATACCAGAGTTATCGTTAAGTGAAAATATTTTATTAAGTAATTTCCCAAATAATAATTTTTCAAAATTTGGAATATTGAATTTTAAAGAAATTGAATTACAAGCAAAAAATGTAATTAAGGAATTTAATGTTAAAGCCCCAAATCAAGAAACTTTTGCTATGAATTTATCTGGCGGTAACCTTCAAAAATTTGTTATTGGAAGAGAAATCAAATCTAATCCACAAATTTTAATTGTATTCCAGCCTACGTGGGGAGTTGATGCTGGAGCGGAATCTTTTATTAAAGAGTCTTTAATTAAACTATCAAAGGAAGGAACTTCACTAATAATAATTTCTCAAGACTTAGATGAATTAATAGAAATTACACATAAAATATCTGTTATTTCAAAAGGATCTTTATCTAAGCATTTCAAAACTAGATCTTTAGATATAAAAAAATTAGGAATTATGATGGGGGGAGTTATTGATTAAAATAGTTCCTAGAGGAAATAGCTCCAAATCTATGTTTATTTTTGCTCCGTTTTTATCTGTAATTTTTACTTTAATTACTGCTTCAATTATTTTTTTTATAATGGGATATAACCCAATAGAAGCAATAATAATCTTTTTTTATTCTCCCATTTCAAATTTGTACGGAATTTCAGAATTACTTGTTAAAGCTACGCCATTATGCCTAATAGCTATTGGGCTTTCATTTTGTTTTAAAAATAATCTTTACAATATAGGAGCTGAAGGACAATTAACTATGGGGGCTATATTTGGTGGTGGGATTGGAATATATTTTTATGATGTAAGTTCATTTTTAATATTACCTGCAATGATTATTGCTGGAGCTATTGGAGGTGCTTTATGGGCAATGATACCTGCAATTCTAAAGACAAAATTTAACACAAATGAAATTTTAACCAGTTTAATGTTAGCTTATGTTGCTTTATTAATTTTAGATTATTTAGTTGTTGGTCCTTGGAGAGATCCAGAAGGTTTTAATTTTCCAAAAACAAGAGGTTTTGGAGAATCTGGAAGAATGCCTGTTCTATATCAAGGATTAAGAGTTCATTTTGGATTAATAATCACACTAATATTAGTTTTTATATCTTACTTTATTTATTCAAAAACTATATTTGGCTACCAATTAAAAGTTTCAGGATATAGTCCTAGAGCAGCAAAATTTGCTGGCTATAATAAGAATTATTTAATTTTTTCTGCCTTTGCAATAAGTGGTGCTTTTGCAGGAATAGCTGGAATTGGAGAAGTATCTGGTCCTATAGGTTTATTATATAGAGATATTTCACCAAATTATGGTTTCACTGCAATAATAGTTTGTTTTCTTGGTAGATTAGATCCATTAGGAATTATTTTAGCATCATTGGTTATTGCCTTAACATACTTAGGAGCTGAAGATGCACAACTTTTCTTGAGAATACCTGCGGCAGTTGGTTTTGTTTTTCAGGGACTTGTTTTATTTTTTTTATTAGGAACAGATTTGCTAGTAAACTTTAAAATTAAAGTTAAGGAAAAGCATGGATACTAATTTAATAATTGGGATAATTAATATTATTTTAATTGGAACTACCCCATTAATATTTGCTGCTATTGGAGAACTTGTTGTTGAAAAATCAGGCGTATTAAATTTAGGACTTGAAGGAATGATGTTGGTTGGTGCTGTTTCAGCTTTTGTGACGTTAGTGTTAACTGGAAATTATTTTTTTGCTTTAATCATATCAATAGTCTCTGGTTTATTGATGTCAGGTTTTTTTGCATTTTTAGTTCTTTATTTAATGGCTAACCAAGTGGCTACAGGATTAGCTTTAACGATATTTGGAATTGGTATTAGCTCAATGATAGGTAAAAATTATATAGGAACTCCAATAGAAGGAATGAGTCCTTATTTTTTTATAGTAATTTCAATAATAATTGTTTTTTTGATAGGATTATTTTTTAAAAGAACAAAAATGGGACTTATTGTGAAAGCTGTAGGTGAGTCTCACTCTTCAGCACACTCATTAGGTTTTAATGTAATAAAAATTCGTTTTCTTTCAATTTTATTTGGAGGGTCAATGAGTGCTCTAGCAGGTTTTTATATGTCAATTTGTTATGCTCCTATGTGGCAGGAAGGCATGATAGCAGGTAGAGGATGGATAGCTTTAGCATTAGTTGTTTTTGCTACTTGGAAAGCTGAAAGAATTTTGCTTGGGGCTTACATATTTGGTGGTGTAGCTATTATGCAGATGAATCTGCAGGCATTTGGCATAAAACTTCCTGGTCAATTTTTTAATATGCTGCCTTATATAGTTACTATACTGGTTTTAGTAATAATTTCAGGAAATAAACTAAGAATAAAAATGTCTGCCCCTTCTTGTCTTTCTATACCTTTTAATAAAAATCAATGATTTATCCACCGTTAATTCGATTTAATTTCAACGAATCTCAATATTTTTGTTATAAAAAATAAACACGTAGAGGAACGCAAAATGAAAAAACAATCAATAACATTAATATTAATAGCTGCGATTATTATAATTGGTGGTGCTTTTTTTATTACAAGCCAAAATGAGTTACAAGACACTTCTCAATCCCAAAAAAAAATTGGTTTTATTTATATAGGCCCACCAGGTGATCACGGATGGACTTACATGCATGACCAAGGGAGGCAATATATGGAGTCAGAACTTGGAGATTCAATTTCTACTACATTTATTGAAAATGTTCCAGAAAATGCAGATGCCGTAAGAGCTATAAGAAAATTAGCTGAGTCAGGTCATGATTTAATATTTACTACTTCTTTTAATTATATGGATCAAACTTTAGAAGTGGCTAAAGATTTTCCTGATGTAAAATTTGAACATGCTACAGGATATAAAAGAGCAGACAATGTTTCTACTTACTCATCAAGGTTTTATGAGGGGAGAACAATTATAGGTCATATCGCTGGAAAAATGACAAAATCAAATACTATCGGGTATATAGCTTCGTTTCCTATACCGGAAGTAATTAGAGGTATAAATTCATTTTATCTTGCCGCTTCAAAAGTTAATCCTGATGTTAACATAAAAATTATTTGGGCTTACACTTGGTATGATCCTGCAAAAGAAGCTGATGCAGCAAATACTCTAATTAACCAAGGTGCAGACATAATAGTTCAACACACAGATACATTTGCTCCATGCCAAGCTGCAGAAAAAGCTGGAGTATTAGCTTTTGGGCAAGCTTCTAATCAAGAACAGTTTTGTCCCAATGCTCACATGACAGCGATAGAAGATGTTTGGGGTCCTTACTATGCAGAGAGAGGTAAAGCTATTGTCGATGGTTCTTGGAGTTCAATTGACACTTGGGGAGGTATGAAGGAAGGACATGTAGTAATGTCACCTTACAATAAAAATATACTTCCTGAAGATATAATAGCTGAAGCAAAAGCTATGGAAGCTTCAATAATTGATGGAAGTCTTCACCCTTTTCAAGGACCAATTTACAATCAAGCAGGTGAGCTTGTTATTCCGGCAGGATCGGTAGCTGATGATGGAATGCTTGCTTCAATGATGTTCTACGTAGAAGGAATCAATGATTCTGTTCCTCAATAATTAACATAAATTAGTGCTCTGTTATGTTGACAGAGCACTAATAAAACATTACTAAAAAGTATGGCAGAAATACATATCACTAATGAGGAATACAATGCGAAAATAGAAGAATTAGCTCTCAAAGTTTATGAGGATGGATGGAAATTTAATCAAGTTATATGTATAGCTAAAGGAGGATTAAGGATAGGAGATGTATTCGCTAGAATTTTTGATGTTCCATTAGCGATATTATCTGTTGAGTCATATAAAGGTGAAGGAATTAAAAGCTCTCAAGGTGCCATTACTTTTTCAAGAGATTTAGCAAAAACAACCCCTAACATAGGATCTAAAGCACTTTTAGTAGATGATCTAGCAGACTCAGGTGTAACTTTAAAAAAAAGTAAACAATGGCTTGAACATTTTTATGGTTTTTATTTTGACGAACCTATGAGGTCTGCAGTTCTTTTTTATAAAGAAGCTTCAACTTTTATTCCTGATTACTACACAGATTATTTAAAGGATTCTCCTTGGATACATATGCCTTTTGAAAAATATGAAAAAGAAAATGCTATTGAAGAGATAAAAAAGAAATTAAGAAGCTAAATCAGATTTAGTATATTTTTTTCTATCATTGCTATCTAAATATTTTTTTCTTAGTCTTAAATTAAGTGGAGTTACTTCCAAAAGCTCATCTCCATTGATATAAGTCATCATTTGTTCTAAAGACATAATTTTAGGAGGCGCTAAAGTTACTGCATCATCTGTGCCGGAAGCTCTAACATTTGTTAGTTGTTTTCCTTTAAGTACATTTATTTCAAGATCATTATCTCTGTTATGTTCCCCAACAATCATGCCTGTGTATACGGGGCTATTATGCTCGATAAACATTACTCCCCTATCTTGAAGTTTCCATATAGCGTAAGCGACAGCTTTACCTGTGCCAGTACATATTAAAGCACCACTTCTTCTTCCCAGTATATCTCCTTTAAAAGGTCCATAGGAATGAAAAACCCTATTTAATACCCCTGACCCTCTAGTCTCAGTTAAAAACTTACTTTGAAAGCCAATTAACCCTCTGGAAGGAGCTAAAAAAATTATTCTAGTTTTACCAGCGCCTGATGATCTCATGTCAAGCATTTCGCTTTTTCTTTGATTCATGCCATCTATAACTGAACTTACATACTCTTCATCAACATCGATAGTTACTTCTTCATAAGGTTCAGTTTTTTTTCCATTTTTATCTACTTGAAAAAGAACTTTAGGTCTTGAAACAGTAACTTCAAAACCTTCCCTTCTCATAGTTTCAATTAGAACACCTAATTGCAATTCACCTCTACCTCCAATTTCAAAAGCATCCTTATTAATGTTCTCTCTAAAGGTAATAGCTACATTTGTTTCTGCTTCAGCTAATAATCTATTTCTAATGACGGTTGATGTAACCTTTTTACCTTCAGTTCCTGCAAAAGGAGAATCATTTACCATAATAGTGACAGACATAGTTGGGGGATCTATAGGAGTAGATGCTATAGGTTTTTCTACTTCTACTGCACAAATAGTGTCGGCTACTGAAGCATTAGTTAAGCCAGCTATACAAACAATATCTCCTGTGTTTACTTCTTCGGCGACTATTTTTTTTGTACCTTCAAATTTTAATAATTTAGTCAATCTACCTGTTTCAATAATTTTTCCATCTAAATTAATAGCTTTTACGGAATCATTTAATTTAGCAGAACCCTGCTCTACTCTTCCTATAAGACATCTTCCTATATAAGGATCCGATTCGAGTAAGGTCGCTAGCATTGCGAAAGGTTTGGATTTATCAACTGTAGGTTTAGGTACATGCTTAAGAATTAAGTCTAGAAGAGGACTTAAATTAGTTCTTTCATCTTCTAATTCATTAACACACCAACCATCTCTTCCAGAAGCATATAAAATTGGAAAATCTAACTGTTCATTCGAAGCTTCTAGTGAAACAAATAAATCAAATAGTTCATTAACTACCTCTTCTGGCCTAACATCAGATTTATCAATTTTATTAATGATAACAACAGGCCTTAATCCTTTTTTTAATGCTTTACCCAGTACAAATTTTGTTTGTGGCATAGGACCTTCAGAAGCATCAGTTAATAAGATAACTCCATCTGCCATAGATAGAACTCTCTCAACTTCACCGCCAAAATCTGCGTGTCCTGGCGTATCGATAATATTTATTCTTGTATCATTCCAAATAATTGAAGTTGGTTTGGCTAGAATAGTAATCCCTCGCTCTTTTTCTAAATCATTAGAATCCATCATTCTTTCCGAAGTTTCTTGGTTATCTCTAAACATTCCACTTTGTTTCATAATATTGTCTATAAGGGTTGTTTTTCCATGATCAACATGGGCAATGATTGCTATATTTCTAATTTCTTGTGACGTCATTTTTTCTAGGTATCTCTTTTCTTATTTATTGTTTTAATAGTTTGTTTTTAGCTTCTGTAATCAAATTTGACAAATAATTATTTCCATCTTTATCAGGGTGAAATTTTTTCATCAAGCCATAATAAGCTTTTTTTATTTCTTGTTCAGAGGCCCCTTCTTTCAATCCTAGGATAGAATATGCATTATTTACAGTAAGTTCGTAGTTTGATTGATCTGAATGATTAGAAAAATCAGACTGTGATAATATCATATTTATGATTCTAAAACCCTTTGGATCATTATTTTCTAATTCTTTCATTAAAATGTTTTTTTCCTTATCGGAAAGAGAATTAAAATTTCTATTCATTAAAGAACCTTTAATAATTTTTATTTCAACTAATTTTGTTTTTAAATCTGCTTTGAATCTTAAATAGCTCGTAGAGAAAGAAGGTTTAAAACCCATACCAAAAGAAGATTTTGAAAACATATTTAAAATACTCAATAATCCTGAAATTCTTCTAAAAAAAAGTAAAGCTGGAGCTAAAGCTACAGGCAAAAAATTTAACTTACCTGAAAATATTAAAAATAAAGCTATTACTAATATAAAAGAAATAATTAGATACCTGTTATGACGTTTATTAAGTTTACTACCAAACAAAAAATAAAATAGTAAAAGTAGGCAAAATAATATTAAGATGATTTTAATCATTAAATTTAATTGAAATTTTTTTTAATCTATTTTCTCTTCCACACCCTTTTTTATATAAGTTATATCTAATTGGGTTTTTCAAATAATAATCCTGGTGGTAATCTTCAGCTTTGTAAAATTTATCAAATTTTAAAAGCATTGTTTTAACTTTTTTTACAAACTTTTTTTCAATTTTAGATATATACTTATTAGCAATAGTTTCTATACTTTTATTATTGATAAAAATTGCACTTTGATACTGATATCCTCTATCACAAAATTGACCTTTTTCATCAAAAGGATCTATATTTTTAAAAAATATTTCTAATAATTCATTAATACTAACTAAATTATCATCGTATAATATTTCTAATGCTTCTATATGGCCTGTATCACCTTTAGAAACATCCTTGTACGAAGGATTAATAGATTTTCCTCCAGAGTACCCAGAAACAGCAGAAATAACACCTATTTCTTCTTGAAAAGCTTGCTCTAAACACCAAAAACACCCACCAGCAAGGTAAATTTTATTTTCAGAACTGTAAACAAAAGTAGAAAAAAAAGAAAAAATAAAAACCATAATGATAAGTTTCATCAAATAGCCTCAATATATAACTTTCTTAACATAATAGATTTAATTCCAGATTTTCCATTTTGGATTTTTTTTTCATCTATTTTTACTATTGGCATTATAAAATTAGTTGCATTTGTCATAAAAACTTCATCTGCCTTCATCAAAAAATCTTTTGTAAAAACCCTTTCTTCAAAAATTAAATTATTATTTTTGATTATTTTAATTAATTTCATTCTAGTACATCCATTAAGTATTCTATAACTAAGAGGATGTGTTATGCATTTTTTTCCTTTGATTACCCAAATAGTTGAAGAATTTCCTTCTGTTATATTATTTTTACTATCAAATAATATAGCTTCATGACATTTTTTATCTTTAGCTTTATTAGCAGCCATAACATTGGCTAACAAAGAAATACTTTTAATATCTGATCTCAGCCATCTAATATCAGGGTAAGTAATAACTTTAACTCCTTTTTTAGCTAATAAATCATTTTTTTTTAAATCTTTAAAAATTGAATAAATTACTATATTTGGTTTTAATCCACTTAAGTATTTATGGTCTCTTGGAATTTGATTGCCTCTAGTAATTTGAATATAGATAATACCGTTTACAAGATTGTCTTTTTTTTGAATTTTCTTTGAAATTTTTAAAATTTGATCTAATGAAATAGGAAGTTTTATACTTATCTGTTTTAGAGATCTTTTAAGTCTTTTTAAATGAAGATCAATGTCAATTAGTTTTTTGTCTCTAACTCCAATAACTTCATATATTCCATCCGAAAATTGAAAACCTCTGTCAGTAATACTGATTTTTGATCTTGATAAAGGTAAGTATTTACCGTTTATATAACTTGTTGCCATAAATATAGATATTGAAATATACTATAAATGTGAATCAAAATAGAAGATCTTTTTTAATTAAAATGGGATGTATGTGTTGTTCTCCTATATTATTACCATCTTGTACAAAAGTGGCTATAACAAATAGAAGCCAATTATCTATATATCCTGAGTCTGTTATTAATAGAAATGCATTTAACGCTTACCAAAATATAAAAAAAACATCTAATTTAAGCTCAAACAATAAACAGAATACTCAATTAAATACAGTTGGATTAAAAATTACGAAAGCAGTAGAAAAATATTTTTATGAAATAAAAAAACCTGAAGTTATAAGCAACTTTAATTGGGAATTTATACTTATAGAAGAAGACACTTTAAATGCATGGTGTATGCCAGGAGGAAAAATTGCTTTTTATACAGGTATTTTAGAAATTACTCAAAATGAAGATGGTATGGCTGCAGTTATGGGACATGAAATAGCTCATGCCGTAGCAAAGCATTCTGTGGAAAGAGCAAGCCAAGCTGCGTTATTAAATATCGGTAGTACAATATTGGATACTGCTTTAGATGGAGTTCTTTCATCAACAACATTAGACGACTATATAGTTCAATTAGGATTAAACCTTCCTTATGGAAGACTTCAGGAATCTGAAGCAGACTATCTAGGATTAATATTTATGACATTAGCAGGATATAACAACCAAGAGTCTATAAAAGTTTGGGAAAGGATGGAAGAAGCTAATAAAGGTAAAGAAATACCCGAATTTTTATCAACTCACCCTACTCCAGGAAATAGAATAAAAAAAATTCAGCAATGGATACCTGAAATAGATGCTAGATATGCATAAAAAAAATTATTAAATTTTATTTTTTTTTCTATAATGTAAGTAATAATATGGTTGTTAAAAGAAAAAATACTATTAATAAAAAAATTAAAAACTCTAAAAATTCTGAAATTAAAGCTTTAGAAAAAAAAATAGATAAACTTTATTTAAGATTAGATAAACATATAAATAAAATTGACAATATTTACATTAGATTAGAGTCAAACTTTTCTGGAATAGAAAAACTATTATCGTTTTTTAGACTAAATAAACGTTAAATTTTTCTTAAATTTAAATAGTTAGAGATATCAAAATCACTAAAACTCTTCCTATTATTTAGTGAATTAAAGTAACTATTTCTTATTTTAGTTGAAATATCATCGTTAGCGTAATTGTTAATTACGGATTCAACATTTTTTGCAGCTTCAATTATTACTTCATCAGGAAGTTTTTTAAAAAGAACTCCTAGGGACTTGAGCTTTTGGATTGCAATTACTTCCTTATTCATAAAATCTGATAACATTTCTTGATTTTCAGATTGGCAAGCAGTTGAAATTATAGATTTATGATTATCACTCATATCTCTCCACTTTGATAAATTTAAGCCAAGGGAAATTGAAACAGTAGGTTTTTTAAAATCAGGATAATAGCAATACTTAGCGACTTTATAAAAACCAAAAGCTAAATCCATTACAGGGTTTGACCAATCAGCAGCATCAATGGCCCCACTTGTTAGAGAAGGAAGTATTTCTCCACCAGGTAAGTTTACAGGTGTTACCCCAAGTGTTTTTAATAAATCACCTCCCATTCCAGGACTTCTAATTTTGATTTTAGAAAAATCATTCAGATTATTAAATTCCTTTTTAAACCAACCGAATAGAGTTGTGCCTGTATTACCGACAAGAAAGTGTTTTATATTAAATTTTGAACCTAGTTCATCCCAAAGAATTTGACCATCTTGAGAGTAAATCCAGGAATTAAATTCTTGTGCAGTCATACCAAAAGGCACTGCCGCAAAAAAAGGATATCCTTTATTTTTTCCTGTCCAATAAAATTCTGCTGAATGATACATATCAGCAGTTCCAGATGAAGTGGCATCGAAAACTCCAAAAGCGGGAACTAGCTCTCCAGCAGAAAAAACATTAATTTTAATTTCATTATCAGATAATTTTTCAATTTTATTTGCTAATCTTGAAGCCCCAAGACCAATTCCAGGAAAATTAGCAGGCCAAGATGTAACCATGTTTAATTCAAGTTTTGTTTTAGCTATAACTCTTTTAGGTAATGATAAAGAGGCACCAATAGCTAAGGGTAAAGCAGATTTTTTTAAGAATTTCCTTCTATTAATTTTTAATTTATGCGATTTCATAGATATAATTTTTAAAATTTATATCAGCAATAGATTTATCTTTAAATTTAAAAGTACATGATGTTGCTAATATTAAACTAATGGTTAATATGATAAATCTCTTATTCATGGAACAAGAACACATTAAATTAGAAAATAACATTAATAAATTATTAAAAAAATTGTCACAATTGGAAATAGATTATAAGTTATTTGAACATGAAGCTTTTTATACAGTAGAAGAATCTAGTAAACTTAAGGAAAAAATTAATTTAAAAGGAGCTCATACAAAAAATCTTTTTCTTAGAGATAAAAAAAGAAAGATTTTCTTATTATCTTGCTTCGATAATACTAGTGTTGACTTAAAGTTATTAAAAAAAGTATTGCCTGCTCAAGGAAATTTATCTTTTGGCAGTGCTGAATTACTAGAGGAAAAGCTTATGATAAAACCAGGATCAGTTAGTCCTTATGCTTTAATTAACAACTTAGAAAAAGATGTAAACTTTTATTTAGATAAAAAAATATTAGATGAAGAGTTTTGTAATTTCCATCCTTTAATTAATACAAAAACTATTCAAACTAAAACCAAAAATATAATTAAATTTTTAAAAGAATACACAGATTTAAATATTATTGATTTTGATAATTATAAATTAATTAATCCCTAAAATTTATATATTGTAGGGGTATCTTGATATCGCTAGATTTAAATAAATCTATCATCGATTGTAAATCATCAATTTTTTTTCCCGTTACTCTAACTTCATCTCCTTGAATAGAAGTTTGAAGTTTTAGTTTTGATGATTTCACTATGTTAGTAACTAATTTAGAATCTTCTTTTGAAATACCATTTAATATTTCAATGTGCTGGCGAACTCTGTTACCTGAAGCATTTTCAGTATCTTTTATATGAATAAATTTTGGGTCTATTTTCCTTCTAACAATATTATTTTTAAAAATATCGTTAAATTGATTTAATTTTGTATTATCAGTTGTCTCAATGGTAACTAAAAAGTCTTTTCTTTCAATTGTAGAATTGGAATTTTTAAAATCAAAACGATTATCAACTTCTCTTTTAGTATTATTAATGGCATTATCAATTTCTTGTAAATTAGCTTTTGATACTACATCAAATGAAGGCATAGTATGAATAATATCATTTTTCTCTTTATAGCAACACTTATTTGTTGGAGTCCAACTTGGTATATAATTAAATTTCAACTTGGTGTTGTAGACCCTTTAGTTTCGGTTTTTTATAGATTTTTTCTTGCTTCAATTCTTTTATTTTTATTTTGTTTTTGGAAAAAGCTAAACTTTAATTTTTCATTAAAAAACCATGTATATATTTGCTTACTTGGAATTACTCTTTTTAATATTAATTATGTACTATTCTATATTTCTACACTGTATCTAATTAGTGGATTTGTATGTTTGTGTTTTTCATCATTATTAATCATGAATATTTTTAATAACTTTATTTTTTTTAAAGAAAGACCAAAATTATTAACTATTTCTGGAGGATTATTTGGTTTAATGGGATTAGTTATTATTTTTAATAAAGAAATATTGAGTTTTGATTATAAAACAGGCACTTCTTTTGGAATATTAGTTGGTTTGATAGCCACATATGTAGCTTCATTAGGGAATATAATTTCAATTAAGAATTCCAAAGATAAATTGAATATTATTTCAGTTAATGCTTTAGCCATGTTCTATGGATCTGTATCTTTGCTAATATACTTAGTTTTTCTTGACTATGAATTTAATTTCGAAATGACACAAGAATATATCAGTTCTCTTTTATATCTTGCCTTTTTTGGAAGTGTTTTAGGTTTTAGTTTTTATTTAACTCTTATAAAGCATATTGGTGCAAATAATGGATCTTATGTATCTATAGTTATGCCGTTGTTAGCTTTGGTTATTTCTACCTATTTTGAAAACTTGGATTGGTCTTTTTCTTTAGCTTTCGGAGGTTTACTAATAATAATTGGAAATATTTTTATAATAAAAAGTTCTAGTTAAAAGTTTTTAATCTATTTGAATCATAGCAAACTTCATTTAATTTACTTTTAGTTATAATGAGCATAGATTTAGCAACTTGATGTGAGTGAATTGCTTTATACTTACTGAATGGTCCTAAAAATAATAAAGATAAATAAGTAAAGATTTTTTGTGATAAATACTCACCTAAGCGGAATTTTTTTCTATTTCCAAGCATTAGAGAAGGTCTAATAATTGTTAATTTATCAAAGCCATAAGATTTTAATTTTATTTCAGCTTTACCTTTATTTTTCAAATAAGCATTAGTTGAATTTTGGTTTGAACCTAAAGAAGAAACATAAATAAAAGATTTTATTTTATTAGTCTTAGCAATTTTACCAATTACTACAGGAAGATCGTATTCAATTCTTAAATACTCTTTTTTATTAGGTGTTTCTTTCTTAGTTGTTCCAATACAAAAATAACAATCATCGCCATATAAATATTTTTCTATTAAAGAAAAATCTTTAAAATCAGTGATAAAAATCTCTATTTTTTTATTTTTTAATTCTAATTGAGATCTTACAAATAACTTAATTTTAGTATAAGTTTCATCCTGTGTTATAAGATTTAATAAATGACTTCCAACTAATCCAGTTGATCCAAAAATAATAGCCGTTCTCATTTTTATTTTTTATGTATTACCAACCGCCATCATCTTCAGTAAGCTTTTGTTTGATAGTTTTATTTAATTTAGCGAGTTTCCATATTCCTGTTCCTGAAGCTAATACTTCATCTTTACATAAAATTTCACTTTTAACAAAGCATAGGGTATTTGTTTTTTTTTCAACCAATGGCTTAACAATTAATTCATCGCCTAAAGACGCAGCTTTTATAAAATGAGTAGTCATAGAAATAGTAACACATGGATTTTTACCAAAAGCTAAAAAACAGGCATTTCCCATAGCATTATCAAGTAAAGACATTAAAAAACCTCCGTGAGCATAGTCGGCAGAATTTAAATGTTTTTCCAAAACTTTCATCTTGAAAATTGGCTTTTCATTTTCAATCTTTATATGAAGATCACCTAGCAAAACACTATAATTAGAATTTG
>PAHR01000002.1 GCA_002705265.1 Pelagibacteraceae bacterium | reverse complement strand
CTTAATCTTACATCATCCTCAGCTTTAACTACTGAAGTTAAAAGCGAAAGTGATATTGTAGCAATTATAATTTTTATAAATTTCATAATTCCTCCTTATTATTTTACTGGTGGTTATTAGAAACTAAAAAATTAATAAAATAACTATTTATTTCGACTAAAATTTAATAAAAATAGACAATTTATAATTATTGATATTTAATGATTATATGAAAAAAATGTCGTATAAACATAAATATTGTCGAATTTATGCGTGTTAAAAGCATAAATTTTGCCTTCCTGTTAACTGATGAGTTCCCAGTTAATTCATTTATTTTAGCCCAAGAGTGTCTGAGGATTATTAACCAATACAGACTTGATGAAATATTTAAGTATCAAATCATTTCTGAAGATGGTGAAAAAGTCAGATCAAGTAATGGTATGTTGTGGACTCCAAATTATAGCTTAAAAGATCTTTTTACTCCTGACTATTTGGTAATTTTTGGTGGTAACTTACCTATTCAAAAAATATCTAAAAATTTCCTTTCTTCTTTAAGGTATTTTCACAAAAATGGATCCAAATTAATAGCTGTAGACACAGGTGCTTTTTGTTTAGCTGAAGCTGGTGTAATAACAAAAAATACAAAAATATGCCTTCATTGGGAGGCAAAAAAAAATTTTTTAGAAAGATATCCTTATAAAGAAGTAATAGATGAAAAGTATGTATTAAATGACAACGGTTTATACTTTAGTTCAGGTGGTGTCTCTATATTAGATTTATTTTTAAAAATAATAAGTGATTTGAAAGGAAAAAATTTTTCCAAAGAGGTAAGCGATGCCTTGATATATGAACCTCGTGAAAACATTTCAGATCCTTCTCATAATCTCAGATACACTAACAACAATCTAGTATGCAATAAAGTTATAAAAATCATGGAAGAAAATATTGAAACCCCGTTAAAGATGAAAGAAATTGCTATAAAAGTTAACATTTCTTTAAGATCCATAGAAAGATATTTTTTAGAGTATTTTGGGGTAAGTCCAATTAAATATTATTTAAGTTTACGAATTCAGAACGCCAGAAATTTATTATTTTATGATGAATTTAAAATATCAGATATCGCCAATATGTGTGGATTCAATTATAACTCTATGTTCATAAATACTTTCAAAAGATTTTATAATAAAACACCCAGTGAATTTAGAAAATATTTTAGAAAAAAACAGTATGATAATAGTATTAATACTATTTAAAATTAAGTTTAAATTTATTATCAAGATATAAGGGTTTTTATTATTTGATTGTTTGACAAGTTAATGGATATGTATCAAAATTTTGTTTGTCTAAATATTCAAGTCTATTAGGTATTGCTTCTAAAATTTTTTCATAATTTAATGGAGAAATTCTCTTCGGAAAACATCTTACACCAATCCACCAATTAATGGTTTCAGCAACATCCTCTCTATTACTGAATCTTTTTGCATATTTTGATATATACATTCCATCTGCAACTGCAGCTTTTTTCCATAATTTACTGTCAACCAAACCTCCCCAGTCTTCATCAAGAGAAGTATGCCCACTCTCATGTAACATTAATTCCTCGTTACAGTTATCTCTTGCGTACTTAAAACCTGTATGAATAAGAATATCATTGTTTCCACCGCCCCATGCTTTATTACCTTTATGAATTGTAATTGTTTTAAGATTACTTCTTAAAAAATTAGGTAGTTGACCAACCATTGTTGAATACTTTAAAGCTTGTACTCTTGCGTCATCTCTATTTTTAAATTCTGCATTCACTCTTACAATAATATCTTCACCCTCTTTCATAACTGCTGTGAAAATAAAGGCTTTAAAATTTGTCATTTGCCATCCACCAGACATATGTGCTTTTCTTCTATCCCAAAATTTAATTAGTTTTTCTTCTACAAATAAAAGATTTTGTAAAATTGTTGGGTCTTTATCAGTTATAATTTCACAATTAGTATAAAGATCTTTCTTGAACAAATAACTACCAGCGACTCCTGAAGAAATCCATAATAGTGGGATGAAGATTAATAAAAAGTATCTCATCTCTAAAACTTAGGCATTATTAGAGTTAATTATTTTTCGATATATTTAATTTCATTCTCGCTAACGTATTTTTTTCTTCAGTGTCATTTAGAGTCCATCCTTTGGTCATCAAACGAGTCATAAATTGCTTATTATACAAAAAAGGCATAAATAGATATTGGAATAAACCAAAAGTTATCACTGTAAATAAAAAATGCAGTATCCCTATGCCAATTTCTCCTCTAAATATAGGTACAAACCATCCAAAAAAGAAATAAGTCCACGAATACCCAACATATCCAGATTTATTAAGCCCTGATGAATGAAGCAGGTTAATTCTTCTTTGAGACCCCATAACCATTAATCCAATAAATAATGGTAAGCAATATCCAGCGATCATTAAAATTACTATAAAAAAATCCATCAATTAGAATTCTAAGTTATTTAATTTATTTTTAATAGCAAAGAGTGGGGGTTGTCCCCACTCTTATTAAATTACATATAAATTTTATCAGATAATCCAAAGCAAAGGATGCCAAATATCACAGCTAATCCACCGGTAGCTAGCCATCCTTCTTTAGTGGTTTTATCCGTTCTACCTAACTTATCAATTTCTGCAGTATAAAAACTTGCTACAGCAATAATTGTAAAAGTTATAAAAACAAAATTAAAAAATGCCCAAGTGCCCTCAGTGCCTCTAAATAAAATATATAACTGCATTAATGCTACTCCAGCAGCATAACTTCCAGCAAATCTTGCAAAGAAACCTGCAGTATCGTCTACTCCATATTTTTCCATAAAACTCTTAGTATTAAATAAACACTGGTAAGCGTAATAAACACCCATTACCAAAGCGATAAGAAAAATAGTAAAGTAAAATATTCCATTAAAACTCTCTATCATCAGAATCTCCTTTTATATATCCTATCAAATAAACAGTAATTAAATAATGAATTTAAATTATCACTTTATTACATGGTGATTAATAATAATTTTTAGAATATAAATACCCAAAATGATCAAATTAGATATTTTTTCTGATACTGTGTGCCCATGGTGTTATATAGGTAAAAAAAGATTGGATAGGGCTATAAAAAAATTTAACAATGAAGAATTTAAAATTACCTGGAGACCATTTCAATTAAACCCTAATATGCAGGCAGATGGAATGGACAGAAAAGAATATTTGGTTTCTAAATTTGGCAGTGAAGATGGTGCTAAAACTATTTATGACAATATTTTTCTTGAAGGTCAAAAAGAAGAAATAGATTTTCAATTTGATTTAATAAAAATAACTCCTAATTCATTTAACTCACATAGACTTCTTGCTTTGGCTTATCAAAAAAATATTCAAAATGAAATGATCGAAGACTTATTTAAATCCTATTTTATCAAAGGTGAAGATATAGGTGATCCTGCAGTTCTTCTAGATATTGCAATTAAATACAATATCGAAGAAGATGATTTTAAAAATTACCTTATGGATAAAAAAAATATTGAGCCATTAGCTAATGAAGAATTACAAGCAAGAAAAATGGGAATTAATAGTGTTCCAACTTTTATAGTCAATCAACAGTTAGTAATTAATGGGGCCCAATCAATTGAAAATTTTGAATTGATTTTTACTAAGTTACTCTCCAAAGTACATTAAATGATTTTAAATCAAAAAAACCTAAACAACTTTATAAATTTTGCTGAAAAACTAATCAAAAAGTCTGAAAAAATAATAATAAAACAGCACATAAATACAGTTAAAGTTAAGTATAAAAAGGATAGCTCTCCTGTTACTAAAATTGATCAATTAATAGAAAAAAATTTTCGAAAAGAAATTAAATTAAAGTTTCCTTCTCACGGTGTATACGGAGAAGAATATAAAAACTCGAAATTAAATAATGATTTTATATGGGTTATTGACCCAATAGATGGAACAAAAAATTTTATCCATGGTAATTTATCTTTTGGAACAATGATCTCTCTTTTATACAAAGGTGCTCCTTTATTTGGAATTATCAATAGTCCTTTACTTAAAAAAACATGGAAAGGAATTAAAAACAAAGGTGCTTATTTAAATAATAAAAAAATTAAAAAAAATTCATCAAATTTATCCTTAAAAGATATGGTCATTAGTCACTCAGGTATGTCTGCTTTTAAACAACTGCCTGAAAATAAATTATATAATAAGCTAAGTAAAATAATTCGTTATTTCATTCTTGGTGGAGATTGTGTGCAGTATGGTTTATTAGCAGAAGGTAAAATTCCAATGGTAGTTGAATGTGATTTAAAACCTTATGACTTTATGCCACTAATAAATTTAATAGAAGAGTCTGGGGGTATAATCACTGATTGGAAAGGGAAACATTTAAGTCTTAAGTCCAATGATAAAGTTGTAGCGTCAATGTCAAAAAAAGCTCATCAAGAATTTATTAAAATATCAAAAACTATTTAAGAGTAAGTACCTGTAATACAATCACCTATTAGTACTCTGAATTTTGCCTCTGTCATCTCTACAGGATTTCCTCCTGTACTAGGATCTTCTTGAGCTAGAGGAGCTAATTTAATTTCATCTCCATCTTTCACTCCCATTTCTTTTAATGTTTCAGGAATTTTCAACTCTTTTTTAAGTTCTACTGTCCAATTTAATATTCCTTCAAAACCTCCAGGAATATCTAAAAACCTTGCTAATCTGACCATTTTATTCTCAATTTTCGATTTATTAAAATTTAAAACAAAAGGCATAACCACGCCATTTGTTGTTCCATGGTGAGTATGATATATAGAGTTAACAGGGTGTGTGATTGAGTGGATTGCACCTAATCCTTTTTGAAAAGCTGCCGCTCCCATCATTGAAGCGACTAACATATTTGCTCTTGCCTCGACATTTGAACCATTATTATAAACTTCTCTTAAATTCTCCTTAACTAATCTCAAACCCTCAAGAGCAGTTCCTTCCGCCATGGGGTGATAAAAAGGTGATGAATACGCCTCTAAACAATGAGCTAAAGCATCCATTCCTGTTCCCGCCGTAATTGATTGAGGAAGGTTTAAAGTAAGGTTTGGATCTAATATTGAAATCTGTGGAAGCATTTTAGGATGAAAAATAATTTTTTTCTTCTCCGTTTCTTCATTTAAAAAAACTGCAGCACGCCCGACTTCAGACCCTGTGCCAGCAGTAGTTGGTATAGCTATTACGGGTTTAATTTTTGAACTATCTGCTCTAGTCCACCAATCTCCAATATCTTCAAAATCCCAAAGAGGTCTTGTTTGTTCAGCTAAAAAAGCTATTCCTTTTCCAACATCCATTCCAGACCCACCACCTACTGCAATAACTCCATCATGATTATTTTTATTAAAAACTTTCACTCCTTCGTCTACATTAGTTCCAGTTGGATTTCCCTGTACATCTGAAAAAACATTTGTTTTAACTGATAAGGAATCATTAATATTTTCAATAATATTTGTTTTTAAAAGTCCTGGGTCAGTGACAATTAATGGTTTTTTAATACCTAAAAAATCACAAGCTTGTTGTATTTCTTTTGATCTATTTAACCCAAACCAAATAGTAGTTGGATAATTCCAATTCATATTTTGCATCATCGGCTCCTTATCTTAAGTTCTTTCAAAATATCTTCTGTGTTCCCAATCATTTACAGACTTATCATATTCTGACTGTTCCCATTCTGCAGCATGAATGTAATGATCTAATACATCTTGGGGAAATATTTTTGGCAATAATTTTGACTTTCTAGCTAAATCAATTGCTTGATTTAAAGTTTTAGGAACCTCTTTAAGTTTTTTATTTGAATATAAGTTTCCTGAAATAGGAGCTTCTAATTTCAAATTATTTTCAATTCCATATAAACCTGCCAATATTAATCCTGCAAATGAAAGATAAGGGTTTACGTCAGAACCTGGCACTCTACATTCAATTCTGATTGAATTCCCGTGACCAGCTAACCTAAAGCCAGCTGTTCTATTATCAATACCCCAAGCTGATTTTGTTGGAGCGAAAGAACCTTCTTGGAATCTTTTATAAGAATTAACATTAGGCGCTAAAAAAATTGATAAATCACTTAAAAATTCAATTTGTCCGGCTATATAACTTTTAAAAATTTTAGACATACCCATTTTATCTTTTGAATCTGCAAAAACATTTTTTTTCGTTTTAATATTAAATAAAGAATTATGTATATGACAAGAACAACCACAGACTTCTTCTTTATATTTTGCCATAAAACTAACAGCTTTATTGTGCTGAAAAGCTATTTCTTTGGCAGCATTTTTTATTAAAATATGATCATCAGCCATAGATAAAGCATCTGTAAAAACAACATTAATTTCTTGCTGACCTGGCGCTGCTTCACCTTTAGTACACTCAACGTAAACTCCGGACTCTAATAGTCCATTTCTTAAGTCTCTTAAATATGGTTCCTCTTTTGAAGTTTGAAAAATCATATAGTCTTCAATATACCAAGAAGACTCTTTTAAATTTTTGTAATGATTAGTATGTATTTCATCATACGTTTGATTAAATAAAAAAAACTCTAATTCTGAACCAATCATAGGTTGAAATCCCATGGAGTTTGCTTTTTGTATTGCTTCTTTTAAAATTTGCCTAGTTGAATGCTGTAAAGGTAGTTTTCCTTCATGATCATAAGAGTCTCCTAAAATAATTGCTGTTTTTTCTAGCCAAGGTAGAACTTTTATTGTTTTTAAATCAGGTTTAACAGTCATGTCTCCATATCCAGTATCCCAAGAAGACGATTTATATCCTGGCACTGTATACATATCCATATCAACTGTATAAAGATAGTCACAAAAATGGGTTTCTTTATGGACATAGTCTAAGAAAGCTTTACCCGTTACTCTTTTACCAGTAAGTCTTCCCTGCATATCAGATAAACTAACTAAGACAGTGTCAATTTCTTTTTTGTTAATTTTCTTCTTTAATTCACTAAAAGTTATTGTCATTTGATTTAATTTTTGGGTTCACCCCAACACAAATATGTCGGGGTGAAATTTTATATTATTTTATCTATCTATAAGGATAGCCGGCTTTATCCATTGTAGAAGCATAAATCTTAAATGCTTCAACAACTTTAGCACTTCTTGGACTTTGCTGAGCAACTTCATCCCAAAATCCTGAAGCATCGTTAACAACCTGACTCCACTCATTAGCAGGTATGCTTGTGAGTTCCATCTTCTTGCCATTAACACGAAGATCTGCCTCTCCACCCCAATACCATACTTGTCTATAGTAATGAGATTGATCGATTGACATTTTAAATAACTCTTGAAGTTTTGGAGATAATTTACTCCAACTATTTGAGTTAGCAAAATATGAACCAAACCAAGCTCCGGTAACTGAGTTTGTTAATGCATAATTACAAATGTCTGCCCATCCAACTTCATATGCCTCTGTGAATCCACACCAACATACTCCATCAAGTTCACCAGTTTGCATTGCCACTTCAACATCATCCCAAGGCACAATAACAGGTATTAATCCATATTTAGCCATGAAACGCCCTGCTGTAGGCACTCCAAAAACTCTAAGACCTTTCATATCTGCTAAAGATCTAACTGGTTTTTTTACAGTAAATAAATGACACGGATCCCAAGCACTAGTGCTTAACCATGTTACGTTATCAACTTCACCATAAGCTTCAGCCCAAATATCATCTAAGCCATAATACTTAAACATAGCTGGAACATCTAAGCTGTACCTTGTTGCGAATGGGAAATATCCACCAAAGACTGAAATGTCAACAGGAGAACCCATTGTAGCATCATCACTTTGAACTGCATCAATTGTTCCTGCCTGCATTGCTCTAAATAATTCGTCAGTTGGAACTAATTGATCAGCATAATAGAGTTCAATTTCCATTTCACCATGAGCAGCTTTATTAAAAGCTTCAATTTGAGGTTTTACAACATGAGCCCCTAAAGGTGCTCCTGAATAAGTCTGAAGTCTCCATTTTACTGGATTAGAAGCAGCATAACCATAAGGTGCTTTTATTGTTGAAGCCCCAATAGTAGCAGCTGTTACTAGACCGGCTTTTTTTAAAAAGCCTCTACGGTTTGATAATTTTGATTTAATTTTCTTTTCACTCATTATCTTTTCCTCCTAAGTGGATTATATATATCAAAAAAGTAAATTGATAGATTTTTATCTATTATTTATTAACCAAGAACTTTATCAGGTAACCATAGAGCTATTTGTGGAAAAACCATAAGCAAAATAAGTCCAAACAACATTACTAAAACAAACGGTATTATCGATTTATAAATATCTAATAATGTAATTTCTTTAGGGGCCATTGCTCTCATTAAAAACAAGTTGTAACCAAAAGGCGGGGTCATATAGGCAATTTGACAAGTTATAGTATATAAGACTCCGTACCAAATTGGATTAAATCCTAAAATTTTAATTAAAGGAACATAAAGTGGGGCAACTATAACTAACATAGCAGTGTCATCCAAAAACATTCCCATTATTATGTATGAAAGTTGCATCATTATTAAAACTTCCCAAGGACTTAGATTCCACCTCTCAATAAAAAGGTTTTCAATAGCTCTTCCAGCGCCAATTCCATCAAATACTGCACCAAAACATAAAGCAGCGAGTATGATCCACATAAACATACATGAAACACCTAAAGTTTTTCTTAAAACATTATCAATAACTTTTTTATTCAATCTTCCTTTACTATAAGCGGCTATTGTTGCCGCTAAAGCTCCTACAGCCGAACATTCAACTAAACTTGCAATGCCCATCACAAAAAGCCCTGTCATAGAAAAAAAGATTAAAAAGGGAATAATTCCAGCTCTTAATAATTTAAGTTTTGCCAATGGGGAAATTTTTCTTTCTTCTTTGGAAAGGGTTGGTCCTAACTCTGGTTGAAGTTTACACCTAATGTATATGTATAAGATAAAAAGCGATGCCATCATCAAACCAGGAATTACTCCGGCTAACCATAATTTACTTACAGGTTGCCTTGCAATCATTCCATACAATACTAAAACCACGCTTGGTGGAATAAGTATGCCTAAAGAACTACCTGCCTGAACAACTCCCGTTATCATTCGCTTGTCATAATTTCTTTTAAGCATTTCTGGTATTGCTATAGTTGCTCCAACAGCCATACCTGCAACACTAAGACCATTCATAGCTGAAATTGCCACCATCATCCCCATAGTTCCCATAGCTAATCCACCTTGAGTTCCTCCAAAATAATAGTGGAACATTTTATATAAATCATTTGCAATTCCTGATTCTGATATCATATAACCCATGTAAATAAATAATGGGAGGGTTAACATCGGGTACCATTTAAATAATTTCCAAGTTGCTGTATAAGGCATTTCAACTCCGCCAGTTCCCCAAATAAGTAAAGCAGCTGCAGATGCAACAAATCCAATTGCTCCAAAAACTCTTTGACCTGTAACAAGCATTAGAAGCATTGATGAAAACATTAATATTGCTATAGCTTCATAGCTTAGATATTGAGCAAACATTAAATTTTAAGTCCTCTAACTTTTGCTAAATCTTTAAAAAAAACTGAAAAAGATTGAAGTAACATTAATAAAATGCCCATAGACATAATACACTTAATAGGCCAAACATAAGGAGCCCAAGCAGTAAATAATTTTTGATTTGTTTCAATTGTATAAATTAAACTTGAATAAGAACCTAAAAGTAAAATAATTAAATAAAAAATAAGAAATGAACTTGTAAATAAATCCATTTTAGCTTTATTTTTTTCAGATAAACTTCCATAAACTAAATCCATCCTAACATGCTGATCATCCATCATAGAATAGGCACCTCCCATTAAATAATATGCGGTCATTGTAAATTGGGCCATTTCAATTATCCAAATAAGTGGGAAGTTAATTATATTTCTAGTTACAAAAGACAGCACAAGAATAAACATCATTACAAAAACAAGGTACATAGTAACTTTACCTATAATGCTTGTTATGCCATCGATAAATTTTACATAGCTAGAAATTAAATTTGGCATAAATAAACTACTAAACTATTTTTCTCAAATGAAAGCTTTGGGGCCTTGTAAGATGATCAAATGCTAATTTAGATAAAGAACATCCTATTCCTGTATCCTTCACACCCGTCCAAGCCAGTGCAGGATCTAAAGCATCACATCTATTCATAAAAAAAGTTCCTGTATCTATCTTTTTTCCAAAACTTTTAGAAAATTCCAAATCTTTTGTCCAAAGTGAAGCAGTTAAACCATAAGGGCTATCATTCATTAATTCAGCAGCTTCATTTTCATTATTTACAGACATAATCCCTACAGTTGGTCCAAAAGTTTCTTCCGTCATAAACCTCATATCATGGTTAACATTAGTTAAAATCTGCGGAGATATATAGCAATTATCTTCCGATGAAATTGGAAATAAATTTTCATCAACAACTTTATTGGCTCCCTGAGATAGTGCTTCTTGCACCTGAGTTCTGATAAAGTTTGCAGCGGAAATCCTTACAACTGGTCCAAGATTTGTTTTAATATCAGAAGGATCTCCTAATATATATTTTTCAGTTAAGCTTTTTGCACCTTCGACAAATTCATTAAAAATACTTTTATCTACATAAATTCTTTCAATTCCACAACATGATTGACCAGAGTTGAAGAAAGCACCATCAATAAGATTTTCAATAGCATGATTTAAATCACAATCTGATCTAACGTATGCTGGATCCTTACCTCCTAACTCTAAGCCAACATTAATAAACCTTTGGCCAATATATTTTTTAATTTCCTTGCCGCCTTTAACAGAGCCAGTAAAAACTACATGAGCTACTCTTGAATCTGATATTATTTTTTCACATACATTATGGGTTGTGTGAATAAATTGAAATAACCCTTCAGGGATTCCAGTATCTTGAAGTGCTTTTGAAATTAACTCTGCACACATTGGGGTTTGTGATGAATGTTTTAAAATTATACTATTACCAGATAACAATGCTGGAACTATTGTATTAGTAGCTGTCATAACTGGGTAATTCCAAGGCGCCATAATAAAAATTACCCCTAAAGGTGCTTTGAAAATGTAATTATCAAATTCTTCATTATTTCTAGCTGAAATATCACTTAAACATTCTTCAGCCACCTCTGCCATATATCTTGATCTTTCTTCAAAACCTCTTAGTTCGCTTCCACATTGTGAAATTGGCCTTCCGATTTGCCAGCAAATTTCTTTTTTAACTTCATCAGTTAAACTAATCATATTATCTATAAATTTATTAACTACTTGTATGCGTTCATGAATTTTTGTTTCGCGCCAAACTTTAAAAGCTTTTTGAGAATTTTCTAAAATATTATCAATTTGTTTAATTTCTAAATAAGGTCTTTCGAGGTATAAAGTATTATTAATTGGGGTAATTGTTTTTTGCATATCCATTATTGTTATTCCTAGCACGGAAATTTATATCAGAATAAATATTTTAAAAAATATAAATTACACTTTTATTGTGTTTTGTTTTTAATTTCTATAGTTTAATGATTAAATGAAGCTTAATTTCAAAGGTAAAACAGCAATTGTTACAGGTGGTTGTGGTGGTGTTGGGTTATCCACAGTTCATAAATTAATAAATGAAAAAATCAATGTTTTAGTGCTAGATATTAAAAATCCACCTTCTAAATTTCTCAAAAATAAATACTTCAAATATGAAAAATTAGATTTAACAGACTATTTGAAAACTGAAAAAACTATTAATTTTTTCTATAAAAAATTTAAAAGCATTGATTATTTAGTTAATACAACAGGTGTTCTTTGGTTTGACAAGGATACCTCTGCTGAAAAAATTGATTTAAATGTTTGGGATAAAGTCTTTGAAATAAACCTAAAAACAATGGCACAATTAATTAAAATCATTATTCCAAAAATGAAAAAGAAAAAATTTGGATCATTGGTTCATATTTCATCAATTGATGCTCTTTCTGGTGATGATAAACCTCAAGATGCTTACGGTGCCTCTAAAGCAGCTATGATTAGACTATCTAAATCAATAGCTATTCAATATGGACCTTACAATATTAGGTCTAATTCAATCTTACCAGGAGCAGTTGAAACTCCTATGCAAAAAAGATGGAAAAAGAATCCTGAGTCAAAAAAAAAATTAAAAAATTTTATGCCTATAAAGAAAATAATTCAGCCAAACGCAATTGCTGACGGTATTATGTTTTTATTAAGTGATGAAAGTCAATATACAACTGGAACTGAATTAATAATTGACGGAGGAATTACAGCAAAACCATAATTACTAGGAAGAAGCTTTATACCTCTTGTCGAAAAAGTTTTGTGCTAGGTTTTTTAATATTGATAGTTGTTTAAGCTTAGAAACTCCATCAACAACACCATCAACAGATTTACTAATAAATGATTTTGTAGCAATCATTTTTTCTGAATTATCATTTAACCAATAAATTAAAGTTGAAAGATAAATTATCGAAAGCAGTCCTCTTTTAGTGTAATAGCTAATATCATTTGAATTATCACCTGCAAGATTCCAAATAAAAGTACTATTATCATTTAATAATTTTAAGGAGCTTAAAATATTACCAGGCCTCAATAAATATTTTAACATTTCTGGAAGAGCTTCTTTTAAATGCTTATTGGTTTCAAATTTTAACTCTAATATTGTTTTAATCCTGTCTCTCATTCTTAATCTATCATGATTAAAAGATTTATAATGTTTTTCTACTTTTTGGTTATTTTTAGAAATTATAAATTTCAATACATCTTCCTCAAAATTAGGAAAACTTTTTGCCAAAATCGATGTGGAAATCTTCATTTTTTTGGCAGTTCCAAGTAAAGTATCTCTAGACCAGCCAAATTTAGTAACGTTTTTAATAAATAAATTAACTAATTTTTCTTGCTTTGATTTAATCATTTATATATAAATACGCCCTTATGAGGATAATAGATTGACCATAGAAGTTCAAGTAAGGGATAATAATATAGAGGCAGCTATTCGTGTACTTAAAAAAAAGCTACTAAGAGAAGGGATTTTTAAAGAATTAAAACTTAGAAAAAATTATGAAAAACCTTCTGAAAGAAAACTTCGTGAAAAAGCAGAATCAGTAAAAAGATTTAAGAAGCTTATGAGAAAAAAGAAATACGACTAATTTTCTAATCCTTTAATAACATCTTCGCACACCTTTTTAGCATCACCAAAAAGCATAAGAGTGTTATCTCTAAAAAAAAGTTCATTTTGTACACCAGCATAACCACTTGCCATACCACGTTTAACAAAAAATACTTGACCTGCATCTTCCACATCTAAAATTGGCATTCCATAAATGGCACTTGTTTTATCAGTTTTAGCAGCAGGGTTAGTTACATCATTCGCTCCAATTACAAAAGCTACATCTGTACTTGAAAAATCTCTATTTATTTCATCTAGTTCTAATACTTCATCATAAGAAACATTTGCTTCAGCAAGTAATACATTCATATGACCTGGCATTCTTCCAGCAACGGGGTGAATAGCATACCTTACTTCCACTCCTTCTTTTTTGAGTAAATCTCCCATTTCTCTAAGAGCATGTTGTGCTTGTGCGACGGCCATACCGTAACCTGGAACTATTATAACTGATGAACAATTTTTCATCATAAAAGCTGCATCTGCGGCATTACCTTGTTTTGGCTGACGATCATCTTTTTCACCAGAAGCAGCTGCTGCCTGTTCGCCACCGAAACCACCTAGTAAGACATTTATAAAAGATCTATTCATTCCTTTACACATTATATAACTCAAAATTGCACCTGAAGATCCAACTAAAGCTCCTGTGATAATTAATAAGTTATTTGAAAGAGTAAAACCAATTCCAGCTGCTGCCCATCCAGAGTATGAATTAAGCATTGAAACAATAACTGGCATATCTGCTCCACCGATTGGAAGAATTAATAAAAATCCAATTGCAAAAGATGCTATTACTATTAACCAAAAATATTCTGGTGTTTGAACTAGGCAAAACTTTACAATTAATCCTATTATTACTAAACCAATTATTAGATTTAAGAAATGCTGGCCTTTGAAAACTAAAGGATTACCAGTAACAAAACCTTGCAACTTACCAAAAGCTATAATTGATCCTGTAAATGTTATTGCCCCAATAGCTGTGCCAATTGCCATTTCAATTAAACTTCCAGTTGGAATAGAACCAACACTTCCAATATCAAAAGCACTAGGATTATAGAAAGCTGAACCTGCAACAAAAACCGCTGCCAAACCAACTAAACTATGAAATGCTGCAACCAACTGCGGAAGAGCAGTCATCTGTATCCTTAAAGCTATAGTTGTTCCAATTAACCCACCAATAATAAAAGCAATTCCAATTTCTTGATAGCTTAATACCCCTGGGGAAGCTATTGTAGTTCCAATTGCTATCGCCATTCCAAGCATGCCAAACATGTTACCTCGTCTAGCTGTCGTTGGATGGCTTAGACCTCTAAGAGATAAAATAAATAAAACTGCTGAAAACAAATATAATACTGAAGAAATACCTGACATTTATAACCTATTGTTTCTTTTTAAACATTGAGAGCATTCTATTTGTTACAACAAATCCTCCAAAAATATTTACAGCGGCAAGAGCTACAGCTATAAGTCCAAATATTTTTGATAAAGAGCTGTCAATTGGACCGGCTGCCAGCAATGCACCAACAATAATTACAGATGAAATGGCATTTGTTACTCCCATTAAAGGACTATGAAGGGCTGGGGTCACTGACCAAACAACATAATATCCCACAAAGCATGCCAAAATTAAAACAGTAAAACCAAATACTAAAAAATCACTGTGACCTTGGCTGGATCCCATTACAGTTGCAGCTAATTGGCTAGCTTCATTCGAAATTTCTTGAGCTTGATAAGATAATTTTTCTAATTGATTTGATAATTCTGACATATTTTCTCCTTACTTTATAAGTATCTTTCCATTAGCGCAAACTAGAGTTGATTTTATAATCTCGTCTTTTAAATCATAAAATGATTTCTTGCTTTCAAAATTCATTAAACTTAAAAAGTTCGAAATATTCTTTGAAAATAAGGAAGAAGCATTACTAGCCACTCTTCCCGGAACGTTTGCGTGCCCAACAATCTTTACACTATTTTTATTAACGATTTTTCCAACTTGGCTGTATTCACAATTTCCACCTGATTCTACAGCTAAATCAACTATGACAGAACCCGGTTTCATATTTTCAATCATGTATTTTTTAATTACTAAAGGGGCTTTTCTTCCTGGTATTTGAGCAGTACAAATAATTATATCAATGTTTTTTAAAGTATCAGCAAGAAGAGCTTCTTGTTTTTTTTGATATTCGGCGCTCATCTCTTTTGCATAACCACCACTTGTTTCAGCATCTTTTGATTCCTTATCTTCTACCATAACAAATTTACCACCTAAGCTTTCTACTTGTTCTTTTGAGGCAGATCTGACATCTGTACCATATACAATTGCGCCAAGTCTTTTAGCAGTTGCTATTGCCTGCAACCCTGCAACACCAGCTCCTACAACTAAAACATTAGCTGGATTAATTTTACCCGCTGCAGTCATAAACATAGGTAAAACTCTATTAAATTCTGCTGCAGCATCTATCACTGCATGGTAACCAGCTAAATTAGCCTGGGAAGAAAGTATGTCCATATTTTGTGCTCTTGTTATTCTTGGAATTCTTTCTAAAGCAAAAATTGAAACTTTTTTCTTATTAAGAAAATCGATTGAATCTTTGTTTAAATGTGTCTGAACTTGAGATATCAGAACAGTATTTGATTTAACTAATGCTAATTCCTCTTTATTGGGTAATTGAATTTTTATTAAAATTTGAGCTTTATTAAATATTTCTTTGCTTGAGTGTATGGATGCGCCTGATTCCTTATATGAGGCATCATTAAAACCAGAAGGTAATCCTGCTGATTTTTCGATTATTACCTGATGGCCTGATTTAACATAAGATTTGACTTCATCCGGGGATGCTGCAACTCTATTTTCATATTTATTTTTTTCTTTGAGTACGCCTATTATCATAAATTATTCCTATGTAAATTTAAATTGTCTCGATTTAAAAAAACAATAATAGAAATTATTGATTATAATTATGATTGCAAGATATAGATTTAAAAAAACACATTTATATCGTAATTAATTAATATGAATTACTTATTAAAAACGAAAAAACTAAGTTCTAAGTGCCTTTTTTTGATTTTCTGCAACTTTTTTAATATCAAAATCCTTTATAAGCTCATGAAATAATTTATACCAGTTCAACTCTGCTTTAAGGTGAATAAAAATTGAACCTAATCCAACTGCTGCTCTATCCATAAAAACAAATTCTCTGGGTGGCTTCACACCACCATATCTTTTTAACTCAGAATGAACTTCTCCGGCAATTTTAGCACCATAAATACCACTATCAGATTCTTGTATTCTTCTAATTCCATTATTTAAAATAGGGTCATATAAAAATAGTGCCCACTTATTTAGTACATTCATTAATTTATCATCAATATTTTTAAACCCCCAAGCTATGTAAGCGGCTTTAATTTTTTTCTTATCGTTTTTTTTCAGAGCAAAGTAAAGATCTATTACTCCTTTAACAAATTTTGGAGGGAATACTCTCACACAACCATAGTCAAATAAATTAATGTTATTTTTTTTATCAACTGAGTAATTACCAAGATGAGGGTCTCCATGAATAATTCCATATCTATAAAAGGGAAAGTACCAAGTTAAAAATAATTTTTTTGCTAGTTCATTTCTTATTTTTTTTGGAGCTTTTTTAAAATCGATTAGTTTTTTACCTTCTAAAAAACTCATTACAAGTAATCTATCAGTTGAGATTTTTGAATGAACTTCTGGAATTTTGACAAATGAATTACCTTGATGAATGTGTTTAAAAATTCTTAAATGCTTATGTTCTAATTTATAATCTAATTCTTCTTTTAATCTCGCTTCAATTTCTTTGTATATTTCTTTGATTTGAATTGATTTGTTATAACTTGAATAAATTTTAAAAATAAATTTTAATTGGTTTAGGTCTGCTTCTACAGCCGAACTCATATCAGGATATTGCAACTTACACGCTACCTTTTCATTGTTTTTTAATAGCGCTTTATGAACCTGACCTAAGGAGGCGGCATAGCTAGCTTCTTTATTAAAAAGTTTAAAATTATTTTCCCATTTTTCCCCTAGCTCAGTTTTCATTCTTCTTTTAACAAATACCCAGGACATTGGCGGTGCATTAGATTGAAGTTCAGATAATTTTTTTGCATACTCTGGAGGTAATAAATCTGGAATTGTAGAGCTCAATTGTGCTACTTTCATTAAAGGTCCTTTAAGGTTACCTAAAATTTCAGTAATTTGAGCTGCATATTTTTTATCATCAAGTGATAAATTAAGATATTTTTTTCCAGCAAATTTTGACGCTAGAGAAGATATAGAAGTAGTGACTTGAGAGTATCTCTTTACACGTGAAAATAAATTATTATCCTCAGACATTTATAACGAATTTTCAAAATCATCTATTAAGCTAGTTATTAAACTAAGTCCCTTATCCCAGCTTTTGTTATTTTTTAAATCAATATTAAAGGGTTTTAAAACATTACTATAATGTTTGGAACCTCCGCTTTTTAATAAATCTAAATATAGATTTTTAAAATTGGGGTAATTCTCATCAAATAATTGAACTAAGATGTTTACCAAACAGTCACCAAAAGCATAAGCATAAACATAAAAAGGCGTGTGAATAAAGTGAGGTATATAAGTCCAATAATATTTATAATTTCCTGATAATTCTATACTTGGACCTAAGCTTTTGGATTGTGTTTCCATCCAAATTTCAGATATCCTTTCTGAACTTAACTCTCCTGTTTTTCTTTCACTATGTATGACTTTTTCAAATTCAAAAAAAGAAATTTGCCTAACCACTGTGTTAATCATATCTTCTATCTTTGATGACAATAAAAATTTCTTATCTTTAGTGGAACTGCTATTTAACAAATTCCTAAATGTCATCATCTCTCCAAATACGCTTGCTGTCTCAGCTAAAGTCAGAGGCGTATTAGATAAAAGCATACCCTGCTCTGATGATAAAAATTGATGACAGCCATGACCTAATTCGTGAGCAAGAGTCATTACATCTCTAGTTTTGCCATGATAGTTTGTAAGGATATACGGGTGGACTGATGGAATTGTTGATGCTGAAAAAGCACCAGGATTTTTTCCTGCTTTTAATTCAGCATCAATCCAATTTTTATTAAAAAACATTAATACAATATCTTTTAGTCGTTGATCAAACTCCCCGTATGATTTGATAACT
>PAHR01000026.1 GCA_002705265.1 Pelagibacteraceae bacterium | reverse complement strand
TTTTCTCTAAGCCATTTGATAGAAGCTTCCAAATCATTACTATTCTCAGACAGAGCTTTTTTACAATCTACTATCCCACTACCGGTTGCGTCTCTTAATTTCTTAATTAATTCCATAGTGGTCATGTTTATGACTCTTTCTCAATATCTTCATCTTTAGTTTGTTCTTTGTTAACTTCTGATATTTTGATTGCTTTAATAAAGTTATCCAATAAAAACTGAACGGACTTTACACCATCATCGTTTGCAGGAATCGGATAATCAATTAGATCTGGATCACAATTAGTATCTATAATACCAATTATAGGTATGCCAAGTTTATTGGCTTCTAAAACAGCTATGTGTTCTTTATTTGTATCTATAATAAAAATAACATCTGGAATATTAGACATATCAACAATACCACCAAGAGTTTTTTCAAGTCTTTGTTTTTTTTTTCTCAATATCTATTAGTTCTTTTTTTGTAAATAAACTTTCATCAGAAGAAAGAGTTAATTCGTATTCTTTTAATGTTTTTATTGATCTTTTTACTGTATTCCAATTAGTTAACATTCCTCCAAGCCATCTAAAATTCACATAAAAATTATTAGTTTCTTCAGCTATATTTTTAACTAATTCTGAATGTTGTTTTTTTGTTGATACAAAAAGGAATTTCTTTTTTTGTTTGGCACTTTCATGAGCAAATTTAATTGAATTTTCGATTAAAGGTAAAGATTTTCGTAAATCAATTATGTGTGTACCATTTTTTTCGCCATAGATGTACTGATCCATCTTTGGATTCCAACGTTTTTTATTATGACCAAAATGAGAGCCATTTTTCAAAAGATCTTCTAGTGATATTTCTATATTCATTATAATAACCTCCGGTTAAACTTCAACTAATGCAACGAAAACACCGAAGCGGCATTAGTTTGTTTTTTTTTGATTTTTTATTCTATATAGTAAAAAAATTCAAGTAATTAATTAAGAAGGAGTTTAATAATACGATTTTCCCCTTTAATTTCGTAATTAGCATCACTGGTTTCAAGATCCAAGTTCAACAAGTCTTTGTAAGATAAATTGCTAATCTTAGATAAGAGTTCTTTTTCATATATAATTTCAATAGCTGTAATATTTTGATTATAAAAATCGTCTTTGATAGCTGCTTTAATTTTAGTTTTAATAAAATTTGCCTGAAAAGTTGAGGCATCAACATCATCATTAAATAATCTTAAATCAAAATTCCCAGATTCATTTATTACATTTAACAAGATATATCTTTTTCCATTTCTAGTAGTTTTATATTGAACTTTAATGACATAAAAATAATAAAAACTATTAAATTCTTCTTTATTAGTTATTAATTCTCTATAATTGCTTTTATTAATTTTTGATAATATTTCTGTTTGCCTCCTAGTTGAAAATAAAAAGCCATAACTTTCAAATTCAGATTTAATATCATCTAATTTAATTGAGTTTTTTAAATTTAAAAAATGCTCATCTTT
The DNA here is from genome assembly GCA_002705265.1 of Pelagibacteraceae bacterium. Classification (GTDB taxonomy): domain Bacteria; phylum Pseudomonadota; class Alphaproteobacteria; order HIMB59; family HIMB59; genus HIMB59. Next base: position 72,215 of record PAHR01000026.1, on the reverse strand, counting down.
AATATCATCTTCAAATAAAGAATTAGAATTAGATTTTTTTAAAATTTCTTCCAAGTTTCCCATTAAAACATTTCTATTACTAAAAATAGATTTAAAAGAGTTAGATAATATTAGTTTTTCGATTTGTTTTTTATTTAATACTGATTGAGGAAGTCTTTTATTAAAGTCTGATATAGACTTAAATAATCCATTATTACTTCTTTCTCTTACTAGTTCTCTCATAGATTCAATACCAACTCCCTTTAAAGCAGATAATGAGTAAATTATTTTATTGTCTTTAACTATAAAATCATAACTAGATTTATTTATATCTGGTGGTTCTATTTCTATTTTCATAAGAATTATTTCATTAATTATTGAAAATATCTTATCGGTATCATTAGAACTATGGTTTAAAATTTGGCAATAGAACTCTAAAGGAAAATATGCTTTTAAATAAGCTGTGTAGTAAGTAATCACAGCATATGCAGCTGCATGACTTTTATTAAAACCATAGTTTGCAAACTTTTCAATTAATGAAAAAATTTTCTCAGAATCTTTGATTTTAATTCCCTTTTGGGATGCTCCTTTTATAAAAGAGTCTTTTAAGTTTAGAATTTCTTGCTTAATTTTTTTTCCTATAGCTCTTCTTAATATATCTGCCTGACCTAAGGTATACCCTCCAATTACTTGTACTATTTTCATTATTTGTTCCTGATAAACTATAATTCCATATGTTTCTTTTAAAATTGGCTCTAATAAAGGATGATCATATTTGATTTCTTCTTCACCTTTCTTTCTTTTTATAAAGCTATCTATTAAATCCATCGGACCTGGTCTGTAAAGAGCTATAACGGCTATGACTTCATCTAAATTACTTGGTTTTAATTTTATTAAAGTATCTATCATACCAGGACTTTCTACTTGAAAAATACCTTTTGTTTTTCCTGTTCCAAGTAATTCAAAAGTTTTTAAATTGTCAAATTTTATGTCATCTAATTTGATAGATTTTTTTTTATTTATATAAATATACTTAATAGTATCATCAATAATTGTTAAATTAGCTAACCCTAAAAAATCAAATTTCAATAATCCAGCTTTTTCACAATCTTTCATATTAAATTGAGTAGCCATTAGATTAGAGTCTTGGTCCTTAAATAAAGGTATATTTCCATATAGTGAATCAGTAGAAATAATTATACCTGCGGCATGAGTAGAAACATTTCTCAAAGCTCCTTCCATTGATTCGGCCTTAGATAGTAAAGGTGAATTTAGTAAGTCTCCTAATTGATCAGAATGATCTTCCTTTAATTGAGAAATAGTTAAAGGACTAGTGGGGTTATAAGGTATCTTATTAACCATTTTATCAACTTCTCCATAAGGTAACCCTTCTATCCTACCAACATCACGTAATATTCCTCGAGAAATCATAGATCCAAAAGTGATAATTTGGGCTACATTTTGATCGCCATATTTATCTTTTACATAATTAATTACTTCATCTCTTCTAGTTTTACAAAAATCGATGTCAAAATCTGGGAGTGATACTCTATCAGGATTAAGGAATCTTTCGAAAAGTAATCCAAATTTTATCGGATCAATATCTGTAATCATTAAAGACCAAGCGACAATTGAACCAGCACCAGATCCCCTTCCAGGACCAACTGGTATATATTTGGATTTTGCCCATTGAATAAAATCAGAAACTATTAAAAAGTAACCTGCATAATTCATTTTATTAATTATATTTAATTCATACTCATTTCGATCTCTATATCTTTGAACTACTTTATTAAATTCCTCTATAGATAAATTGGGGAATATTTTTTTTAATCTTAAATCTAAGCCAGATCTAGCTTGTTTTATCAACTCACTATTTTCATCAAAATCTTTTTTATTACTATAATTAGGAAGCTTTGGTGTTTTTTCTCTTAGATTAAATATAGTTTTCTGACTAATTAAATTTGAATTTTCAATAAATTGAGAATATTTTTCATTATTGAAATTATTATTATTTAAATAATAATTATTTTTTACTTGAAAAGTTGAGTTTTGCTTATATTTACCATTTTTTAAACAGTTTAAGATTTCAATTCCATCATAATCATTTTCATTTTTATAAAAACTAAAAGAACTTAAAAAAGAATTAATCTTTAATTTTTTAGAAATATTAGATAAGTAATTATTATTTAAGTTTAAATCATATTCAAAAAAGATATTATTTTTAAAATAAGTAGAAAGTTTTTTTATTTCTGCAGTAAAAATATCTAATTTATTTTTTTCAAAAGGAATTTCATAAAAAATACTATAAAGACCGCCTAGAATTAATACTAATCCGTCACTATAATTATAGATATTATCTATATTTAATTTAAAATTTGGATTAACGTTAAATTCTGTAGATAGTTTACATAGATTAGAATAACCATTATTATTTATAGACAAAAAAGTTATTCTTGAAGTATGGTTTGTTTTGTCAGTATAATCCAAATCAATACCGATAATTGGCTGAATCCTATTTTTTATACATTTGATAGAAAATTCTAAAGATCCAGACAGCAACTTATAGTCAGTTAAAGCAATTGCTTCTAATTTTTCAATGACAGCAAAATTAATCAAATCATCAATTTTTATATTTGATTCACATATTGAGTAGTTAGAATAATTTCTAAGGGGTATTAGCATTTCTTTAAATTCATATTTTCAATTGTATATGATAAATCAAATAGTCCTTTATATGAAATATCATGGGAAGAAACAATAAGAGAAGTTTCAAAGCTCTTGGTATACTTAATTAGTATATCAATAACTTTATCGGAGTTTTTTCTATCTAAATAAGAAGTTGGTTCATCAGCTATTATAATCTTTGGTTTATTTATTAAAGATCTAGCTACACAAACTCTTTGTTTTTGTCCATTAGATAATTGATTTGGATAATTATTTTTTAAATCATTAATTTCTAAATTTTTTAATAAGAAATTTAAGTGATCTTCATCATTTGATTTAATTAGAAGATTTTCAGTGACATTTAATTCATTAATAAGGTAATGATCTTGGAAAACTATACCAATATAATCTTTTAGGAGATTATTTTTATTTTCGATAAGTAATTTATTATTGACAAAAATATCTCCTTGGTCAGGATTGTCTAAACCAATAATCATATTTAAAAAGGTAGATTTACCGCAACCAGAAGGTCCAAACAAAAACATACTTTTATTTTTTTCAAGGTTAAAATTTAAATCTTTTAGTACTGTTAATTTTTTTTCAGGAGAAGGATAAGACTTAGTTAAAGATTGAATTCTTAATATATCTGTCATCTTAAAACTAGATTTGGTTTAATTTTATAAATTCTAAATAAAGGAATAATAGAAGCAATCAATACTGAGGATAAGGCAATTATAATTATTAATAAAATATCAGCTAGATTAATTTCATAAGGTAATTTTGAAAGATAGTAAATTTCATTATTAAATAAACTATAATCTAATAAATAAGATAATATTTTTTCAATGATACCAATATTTATGGAAAATATTAATCCCAAGATTGTTCCAATAAGAATTGAGATTATTGATATTATAAAGGAATTAATAAAAAAAATAATATTAATTATATAATTTTCTATACCTAGTGACTTAAGAAGGATTATATCTTTAAATTTTTCCTTAATAAAAAAAATTTGATTTGAAATTATAGTGAAGCAAGAAATTATGATAATAAAAAAAAGTATAATAAACATAACATTTTTTTCTGTATTAAGTGCTTGTGATAAGGATAGATTTTGCTCTGACCATGAAAGGTAAGAAAAATTTTTAATATCAGAAGCTATATCTTTGCTATTATGATTATTTAAATAAACATCAATTAAAGATTGGTTTTGAAGGTTTTTAAAGGAAAAGATATTAGAATAAATATAATACCTGTCAAATTCATACATACCTAAATTAAAAATACCTTTAACTTTTAGTATGGTTGAGTTTAAAACAGGGCCCAAAATTGTCATCTCTGAGCCAGAATTATGAATACTAATTTCATCTCCCACTTTTAAATCAAGTTGTTGTGCTAGTTCTATACCAATAAATACCCAGTTATCAAAACTAGACTCTAATTCAAATAAATTATCAGTTAGCATTTGCATTGATTTAAAATCATTAATTTTTAAACTTTTCATTATAACTCCTTCAATACTTTCTTTTGAAGAGACAATTACTCTATTTTCAACATTTTCTATAAATGTAATATCAGGATATTTTTTTTTAAGAGAGTTTAAATTTGTTTGATCTAAATCATAAATAGTGAAATCTCCTTTTATACCAACGAGAGAGGACATGAGCTCAGATCTAAAACCATTCATAACTGACATAACAGTTATTAAAATTGAAATACCTAGAATTATAGCTATTGAAGACAAAAAAGTAGAAATAGAAATAGCTTTATCTTTTTTAAAATTAAAAATATATGATAATGATAGTTTAATAAAAATTTTTCTCATAATCAAATTTTTCCAAATCACTTACGGATAGAGTAATAGATTGATTATTAGAGCGATTTACCAATTCAAGCTTATTAAACTCTTTAAAATTTTTTCCAGCAATTATAGTCCAAGGAATTCCTATTAATTCAGAATCTTTTATTTTTTTACCAATAGAAATATCCCTATCATCAAAAATTATGTCTTTGTATTTTTTTAAAAGTGAAAGATATAATTTTTTAATTTCTTCATTATCAATTAATTCTTCCAATGCTATTATATTAATTTTAAAAGGCGCTATTTTAAAAGGCCATGTTATTCCTTTTTCATCATGGTATGCTTCGATAACTGCTCCAACTAATCGCGAGACTCCAATTCCATAAGATCCCATATGAACTTCAACATTTTTGCCTTCCTGGGTTAAGACGTTTGCTTTTAATGGACTGGAATACTTTGTTCCAAAATAAAAGATATGACCAACTTCAATTCCTCTACCAATCACAACATCTTTTTTATTTTTATCAATTAAATCATCAGAAGCTGAATAAAGACTATTAATTTCATCAAAAGAAAGATTAAGTAGATTATCTGAGGTTAATTTAGAATCATATGCTATTTCACTCTCTCCAGTATTTGCTAGAATTTGAAACTCATGGGATAAATCCCCTCCTATAGCTCCCGATTCAGCTTTAACAGGAATTGGCTGAAGGCCTAGATCAATAAAAGTTTTAAGATAGCTTTTAAAAAAAATTTTATATGTCAAAAAAGAGTCTTCTTTAGTTAAATCAAAGCTGTAAGCATCTTTCATTAGAAACTCCCTTCCTCTCATCACTCCAAATCTAGGTCTAATTTCATCTCTAAATTTCCATTGTATGTGATATAAATATTTCGGAAGATTTTTATAGCTATTTACGTAGTCGTTAAAAAAATCTGTTATAACTTCTTCATTAGTAGGTCCATATAACAATTCATTTTTGTGACGGTCTTGAATGCGAAGCATCTCCTTACCGTAATCTTCGTACCTACCGCTTTTTTTCCATAAATCAGCGGATTGAATTGTTGGCATTAATAACTCATGACATCCAATTTGTTCCTGGTTTTCTCGAATAATTTTTTCAATATTTTTTAATACTTTAAATCCTAAAGGTAACCAAATATATATACCTGAAGAGTGTTGCTTGATCATAGAAGCTCTAAGCAATAACTTGTGTGATATAATTGTTGCTTCTTTTGGAGATTCTTTAAGTGTATTTATAAGATATTTAGAGAGTTTCATTTTATAAAATCAAATAATTGAGCTTCATTTTTTATAAGAATAACAGAAATAATTAATGAAGCTATAAGAGCAAATAATCCTTTTGTAAAAATAAACGATTTATTAGGGATTCCATCAATAAAATTCTTCCTTTTAATAGGTAAAATAATCATAAATATTACCCACCAAATTATAAATAAGAAGAACAAAAATCTCATATTATCATAGTATGAACAATTATTTCGGGCTTTAAACCATAAAATTTATTAAAAGCTTTTTTTGAAAGCTCATTTAAAAATTCAGATAGCATTTTTTCATCTAAGTTATCTTTTAAAAATAAAAATTTATTTAACAAATTTTCTTTTATTTCATTAATCAAATGTTCAGAACCATCATCAAAAGGAAATCCTTTTTTTTTAATAGACAATTCAATTATATCAAATTTTTTGTTAAGAATTAAATTTATACTTGCGATACCATTAAAAATCATCTTAGATCTTTCATTTAAAAATAAAGATTCCTTAATTATATTATTTTGTATAATTGGTAATTTCTTAACAATAAATTGATCAATAATTTTATGATTTTTATTATTAAGATCCAATTCACATAAATCTCCACTCATAGATATTAGAGATTTTTTAATACCTAAGTCTTTAGTTATTTCTAAATGTTTAATTAAATGCATATACTCTCCATGCATAGGTATAAAAGAAATGGGTTTTATATATTTATAAAATTCAATAATTTCATTTTTACTTGGATGTCCAGATACATGAACAAATTCATCTTGATCATCAATAATTTTTAAACCTAAAGAAGCAAAAGAATTTTTTAAAAAAGAAATAGATTTTTCGTTTCCTGGAATTTCCTTTGAAGAAAAAATTAAATTATCTTTATTGCTCAAACTTATATTATTATGTACATCAGCTGCTATTTTCATTAAAGCAGAATTTTTTTCACCTTGACTACCAGTGCAAATTAAAACTACTTTATCTTTTTTAAAATCTTTAAATTTTTTTTCATTAATAATTTCAAAATTATCAATTAAACCCTGTTCTATTGCAGTTTGAACAGCCCTTTTAACACTCCTACCAACAATAAAAATAGATTTTTTTTCAGATTTTGCAGAAGTAATAATGGTTTTTAATCTAGCTATATTTGAAGAGAAACAAGTAACAACAATTCGACCTTTAAGACTTTTAAATAATTTATCAAAACTTTTAGTCAGCTCTGACTCAGACCTTGATGGATCAGATATGTTAGAATTAGTTGAATCACCAACTAGTAAATCAATTTTATTTTTTTTTAAAATTTCATAATTTTTAAAATCAAATTTTTTACCTATAATAGGATTTTTATCTATTTTCCAGTCACCTGTATGATATATGTTTCCTCTTTTTGTTTTAATAAAAACCCCAGAAGGATCAGGAATAGAATGAGTTGTTGGTATAAGGGTAAAAGAAAAATTTTTGAAACTTATTTCTTGAAAATTTTTAATAATCTTGAATTTTTTTTCATAGTTAGGAATTTTATTAAATTTGTATTTTATATAAGCAAATGTAAAAGCAGTACAGTAAATATCAAAATTAATTTTATCAAAAAAATATTCTAATCCTCCTACATGGTCTTCATGTGCATGTGTAATAATAATCGCTTTTGGATTTAAATCAGTGCTAAGAAAAAAAGAAGGATCAGGAATAGTAATATCAACACCTGGCAACTCATCTCCTGCAAAAGATATACCTGCATCAATAATTATTTGTTCACCTCCAAAAGAATATAAATAATTATTGCCACCAATTTCACCTATACCACCAATTGACATAAAAAAATCTTTAGATTTATCTTTTAATTTTACAGGTAGGTTCATAAAAAGTTATTTAAATAATATTTAAGACCCTTAAAAGTTAAATTGTTATCAAAATAAGAGTTTTTAAATTTATTAATAAATATATTACCATATCCTCCGGTAATAGCGATTTTAAATTTTTTATTAAAAAGTGAATTAAGTTTTTTTATATAACCTTCTATCAAAATAGAGTATCCATTATATGAACCAGATAATAATGCTTCAGAAGTATTCTTACCATAAATTAATTTTGTTTTATCAAACTTAAAATTATTAATTAAAGAAGCTGAATCTATTAAATTATTATAAGAAGTTAGTAATCCAGGCAGAATGATGCCACCTTCATATACAGAATTTTTGATAATATCAATAGTTGTAGCTGTGCCAAAATCAATGATTAGAAAATTTTTACTTTTTGGAAATTCATTTAAGCAACCAAGAAAATTTGCTATTCTATCAGAACCCAATTGTTTTAAATTTACTTTTTTTGATATTAACATTTTAATTAATTTTTTGTCTAAAAAATAAATATTTTTATGTTTTTTTTTTAAAAATTTATCAACTTCTGGTACAACAGAACAAGAATAAATAGTTTTATTATTTTTTATATCTTTTTCTAAAAACTTATAAATATTCGTAAGATTACTTTTTGAATAATTTAAAGTTTTCTTATTTTTTAATTCATTATTTAAAAAATACATTTTTTTAATTGAGCTATTACCTATATCTACAAGAACTTTCATTCTAACTCTCCATACATAATATTTATAATATTATTCATAATTTTAATTTTTAATGTTAAATTATAATTTAAGTTTAATATACTAATGTTTTTATATGTTTTGTTTTGATATTTAATTTTATACTTTGTATTAGTTAATAGTAAATATCTATTTAAATAATTTACTATATCTTTTATTAAAAAAATTTTTAATATGTTTTGACTAAGATATGTTTGTATATCATTAGAAAAATCTAAAATATTAATTTTTTTTTTAATAATATCTTTCAAAGAAATTGATTTAAAATTAGAATTTTTAATATTATTGTTTATGTTTATTCCAATGCCTATTTTAAATTTACATAAATTACCTGTTATTTCATTCTGATTAAGAATTCCTATTATTTTTTTATCTTGATAGTATAGATCATTCGGCCATTTATATTGTAATGAAATTTTTAATTTATTTTCAAAATATTTATGAATTAAATAACATACAAAAACATTCATATTAATAATTGATTTAAATTTTCTTTTAAGGATAATAGTAAAATATAAATTTCCTTTTGGGCTATACCATTTTCTATTATGTGTTCCTTTGCCCTTATATTGAGTAAAAGATTGAATTATAAAAATTTTATTATTTAAAATATACTTGTCTATAATTCTAGGTAGGTCTTGAGTAGAAGCTTTGCTGTCAAAAAGAATATTTACCAAATTAATTAAAGTAGCTATTAATCAAAAAAATTAAAGGGTCTGGGTATATTGCAAATAACGTTACAAAAGTGGCACTCGATATATACGTAATATTATTATAAAACATTGATTTAACTTTTATTTTACTATCAGGTTCATCAAAAAACATATTTTTAATAATTCTTAAATAATAAAAAGCAGCAATAACAGAAGTAACAACAGCAATTGTTGAAATAAAAATATAACCTTCGTTAATAGCGGCATTTAAAACAAAAAACTTAGCAAAAAATCCAGCAAAAGGAGGAATTCCAGCTAAAGAAAATAAAAGGATTAAAAGAGCTATGGATTTAGACCTACTATAAGTTTTTAGACCAGAAAATTGGCTAATTAAAGTTATTTCTTCTTTATCTGCTCTTAAAGAAATTAATATTGAAAATACACCAAAAGAAGTAACTAAATAGATAATTAAATAGAAGAAAAAAGTTCCTTCAGACAAAAATTTAAAACTTATAATTGATATTAAAATAAAACCAACATGATTGATTGAACTGAAAGCTAATAATCTTTTTATAACTTTTTGAGTTATTGCACCATAGGCACCTATAAGTAAAGATAAGATACAAACTATTTTAAAAATAAAATCTATTGAATCGTAATCTTTGATATTAAGTTCATTATAAAATCTGAATAAAAATACTAATGAAGCTAATTTTGGAATTGTAGCAAAAAATAAAACCGATATAGTCGGTGATCCTTCATATACATCTGGTGTCCATATATGAAAAGGAGCTGCTGCAACTTTGAAAAATAAAGAGATAGCAATTATAGCTAAACCTATTTCACTAAAATAAGTTATTTTATTTATTTCTGAAAATTGAATAGAAGAATTATCAAAATAAACCATTGAAATACCGAATAATAAAAAACCTGAAGATAACGCACCTAGAGAAAAGTATTTAACTCCGGCTTCATTTGAAGATAAACTTTTAGTATTAAAAGAAGCCATAAGATATAGAGATAAAGACTGTATTTCTATACCTATAAATGCTGTAAGAAAATTATCACTCGATATAAGAACAAAAGAACCTAAAATTGCAAATAATACAAAAAGCAAAAACTCGAATCTATATATTGAATCTAAATCTAAAGATTTTTTTATCATAAGAATATAAATGGCAGTTGATATTAAAATTATAATTTTTGACAAAGCTATCATGCTATTTTCACCACCTAAGAAACTTTCAGGAGAAAATGCATAAAATAAAGAAATTAAAATTAAACCAATAAAATTTAAACCTAATAAAATGGTATTAGAATTCTTATAATATAACCCAATTAGTAAGGATATTATAATCAAAGAAAGTATAAAAATTTCTGGTAAATAAAAACTTAAATTAATCATGATAAAACTGAAAGCGATATACTTGCATCAACTAATTTTAATAATAACTTAGGGTAAATTCCTAAAACAACTACCATAATAGAAATTATAGTAAAATACGAAATCTCTATAAAATTTAAATCTTTCATTTCTTTTAAATTGTTATTAACTTGACCAAAATTAATATTTTTGTATAGCAATAACATATAAGCTGCTCCAACCACTACTCCAACAGCAGTAAATATAGTTAAGTAAATACTTATTTTAATAGTTGATAAAATAACCAAAAATTCTCCAACAAAACCACTTGTACCAGGGAGACCTACGGAAGCTAACATAAATAACATAAAGAAGGCAGAGTATTTTGGCATAGTATTAGCTAGACCACTGTAATCTGCTATGGATCTAGAATGTTTTCTCTCATAAACTACTCCTACAATTAAAAATAAAGCAGCAGAAACTAATCCATGACTGATCATTTGAAAATAACCTCCATTAACTCCATCTTGAGTTAAAGTAAATAGGCCTATAGTGACAAAACCCATATGAGCCACTGAAGAGTAAGCTATCATTTTTTTCATATCTTCCTGTCTGAGAGCCACTATAGAGGTATAAGTTATTGCTATACAACTTAAGGTGAAAATAAAGGGCTGAAAATAAATAGAAGCAAAATCAAAAAAAGGAATTGAAAGTCGTAAAAAACCATAACCTCCTAATTTAAGCAAAACACCAGCAAGTATTACCGACCCACTTGTTGGAGCTTGTACATGAGCGTCAGGCAGCCAAGTATGAAAAGGAAACATAGGTACTTTGACAGCAAAAGAAGCAAAAAAACATAAGAATAAAACAAGTTGAATTGATTCATCAAAATTAAAATTTTTAATAATATCGATATTTCCTGTCTGAACAGTAATAAGTATATATATTATAGCTAATAGCATTAGAACAGACCCTGCTAAGGTATAAAGAAAAAACTTAAAAGAAGCATAAACTCTATTCTCACCACCCCATATACCAATTATCAAAAACATTGGTATTAAAACAGATTCAAAAAATACATAAAAAATAACAATATCTATACTAACAAACACACCAATGATGAAACTTTCTAAAAGCAAAAAATATATTACATACTCCTTTACTCTTTTTTTTATGGAGTTCCATGAACACAACAAACAAATAGGAATTAAAAAAGTTGTGAGAAGAATTAAAGGAATTGATATGCCATCAACTCCTACATAATAATTTATATCAAATTGCTCAAACCAAGTATGAAACTCAATAAATTGGTATCCATTTTTAGATTTATCATAAAATACAGGCAATAATAAACTCAATAAGAACTCACCTATAGAGATCCATAGACCAGCTAGAAGAATAGTTTTTTTATTTATTTGATCACTCTTAGTTAATGATAAGGTAATTGCACCAATGACCGGGGTTAAAATTAGAAGAGTAATAATTGGGAAACTAAAATTCATTTAAATTAATGCAAAATAAAAAATTATTGATATAAAAAAAGTAAATCCAAATATAATTATAAAAGTGTAATCAAATAAATACCCTGTTTGAATTTTTTTTGTATAATTGGCTATAATTGAAACGATTTTGGCAGTACCATTAGGTATTAAAGCATCTATTAAGTTTTGATCAATTTTTTTCCATAAAAATAAACCTGAATTATAAAAAGGGTTAACTAAATATTTTTCATATAATTCGTCAAAAAACCATTTATTAAGAAAAAAACTATATAATGACTTCATTTTGTTTTTGTAGATTTCAATTTTACTTTGATTAAAAGCATACAAATAAACACAGTAACAAATAGCTAAAGCGATCATTGTTTTAGATAAGAGTGAAAACAAGGATGAATGTGAGTGGTGTTCATTACTGAGATAAATTATTCCATTCCAAAAATTATTTGAGTTATAGCCAGATAATATTTCATTAAAATAATTTCCTGCAAATATCGCACCTATACTTAATAAAAATAAAGGAACAAGAATTATAAAATTTGACTCGTGGATTTTATCAAAATCATAGGTTCCTCTATAATCTCCATGAAAAACTTTAAATAAAAGTCTAAAGGAATAAAAAGCTGTCATAGCAGAAATTAAAGCTAAAAATATATAAATTAACCAACCCAAACCATTATTATTAAATGAAGCATTAAGTATTAGATCTTTTGAGTAATATCCTGACATAAATGGAAATCCAATAATAGCTAAAGTACCTATCCACATAGCAACAGTGGTAATTTTCATTTTTGTAAATAAATTTCCCATTTTATCCATATCTTGTTCATCATGAATTCCATGTATCACAGAACCAGAAGTTAAAAATAATAAAGCTTTAAAATAGCCATGGGTAATTAGATGAAATATCGCAACATTAAATGCACCAAGTCCGCAAGCTACAAACATAAATCCAAGTTGACTACAAGTTGAATAAGCAATTACTTTCTTAATATCTTTTTGAAATAAAGCGACAGTTGCTGCAAAAAAAGCAGTTAATAATCCAATTATTAATATGAAGTTCAAAATAAACTCAGACATCACAATAATCTCACTGAATCTTACAATTAAAAAAACTCCAGCTGTAACCATAGTAGCTGCATGAATTAAAGCTGATACTGGTGTAGGACCTTCCATAGCATCAGGCAACCAAGTATGAAATCCAAATTGAGCAGATTTTCCCATAGCACCAATAAATAAAAAAAAACAAGATAAGGTTAAAATATTTGTTTCAAAAAATAAAAAATTAAATTCAATTGATTGTAAATAATCTTTAGAATTTATTATATCAGAAATTATTAACGAGTCCGAATGAATGTAAAGCAGTGAAATACCAATCAAAAACCCAAAATCAGTAACTCTATTAACTATAAATGCTTTTATAGCTGCATTGTTTGCTGATTTTTTATGATGCCAAAAACCAATTAAAAGATATGAAGCTACACCTACTCCTTCCCAACCAAAAAATAATTGAACTATATTATCACTAACAACTAAGGCAACCATACAAAAGGTAAAAAAACTAAGGTATGTCATGAATCTATTTTTTGATTTATCATGGGACATGTATTCAATTGAATAAATATGAACTAAAGCGGATACCGTCAAAACCAATGTAAGCATCAATAAAGTTAAAGAATTAATAGCTATAGACCAGCCAAGATACGATTCTGAAATTAAAATCCAATCTAATACAGACAAAGAAAAAGGGTCAAGATTATTATTTAAAAAGGAAAAAAAACAAAGCCAGCTTAATAAAGCGGCAATAGAAATTAAAGCTGAAGAAAGTAATCCTGCTACCTTATCATTTAAAATTAATCCAGAAGGATAAGTTATTACAGTTGATATCAAAGGTATAAAAAAAAGTAACTTATAATATAACATTAGTCTTTTAGTTTATTGATTTTAGTGACATCAATTTCTCCTTTATTTCTAAAATATACTACTAGTATTGCTAAACCTATTGCAGCTTCAGCAGCTGCAATTGTAAGAATAAATATAGAAAAAATTTGACCATCGATATTTTGCAAAAATATAGAAGCTGAAACAAAGTTTATATTAGCTGCAAGAAGAATTATTTCTATACACATCAAAATTAAAATCATATTTCTTCTATTTAAAAATAAACCAAAACAACCAATTACAAAAAGTATCGTTGATAATATGAAAAAATGATTATAGGTAATACTAAGTATCAATACCTTCACCTTTCTTTACATTTTTCAAAGATACTCTTTCTGATCCAATTACAGAATTTTGATCATATATGTTCTGTCTTTTTATACTTGGTTTATAAATATGAGTTAAAACAATAGCTCCGATCATTGCCAACAAAAGAGCTATTCCGCTAAGCTGAAAGTCAATAAAAAATTTCGTATAAAGAACATTACCAATGCTTTCAGTATTATTAGTATTAGAAACTTGAAAAACCAAATCACCTTTTGATACTTTTACAACTGTTAAGTAAATAATTTCAGAAATAATTACTATTCCAAACATTGATGCCAGAGGTATGTATTTTTTTATATTAGAAACTATGTCAATTAATTCTATGTCTAACATCATTACTACAAAAAGAAAAAGGATGGCTACTGCACCTATGTAAACAATAGCTAAAATAATTCCGACAAACTCAGCACCGATTAAAATAAAAAGGAAAGTTGTATTTAAAAATGATAGAACAAGAAATAATACTGAATTAACAGGATTTTTTGAAAAAATAACTGAAAGGGAAGTAAAGATTAAAAAAATTGAAAAAAAATAAAAAGTTCCTAGAGCAAACAATTATCTAAACTTTCTATCTGCTTTAATATTATCACTGATTTGCTTTTCCCATATATCTCCATTTTTAAGAAGCTTTTCCTTGTCATATAGTAATTCAGCTCTAGTTTCAGTTGCAAATTCAAAATTTGGCCCTTCGACAATTGCGTCAACTGGACAAGCTTCCTGACAGAGACCACAATAAATACACTTCGTCATATCTATGTCGTATCTCGTTGTCCTTCTACTTCCGTCAGTTTTTTCTTCTGCTTCAATAGTTATGGCTTGAGCAGGACAAACAGCTTCACATAATTTACAAGCTATACATCTCTCTTCACCATTAGGATACCTTCTAAGAGCATGTTCTCCTCTAAATCTTGGACTCAAAGGACCTTTTTCATTTGGATAATTTAATGTCACCTTAGGTTTAAAAAAATATCTAAGAGTCAAAGACATTCCTTTAACTAATTCATATAAGACAAAAGATTTTATTTGTTTAATTATATAATTCATGATTATTTTGGCAGCATATCAAAGTAAAATAAAAAAGAAGAAGTTAATACCACCCATATTAAAGTAAGTGGTAAAAATATTTTCCAACCTAGTCTCATTAATTGATCATATCTATATCGAGGAAATGTAGCTCTTACCCATAGAAAAACAAAAAGTATCAAAAAAACCTTAAAACAAAACCAAATTAATCCTGGAATGGCATTAAGTGGAAATATATCAATAGGAGGATACCACCCACCTAAAAATAAGATTACAGTTAAAGAGCTCATTAAAATCATATTTGCGTATTCACCTAAAAAAAATAAACCAAAAGAAATAGATGAGTATTCAGTAAAAAATCCAGCTACTAAAGTTGCTTCATCTTCAGGAAGATCGAAAGGTAATCTATTTGTTTCAGCTAGTGCTGAAATAATGAAAACAACAAACATTGGAAACAAAGGTAACGCAAACCAAACATTTTTTTGACTCTCTACAATATCTATTAAATTTAAAGATCCTACACAGATCAAAACAGTAATGATTACAAAACCAATTGATACTTCATAGGATATCATTTGAGCTGCAGATCTAAGTGCTCCTAAAAAAGGATATTGAGAATTACTAGCCCATCCTGCTATAATTACTCCATAGACACCAAAAGAAGAAACTGCAAAAAGATATAAAATTCCAATATTTATATTAGCTATGACATAAGTTGAACTAACAGGAATTACAGCCCAAGCAATTAAAGCCAACAAAAGGGTTAACATAGGGGCAAATATAAAAAGAAACTTATTGGAATTTGTTGGTAGTAAATTCTCTTTTGTTAAAAGTTTTAAAACATCTGCAAAACTTTGCAAGATACCAAAAGGACCAACAACATTAGGGCCTCTTCTTAACTGAATAGCTCCCAATACTTTTCTTTCCATATATACAAGTAGAGCTACAGAAATCAAAACTGGCATCATAAAAGAAAAAATTTTTAAAACACCTAGAAGAATTTCAACAATAGTTAAAGGCATTATTGGTTAACAACCTTATCTAAATTTTTATCTAGTATTTCTTGAACACATTTTGCCATTATTTTTGAATTTTTTGAAACTACATCAGACATATAGAAGTTATCTATCGGATAATTAAAAATATTAGAAGAGAAAATGACATCTTGATTATATTCAGCAGCATTAGTTTTAATAATTTTATTTATATTCAATGAGAAATCAATATTCTCTAAAAGCTCTTGTCTTAAATCATTTAATACATCAAAGTTATTTTCAAATCCGATTAAATCTGAAAGTTTTTTAAGAATTTTCCACTCTTCTTTAGATTCACCAATAGTATTATGACATTTATATGCCAGCTGAACTCTTCCTTCTGTATTTACAAAAGTACCTTCTTTTTCTGTAAATAAGGGTGATGGTAACACAATATCTGAGGACATAGCTCCCTCATCTCCATGGTGACCAAAATATACTTTAAAAGCATTAGAAAATAAAGGACTTGAAATCTCTTCTGAATTAAATGAAATAATTGTGTCGTAAGTTCCATCTTTAAACTTTGAAGCAACTAGATCCATCGGCTTAGAATTTATATTTTGAGTATTATTAAGAAGAAGTTGTCCTACTCTTGAAGCATAAGGTGTTAAAAAATTTAAGTCATTTTTTTCTTTTGTAATGATTTTATTTACATTAGAAAAACTAAATAAAGAAGTTAGATCAGTTTCAGAACAAAAAGAAGTAAAGGCAGAACCCACAATAACCATAGGCTTTCTAGCTGATTTAATTTTTTTTAATAAAACTGGATCTTTAAGTGAGTTTAGATCTTTACCTAAATAGTTTGTTGGATAATTAAGATTTATGTCTTCACCTATATTAAATATTTCAAATCCACTATTATAAGACTTTAAAATTTTATAATTAATTATAGGAGCTTCAAATTTTGGATTAGTGCCAATTAAAATAATTAAGTCAGAATTTTCTATTTCAGATATGCTTGAATTAAAAGTGAAGCTTTGGTTATTATTTAACAAAATAGTCTGATTATCAGTTCTAACTTCAACTCTTTTATCTCCAAAGTTCGACATAAACTTTTTAACTGCATACCCAGTTTCAAGATCGGTATGAGGTCCTAATATTGCAAAAGGCGATGACTTTGATAACTTTTTTTCAAGTTCTTT
This sequence comes from Pelagibacteraceae bacterium, assembly GCA_002705265.1. Classification (GTDB taxonomy): domain Bacteria; phylum Pseudomonadota; class Alphaproteobacteria; order HIMB59; family HIMB59; genus HIMB59. Next base: position 54,915 of record PAHR01000026.1, on the reverse strand, counting down.
TAAAACTTCACCCCATGATGAAGCTACTAATTTCTTTCCTTTTCTCAAAAAAGGATGATCTATTCTTTGATTATAATAAGCATCATAATTAAATCTCACTTTATCAGAAATCCATTCCTCATTTACATTCTCATTAACTCTAGGAGTTATTCGAAGAATCTCTTCTGCTCTACTATCAATTCTTATATTTGAACCAACTCCGTCAAAAATATCAATACTATCTGTTCTCTTTAACTCCCATGGCCTAGCTTTAAACTTATAAGGTTTGCTTGTTAAAGCTCCGACAGGACATAAATCTATAACATTACCTGAAAGTTCTGATGTAATTGATTTTTCAAGATAAGTAGTAATTTCAGCATTTTCTCCCCTACCAAGCATACCTATTTCTGGAACACCAGCTACTTCTGATGCAAATCTAACACATCTTGTACAGTGAATACATCTTGTCATGATAGTATTAACTAAGGGACCCATATTTTTATTCTCTACAGCTCTTTTATTTTCACTATATCTAGATCTGTCAAAGCCATAGTACATGGCCTGATCTTGCAAATCGCATTCACCACCTTGATCGCATATAGGACAATCTAAAGGATGGTTTATAAGAAGAAATTCCATAACACCTTTTCTTCCTTGTTTAACTTTTTCTGAATTAGTTATAATTGACATACCTTCCATTAAAGGCATGGTGCATGATGATCCTAACTTAGGTGCTTTTTCAATTTCAACTAAACACATTCTACAGTTTCCTGCTATTGATAATTTATCGTGGTAGCAAAATCTTGGAATTTCTTCACCGGCAATTTCACAAGCTTGCATAACTGTTAAGTTTTTATCAACCTGTACTTCCTTTTGATTTACTTTAACTGTAATTAAATTTTCTTCACTCATTATTCAATTCTCTTACTTTCATATTTAGCTAGTAACTCACTTTTAAAATTCTTAATAAGTCCTTGTATAGGCCATGCTGCTGCATCGCCTAAGGCACAAATAGTATGACCTTCAATTTGCTTTGTAACATTTTCTAGCAATTCCATTTGTTCTGGAGAAATTTCACCTTTTAATAGTTTTTGCATCATACGGTGCATCCAACCAGTCCCCTCTCTACAAGGTGTACATTGACCACAACTTTCATGTTTATAAAAGTGAGCAAATCTTTCAATTACTTCTGTAATATCAAAGTCTTTATTTACAACAATTACACCTGCTGTGCCTAAACCAGATCCATTTTTTTTAAGATCATCAAAATTCATTTTAACAGTTTCACAAATAGTCTTTGGTAATAAAGGTGTACTAGATCCCCCAGGTATTATGGCTTGTAATTTACTCCATCCTCCTTGAACGCCACCAGCATATTTTTCTATTAATTCTTTTAAGGGGATACCCATTTCTTCTTCAATAGTACATGGATTATTTACATTACCAGAAATACAATAAACCTTTGTACCAGTGTTGTTTTCTTCGCCAATACCCTTAAACCATTCTGAGCCCCTTCTTAATATCGTTGGTACAACAGCAATAGACTCAACATTATTAATTGTTGTAGGCATTCCATATAATCCAGCACCAGCTGGAAATGGAGGTTTAAGTCTAGGCTGCCCTTTCTTTCCCTCTAAACTCTCTAATAAAGCCGTCTCCTCTCCACATATATAGGCGCCAGCACCTCTATGAACATAAATATCGAAATTAAAATCACTTCCACAAGCATTTTTTCCAACTAAATTTTTGCTATAAGCTTCTTTTATGGCTTTTTCTAATTGTTCGTATTCAAAATAATATTCACCTCTTATATAGATATAACACTTAGTTGCTTGGATGGCATATGAAGCTATTAAACAACCTTCAATTAGCATATGAGGGTCATTCCTAATGATTTCTCTATCTTTACAGGTTCCAGGTTCAGATTCATCTGCATTAACTACAAGATAGTGTTGCTTCCCAGTATCTTTTGGCATAAAAGACCATTTCATTCCTGTAGAAAAACCAGCTCCACCTCTACCTCTTAACTGGCTTGCTTTTGTCATTTCAATAATTTCATTAGGTTCTTTTTTTAAAAGGTCTTTAGTGTTAGACCAAGTTCCTCTTTTTAAAGTTCCTTCTAAAAAAGGATCGTTGAATCCATGTAAATTTTGAAAAATTTTATCTTCTATTTTAAGCATTTTCTGAAGACACCCTTCCTGTTTGAGAGCCAACCTTGTTTGGTTTATTTTCCTTTATATTTTCAATAATCTTTTTGGTGTTTTCTTCATTAAGATCTTCGTAAAAATCATTATTAATTTGAATCATTGGTCCATTGGAACATGCACCCAAGCATTCTACTTCAACAACTGTAAATAAACCATCATCTGTAGTTTGGTTAATTCCACATTTGGTTTCTTTTATAATTGTATCAGTAATTTTTTTTGAACCTCTTAGCATACATGGTGATGTTCTGCAAACTTGTATTAAATTTTTTCCTACAGGTTTGAGATTAAACATTGAATAAAATGTAGCGACTTCAGCTACTCTTATTTTTGGCATAGCTAAAGCCTTTGAAACAGCTTCAATACATTCTGTACTAAGCCAATTATTATTTTGATTTTGAGCTAAATATAATAAAGGCATAACAGCACTTTGATGTCTGTCTTCAGGATATTTAGATTTTATAATTTCAATTTCTTTAAGATTTTTATCAGACCAATGAAATGGCTCCCCTTTTTCAATAAAATCATTAATTAGACCTGGGTGACCTGAACTCATCTATCTATTTCTCCGAATACAATATCTAAACTTCCTAAAATAGAAGGAATATCAGCTAGTTGATGACCTTTAGATAAATAATGCAAGGCCTGTAAGTGCGGGAAACCAGGAGCTCTTAACTTACATCTATATGGTTTAGAAGTTCCATCAGCTATTAACACCAAACCAAATTCTCCTTTTGGTGCTTCTACGGCTGAATAAGTAATACCTTCGGGAACCCTATAGCCCTCAGTAAATAATTTAAAATGGTGAATTATAGCTTCCATTGAGTCCTTCATTTCAGATCTTTTAGGTGGGGTAATTTTATTATTCTCTATCATCACAGGGCCTGTTGGAATTTTTTCTATGCATTGATTTATAATTTTTACAGACTCCCTCATCTCTTCCATTCGAACTAAATACCTGTCATAGGTGTCACCAGTTTTTCCAACTGGGATTTTAAAATCTAGTTCAGAATAAATATCATAGGGTTGAGATTTTCTTAGATCCCAAGCCACACCACTAGCTCTTAACACAGGGCCACTACAACTTAAATCAATAGCATCTTCTTTTGACATTATTCCTATATCTACTGATCGTTGTTTAAAAATTCTATTCTCAGTTAATAATTCCTCTAGGGTATCAATAAATTTTGGAAATCCCTCAAAGTAGGTTTTCATTTTTTCTAAAAGCCCATCCGGCATATCTTGATGCACTCCTCCTGGTCTAAAATAAGCGGCATGAAAACGAGCTCCAGATACAGCTTCATGAAATTCAAGCATTTTTTCTCTTTCTTCAAACGCCCATAGCATTGGAGTTGCAGCTCCTATGTCCATTGCAAAAGCAGGTATATTTAATAAGTGGTTTAGAATTCTTGTGAGCTCAGCAAACATAACTCTTATATACTTTGCTCTAACTGGTGGATCTATATTTAATAGTTTCTCCACAGCTATTGCAAAAGCATGTTCTTGACACATTGGAGAAACATAATCCAATCTGTCAAAATATGGAATTGCCTGGGTGTAAGTTTTATGTTCAATTAATTTTTCTGTTCCCCTATGCAATAATCCAATATGAGGTTCGGCTTTATTAACTACTTCTCCATCAAGCTGAACAAGTAATCTTAATACGCCATGAGCAGCAGGATGCTGAGGGCCAAAATTTAAAGTAACTGGTTTAAAATTTTCAGACATATTTAATTACTTGTCTAGACCCTCTTTAACAATATCTTTAATACCTTCCCAAGGGCTTTCATTATCGAAGTCTCTAAATTCTTGTTTTAAATCAACTGGTTCATAAACAACTTTTTTTAAGTTCTCATCATACCTAACCTCTTCATATCCCGTTAAAGGGAAGTCTTTTCTTAGAGGATAGCCCTTAAAGTTATAATCATTCATTATTCTTTGAAGACTAGGGTGATTTTTAAAAGTGATGCCAAATAGATCATAACATTCTCTCTCATACCAATTTGCTGTTTCAAAAATTTGAGTTATTGAATCTATAACAGGATTTTCTTCAGATACATTTGTAAATAAAAAAAAACGATTATTTTTTTTCAAACTTAGAAAAGTATAAATTAAAGTAAATCTATCGTTAGAAGACATTGCTTCGGATTGCAGGTTATCAGTAGCTGTAACATCAATTAGCTGGTCAAACAATAAGTCTTCATCTTCTTTTAATTTTTGGACTACTTCAATTATGAAATCTTTTTTAATTAAAATACCTTCTGCTTCAGATTTAATTGGGTAAAAAAAATTCCCTACAGAGTATTTTTGAAGCAATTCGGCTATCATTTTGTTTTATCTAAAAATTTTCTTTTTCTTTGTTATCTTGTCTTGTAATTGCATTATTCCATATAAAAGAGCTTCTGCAGTGGGAGGACATCCTGGTACATAGATATCGACTGGAACTATTCGATCACAACCTCTAACTACTGAATAAGAATAATGATAATAACCACCTCCATTAGCACATGAGCCCATAGAAATCACCCATCGAGGTTCAGGCATTTGGTCGTAAACTTTTCTAAGAGCACTAGACATTTTATTAGTTAAAGTTCCAGCAACAATCATCACGTCAGATTGTCTTGGAGAACCTCTTGGTATCACACCTAGTCTGTCTAAATCATATCTACTCATATAAGAATGCATCATTTCTACTCCACAACATGCAAGTCCGAAGGTCATTGGCCATAGAGACCCTGCCCTTGCCCAATTAATTAAGTTTTCAAAGTTGGAAGTAACAAAACCTTTTTTTTCAAAAACTTCCTCTAAATTTAAAGAGTTATATTTTTCTATTCCCAATCTAAAGCTCCGTTCTTCCATTCATAAATAAAACCAATAGTGAGTATAAATAAAAAAAACATCATTGAATAAAAACCAAGTGCACCAATATTTTTAAGACTAACTGCCCAAGGAAATAAAAAAGCAATTTCCAAATCAAAAATTATAAATAATATTGAAACAAGATAAAACCTTACGTCAAACTTAGATCTCGTATCATCAAAAGCTTCAAAACCACACTCGTAAGCAGAAAGTTTTTCACTATCTGGTGAACTCGGGGAGAGTACTTTCGAAAGGATATACATGGCTAATGCCATACCTGCTGCAATTAAAATAAAAATTAAAATAAAAAAATAATCGTTATTATGCATGAGTCTCCAATATATATAAGATAGAGATGATTTTTATATTTTCACCTCAAAAAAGTGACGCAACTAAATAATTTTGGAAGCTTATTGAATTCCATTACAAAAAGAATGGCGGGAGCGACGAGACTCGAACTCGCGACCTCCTGCGTGACAGGCAGGCGTTCTAACCAACTGAACTACGCCCCCGGCGCACTAATAAATGGTGGGCGATGACGGACTCGAACCGCCGACCCTCTCGGTGTAAACGAGATGCTCTACCAACTGAGCTAATCGCCCTGTTTATTAGACTGTGGACTTTATTAGTTCTTTTAGCTGTTTACCAGCAAGAAATTTTGGTTTTTTTGATGCTGCTATTTGTATCGACTCACCAGTTCTTGGGTTTCTACCAGTCTTGGCTTTTGTATCTGCTACTTTAAAAGTACCAAAACCAGCAATCTTAACATCACCACCTCCCTTTAATGTTGAAGTAATGATTTCGAAAAGACTATCAACTGCCTTAGTTGCATCTGACTTACCAACACTATTTCTTGAGCTATATTCTGCAATTAATTCATTTTTATTCATGTCTAAACTCCCTATGATTCTATAATTCAATTGTAATAAAAAAAATGCTTAAAAATCAATACAAATCTACTAGTTTACGAAAGTTTTTTGTTGATTTTTGGGGGTTTTTTTATTTACTGCATCAGAAACTATACTTCTCCAGTCAAGTTTCTTGTCAATTTTTGATATTTTGCTTGTTAAAGCTAAATCAAGTACTTCTTGGGCATATTCAACAGTTACTATTTTTAACTTGTTTTGAATATCTTTTTGAATTTCCAAAAGATCTTTTTCATTATCTTTAGGGATAATAACAGTCTTTATACCGTATCTAATGGCAGCCAATAATTTTTCTTTCAGTCCTCCAATCGGAAGAACTCTGCCCTTTAAAGTAATCTCTCCTGTCATAGCAACATCTTTTTTAACTTTTATATCAGTTAAAGCAGATATGAGAGAGGTAAACATAGTAATACCCGCACTTGGACCATCTTTTGGAATAGATCCTTCAGGGACATGTAAGTGAATATCAATCTTATCAAAAATTTTAGGATTTATTCCAAACTCTACTGAATTTGATTTAATATAACCTAAAGCAGCAGTAATGGACTCTTTCATTACTTCACCTAATTTACCAGTAGCGTTAATTATTCCCTTACCAGAAGATAAATTAACTTCAATATTTAAAAGATCGCCTCCTACTTGTGTCCAGGCAAGACCATGAGTTATACCAACTAAATTTTTCTTTTCTAAAGTTGAATCTTTAAATTTTTCTGCACCAAGAAATTCCTTAATTAACTTAGAATCAAAAATTTTCTTTTTGTTATTTCTAGTTTTGTTTTTTTCTAAACTAAAAACTAGCTTCCTAAATAATTTGTCAAAAATTTGTTCCAAACCTCTAACTCCAGACTCTCTAGTATAATTTCTTACTATCTTAATAATGGAATCTCTATTAAATTTAAATTCAGATGATTTTACAAAATTTTTCTTCATCTTCTTTGGAACTAAATATCTTTTAGCAATTTCTACTTTTTCTTTTTCTGTATAGCCAGAAACTTCTATAATTTCTAATCTATCTAATAGGGGTCCAGGTATATTATATGTATTACCAGTACATATAAACATTACATTGGAAAGATCATAATCAACTTCAAGATAATGATCGTTAAATTGATTATTCTGTTCAGGATCTAAAACTTCAAGTAAAGCTGAAGAAGGATCTCCCCTCCAGTCATTGCCAATTTTGTCAATTTCATCAAGAAGAATGATTGGGTTACTAGTTTTTGCTTTTTTCATTGCTTGAATAAATCTTCCTGGCATAGAACCTATATAAGTTCTTCTATGTCCCCTAATCTCCGCCTCATCTCTGATACCACCTAGAGAAAATTTAGCAAATTCTCTACCAGTAGCTCTAGCGATTGACTTCCCTAAAGAAGTTTTACCAACTCCTGGGGGTCCAATAAAACATAATATAGTTCCAGTCGATTTATTTGATCTTTTTTTAACAGCGAGAAATTCAAGAATTCTTTCTTTTACTTTATCCAAACCATAATGGTCTTCATTAAGAATTTTTTCAGCAGCAGCGATATTATTGGACTCTTTTGAAAATTTTTCCCAAGGTATGTCTAACATCCACTCTAAGTAATTTCTAATAACTGATGCTTCAGCTGACATAGGACTCATATTTTTTAATTTTTTAAATTCATTAATAGATTTATCTTTAGCTTCTTTTGACAATTGAGTCTCATTAATCTTTTTTTCGATTTCTGAATACTCATTAGTTCCTTCTTCCCCATCACCTAATTCTTTTTGAATTGCTTTCATTTGTTCATTTAAATAATATTCTCTTTGAGTTTTTTCCATCTGTCTCTTAACTCTATTTTTTATCTTTTTTTCTAAAGCAGAAAAATTAAGTTCTTTTGAAAAATAATTGAGTAAATTTTTAATTTTTTTATTTACATCAAAAGTTTCTAAGTTTTTTTGTTTTTCTTCGATAGACATGTTTAAATTGTAATAAACGTTATCAACAAACTTGTAAGGGTCATCTATGTTTAATAAACCTTCTAAAATGTCGTTATTATTTCCAATATTTTGGATATAATTTTGGAATTCATTTTTTATCACTCTTAGTGAAGCTTTTAATTCAACATTGCTTTTTTTTATTATAGAAATTTTTTCTAACTTCGCTGATAAGAAAGTACTTTTTTCCTTAATTTGAGATTTAATTTTAAAAATCTCCAAACCTTCTGTTAGTACTTTATATGTATTATCTGGCAATTTAAGAAATTGAATAATTTTGGATTTTACACCATAGGAGTAAATATCAACTGGTTTTGGATCATCCTGAGTAGGTTCTTTTTGTGTGAAAAGGTAAATAATTTTATCATTGTTATTCATCGCAAAATTTATTGCATCAATAGATTTTGATCTACCTACAAAAAGAGGAGAAGTAATTGAAGGATAAACAACAAGATCCCTAAGGGGCAGTATAGGTCCAGTTTCGTAAGTTTTTTTCATTAATTATAAGATAGTGATGAATTTTTAATTTTCACCTACTTTTTTTTTAATTTTTACTTTTTCTTTATATACTATTATTGGTTGATTAGATAAGACGGCTTCTTTGTTTAAAAGTACTTTCTCTACATCATTTTTATCCGGTATATCAAACATACAATCAAGCAAAAGTTTTTCCAATATTGATCTTAGACCCCTGGCACCAATTTTCTTTTCTTGGGCTAATAATGCTATTTGCTTTCTTCCATCTTCTGTAATTTCAAAATTAACGCCTTCAAATGAAAAAAGAGCTTCATATTGTTTTGAAATAGCATTTTTTGGGGTTATAAGAATTTTTTGTAAATCATCTAGATTCAATTCATTTAAATTGGCATTTACAGGTAGTCTGCCAACTAATTCCGGTATTAATCCAAATTTAATCAAATCATCATTTTCTAACTGTGTCTTAAACTCTTCTTTTTCAGAAAGTAGCTTGTTAAAACCAATTGTTTTCTTATTAATTCTATTTTTAATAATTTTTTCAATCCCTTCAAAAGCTCCCCCACATATAAAAAGAATATTTTTTGTATTTACTTGAAGGAATTCTTGCTGAGGATGTTTTCTTCCTCCTTGTGGTGGGACGCTAGATGTTGTGCCTTCGATTATTTTTAATAATGCCTGTTGCACACCTTCTCCAGATACGTCTCTTGTAATGGATGGGTTTTCACTTTTTCTTCCAACTTTATCGATTTCGTCAATATAAACGATCCCCTTTTGAGCAGAATTTACGTCATAATCACATTGTTGCAACAGTCTCAAAATTATATTTTCAACATCTTCGCCCACGTAACCAGCTTCAGTTAAAGTGGTTGCGTCAGCAATAGTAAAAGGAACATTAAGAAACTTAGCTAGTGTTTGGGCTAATAAAGTTTTTCCACATCCAGTCGGACCTATTAAAAGAATATTGGATTTTGAAATTTCAATATCTTTTAAAGGCTTTTGTACTCTTTTGTAATGATTATAAACAGCAACTGACAATATTTTTTTTGCCTGTTCTTGACCAATTATATGGTTCTCTAAGTAATTATAGATCTCACTAGGTTTAGGTATATCAAATTTTTTTTTTGTATCTATTTTATCATCTTCGGCAAGAATATCTTTACATAAAACAACACATTCATTGCAGATGTAAACATTAGGTCCTGCGATCAGTTTTTTTACTTCTTCTTGAATTTTACCACAAAAAGAACACGAAATTTTTTTCTCATCTGAAGTCACTGGAACATCTGTCATTTATTTATCATTTCTTTTTGTTATGACTTTGTCAATTAAGCCAAATTTCATAGCTTCTTCAGCATCAAAAAATTTATCTCTTTCCATGGCTTTATCAATCTCATTTAGACTAATATTTAAATGCTTTTGATAAATTTCATTTATTCTTTTTTTTGTTTTTAATATTTCTTCAGCGTGAATTTTAATATCTGAAGCTTGTCCAGAAAACCCTCCTGAAGGTTGATGAATCATAATTTTTGCATTTGGTGTTGAGTACCTACTTCCGTTATCTCCAGCACATAAAATTAAAGAAGCAGCTGAAGCTGCTTGACCTAAACATACAGTAGATACTGGGCATTTAATGTATTGCATGGTATCATACATAGCCAAACCAGCAGAAACTATACCTCCAGGTGAATTTATATATAAATTTATAGTTTCTTCAGGGGATTCTGACTCTAAAAAAAGTAATTGAGCACAAATAAGTGAAGATAAATTATCATCTATAGGTCCTGTTAAAAAAATAATTCTTTCTCTCAGTAATCTTGAATAAATATCAAAAGATCTTTCACCTTTGCCTGATTGTTCAACTACAATGGGTATAAGGTTCATTTCATTTTTCATTTATTACTATTACTTTCTTTTTCTTTGTGATCATGTTCATGATTATGTTGCTGGTTTAAAGAATTTAATTTCATAAAATTATCTAAACTTAACTTAGTTTCTTTTACTTTAAAAGCTTTCATAGACTCAATAGCAATTTTATTTCTAAGCAATGTGGCATAAGCCATTTCTGCAGTTCTTTGGTCTATTTTGTCTCTAAAGTGAGATTTTATGTATTCTTGCAGTTCTTTTTGTTCAACTGAGACTTTAAAAAAAGCAACTAGCTCAGAGTATAAAACATCTTTTTTTAAATTATCCAAAAGCATTTTTTTTAAATTATCCACTTTTTCTTGGTGTTCTTTTTTTAGATCAGAAATATTGATAGAATAATTTCTCTTAAGCTCAAGGTTAATAACATCATCATGTATATTTATATCTTTTTTTTCACTTAAGGATTTTAACAATTCTTCTATGTAATAATCTTTTTTCATTGCGTCTATGTCAGAATTTAATTTATTTTTAATCTGATCATTTAATTCATTCATATCTTTAATCTTTAAAACTTTTAATAACTCTTGATCAGTTTCTGGAAATATTTTTTTGAAGGTATTCATAATAGTAATTTCTAATTTTTTTTCTTTAATTTGAGTTTCTATCTTTTGTTTGACCTCGCAATCAATTAAAATCTTTTTTAAATGAAGAAAAATATCTTCTTTTGTATTTGTATTAAGGTCTATTCTTACTTTTTTTTGAGAAAATAAATTCTTTAAATCATCAGAGTAATTATTTATTTCAAAATCAATAACTGACTTACTAGTTACTTTATTTTCTTCTTTTAAGGTAAAATATTCTTTTCTAATTTTATCTCTAAAAGAGTCTATATCTTTTTTCTCAAGATCAACTACATAAGTTTTAACCTCAACTTCTTTTAAGTTTGCCATATCAATCTTTGGTTTATGGTAAAAAGAAACTTTAAAATTAAAATTGTCCTTAAATTCGAGTTCCGGTTGAACTAAAGATATAATCTTTTCTTTAGAAGTGATTTCAGTAATATTTTTAGATACCTGCTCATTAAGAACCTCATTTTCAATCTGGAGTCCAATTTTACTTTTTATTATGTTTGTTGGTACTTTGCCTTTTCTAAAACCTGAGACCTCAAAAGTAGGTTGTTTTTCCAAAATTTTTTTTGAAATGATGCTCTCTATTTCTTTTTTATCAAGAGATACATCGAACTGAGATTGGTGTTGTTTTTTTGATATTGATTTATAATTCATATTTATCCTATTAATTTTTGGTGCGGCTGAAGAGACTCGAACTCCCACGGTTGCCCACTGGTTCCTAAGACCAGCGCGTCTACCATTCCGCCACAGCCGCACATAATAATATACTGGGGCGAGTAAGGGGTCTCGAACCCCCGACCTCCGGTACCACAAACCGGCGCTCTAACCAACTGAGCTACACCCGCCACAAGTGCGATATTTATAATATAGTTATTAAATAAAGACAAATAGGATTAATTTAAACTATAGATATTATGCAAATTAAGCATTATATTTATTTTCCCAAATATGAAAAAAATTGAAGCTATTATTAAACCTTTTAAACTTGAGGATGTTAAAGATGCTTTAGGTCAAATAGGACTTAGTGGTTTAACGGTAACTGAAGTAAAGGGATTTGGAAGACAAAAAGGTCATACAGAGCTTTATAGAGGTGCTGAATATGTGGTTGATTTTCTTCCAAAAGTAAAAATTGAACTGGTAGTAGATGACAAAAAATATAAAGAAGCAATTGAAGTTATTATTAAACATGCTGGAACAGGTAAAATAGGTGATGGAAAAATATTTGTTTATGATGTTAATGAAGCTATCAGAATTCGTACAGGTGAAAAAGGAAAAGATGCTGTTTAAAATATTTTAAATAAAAAAAATAGGAGTAATAAAATTAATAAAATGGATACAAAATCAATACAAAAAATTATAGATGAACAAAATATTAAATATATAGATTTCAGATTTACTGACCCTCTAGGTACTTGGCATCACTTTTCAATTCATATAGGTACTTTTGAAAAAGAAGTTTTTGAAGAAGGCATTGGCTTTGATGGATCTTCAATAAGATGTTTTCAAAATATCGAAGCGAGTGATATGATATTAATTCCAGATGCTTCAACTGCATTTATTGATCCATTTTTTTCCGACCCTACTTTAGTTTTAATTTGCGATATTCAAGATCCTATAACAGGACAAAAATATGATAAAGATCCGAGGTATGTTGCGAAAAAAGCAGAAGAATATGTAAAATCATCAGGTGTTGGTGATAGTATTTTTTTTGGAGCTGAAGCAGAATTCTTTTTATTTAGTGATGTTAGAATTTCTACTGAACCTCATAATGCTTTTTTCTCTGTAGATTCTGGTGAAGCAATTTGGAATAAAAGCTCTGATGAAAATCCTAACCTAGGATATAAAGTAAGAAACAAGGGTGGATATTTTCCCTGCCCACCTCATGATACAATGCAAGATGTTAGATCTGAGATGGTAAATCATATGGTGTCAATTGGAATGAAAGTTGAAGCTCAACATCATGAGGTAGCTACTGCAGGACAACAAGAAATAGATTTAAAGTTTGATACACTACTGTCTCATGCAGATGATTTACAAAAATACAAGTATGTAGTTAGAAACACAGCTAAAATGAATGGACTAAGTGCTACTTTTATGCCGAAGCCCTTGTCTAATGACAATGGATCAGGCATGCACTGTCATCAAAGTATTTGGTCAAAAGGTAAACCAATTTTTTTTAAAGAAGGTGGTTATGCTAATTTAAGTGACGAAGCAAGATTTTATATTGGTGGGCTTTTAAAACATGCCCCATCTCTACTTGCATTTACAAATCCAACAATTAACTCATTTAAAAGACTAGTTCCAGGATATGAAGCACCGGTAAAATTAGCTTATTCAAATAGAAATAGAAGCGCTATTTGCAGAATTCCAGCTTACTCTCCATCTCCTAAAGCAAAAAGAGTTGAATTTAGATGCCCGGATGCAACAGCAAACCCATATCTAGCATTTTCAGCAATGGTTATGGCTGGGTTGGATGGAATAAAAAATAGAATGGACCCCGGTGAACCTATGGATAAAAACCTTTATGATTTACCACCAGAGGAACAAGAAAATGTTAAAGAAGTTCCAGGTTCGTTAGAAGAATCTATCAATAATCTTGAAGCCGATCATGGTTATCTTCTGGAGGGTAATGTATTTACTAAAGATTTAATTGAATCTATTATTGACTATAAAAGAGAAGAAGAAATAAATCCTAATAAACTTGCGGTAACACCAAAAGAATTTGATTTATACTATGATTATTAGGTTTTTATTTTCTTAATATAAAAGCTTAAATCTATATTTGTATTAATATTTTTTAAGTCTTCTTCATTTAAAGATCTTTTTAAAAAAATAAGGTCGTTAATGATATTAAATTTTTCAGAGTTATTTATTTTATCAAAAATTAACAACAAATCATAAATTGTAATTACTGACTTTAAGTCTAAAGAAGTAGTTTTGACTTTTATCATTTTATCAAGATAAACTGGATTAACATTATTAAAGGTACTTATAATTTTTTTCTTATTATAAAAAAAATCTTTTTTATATTTTAAAATATTTGTAATTAAGTCACATTTATAAAAACTAAATTTATGAAAATCATCATTATTATTTTTGTAAAATTTTATAAAATCTTCATATGAAATAATAATTTCAGAGTTATTACCAAAAGGCTTATTTCTATAGTCAATATTGACCATTTTCTTATCTAAATATTGGTTTATAATTAGATAAAATCTCTTTACTATTTTTATTGAATCTAAGTGCGAAATATTATTATCCATTTTAATAAAAAAAATATCTGAATCGGAATATGATAAATTTTGGAATAAGGCGGTACTTCCATATAATACAGGAAATATATCTGTATTTATTAACTTATTATCCTTTATGTAAAAATTTTTAACTAATGTAAATAATTGAAAAATAAAAGATCTAATATTTCTGCTCCTTTGGAATTGATAACTATTGAAAGAGATCTTTTCTTTTAGAAATAAATAATCAAATAAAAAAAGAGATTCATATAAACTATTAATTAAATTTTTTAAATCAATATCAAAGTCTTTTTTATAAATAATTTTGGTAATTAGATGATCTGATCCATGATTAAAATAATAAACAAGCGTTTCTACAAGAAAATTATACTTATTAAGTTGATTAGTAAGTTTAGTAGAATTGGAGAAAATAAAAACTAACTCATTAATAATTCTATTATTATATTTATATAAAGCTGCTAAATGAATTCCAGACTTATAATATGTTAACAAAAAATCAAACTTTATTATAAGCTCGTCTCTTTTTTCTAATTGATAAACTATGTTTAAATAAGCATTAATAATATTATCAAAATCTTTTTTGATTTGACCTGAAGCTATTTTATTTTTTGATTTGTTAAACCAAGTTTGAATTATATCCCTGCTATTAGTATTAAAATTATCAATTTTAAATGAAGGATTAATGTGAATGTCTATAAATAATTTGTCAAAAATATTTTTAATATTTTTGCTAAATTCTAATATTTTAATATCAAAATTAGAATCAAATTGAGCAAGGTCATGATTTTCTAAAGAAATAACATTTTGCTTAGAGTTATGCTTAATATGTAATAAATCCTCTATCCATCTATAATAGTAATATGCTTTTTTAATTAAAAAAATATCTTCCTTTTTAATAATATTTTGATTACTTTCTAAGACTTTAAATAATTTATGAATAGATATATTTCTAAGCTTTTTAATTTTACCAGACCATAGAAGTTGCAAAAAATGAACAATATTCTCACAAGTTCTAATGTAACCACTTGATGATTTAATATTAATTTTTGAATCATGGTTTTGCGAAAA
Source organism: Pelagibacteraceae bacterium (assembly GCA_002705265.1). Lineage (GTDB taxonomy): Bacteria > Pseudomonadota > Alphaproteobacteria > HIMB59 > HIMB59 > HIMB59. The sequence goes on along the minus strand of PAHR01000026.1, from coordinate 39,697 downwards.
TTTAAAAAGTTTTTTTATTTCATCGATTGCATAAAAATCAAAGGTTTGTCGGTATAAAAAACCATTTATAGAATTTTTAAAATCTATATAGAGAGAATGGCTACCACATAAAAAGCAAGATCTATGAAAAGCAAGTCTTTCCCAATTTCTTCCTACAGAAGAATAGTAATCTATGGAATTTTCGTAATCAGATACAATAAATTCGTTGCCAAAATCTGGCCTCAACCTCATATCAATTTTATGAAAAAATGAATTAGATGAGTTTGAAACCTTAGATAAAATTTCCTTTATAGTTTTATCAAAATCTCTAATTGGTATTGTGCTTTTTTTTGAGTCAAAGATAATAATTAAATCAATGTCACTGGAATAATTTAAGTCTTTGACTCCCAATTTACCCAAAGCTATTATAAAAAAAAAATTTTTATAATTATTGTATTTAAGAGATAAATAATGATTAAAAATTCTAGAAAGGTATTTCTTCATTATAATTGACCATAATCTAGTAGAAGATAAATGATCATTTATACCAACGTAATGAGCTATGAAAACAAGAAGAATAATTTCATTTTTTAAATTTTGAAAATTTTCATAATTTTTTGATTTTGAATCAAAGTATTTTGGTAGCTCGCTGTTAAAATATCTTAATACAGAATCTTTTCTTAAATTTTCTTTCTTTAAATTGGAAAAAATATGTTGGTTATTTTTTATGAAATTTGAATAATTTAATAGTAAATCTAATTCCAAATGAACGTTCTTTCTTTGAAAAATAATTTGATTTCATCTAAAGAACAGAGTGATTGTATATTTTTTTTGTGTTTTTTTGAGTCCTTTAGATTATTGAAAAGAGGTAATAAAGATTTAATTAATAAATTAATTTTAAAAATAGGATATTTTTGAATAAAGTCCAAATAATTAGATATAGAAAGACCTATATCTTCAATTTGTAAAATTTCATTGTAATTAAGAAAAAGAGGGTCTTCACTAAACTTTCTACCAATCATTACTTCCTTAACTAGATTATTTGAGAAATAATTTATAATATCTTGATTATTTATTTCACCATTTGGTATTAAAATTAAATCTGAGTATTTTTTTTTACATTTAAAAAATAATTCGTAATTAATATTAGGTATTTTTCTATTATTTTTTGTATTAAAAGTTAATACTCCATTTCGACAATGGATAATAATTTTATTAATATTATATTTTTTAAATAATAAGATGAAATTATCTATGTATTTTTGGTCTTCTTTTAGTCCTAAGCCAAGCCTACATTTTACAGATATTTTTTTTTTAGATTTTATTAACTGTTCAAGGCAGTTTTCTACAATTTCAGGATATTGGGTTAATGACAAACCTAAATTATTCTCCTGAACTCTTGAGCTTGGACATCCTAAGTTAAAGTTAATTTCTTTTATATAAGGTATTTCATCAATAATTTTTATACATTCTTTTATTTCTTTGGGATTTGAACCTGCTATTTGGAGTACACTTCTATTAGAATAACAAAAATGTTTATTTAATATATTATTAGTATTATGAATAATTGCCTTATCAACAATCATTTCAGAATAGGTTTTAATTCTATCCCCATATAAAAAATGTAACAAATTTCTAAAATAATAATCTGTGTAGCCCATCATCGGAGCAACGTGAAAAATCATTTTTTATTAAAATATATAAAATAAATATTTCTAAAATAAACAACTAATCCGAAGGATTGAGCCATAATGAAAACTGGGTCAACTCTATAGATAGCATAAACCAAGGTAATCATACCTCCTATTAAACTAAAAAACCAAAATAAAACAGGAATTTCACTTTTCTTTTTTCTCTCAGAAGATATCCATTGAACTACCCATCTCATAAAAAATAGTCCCTGGCCAAAAAAACCAATTGCTAGCCAAATTGTTTCTTTCGACAATTAAATAACTATCCTTTCTTTTGAAAACTTTTTAAATATCTTTTTTTCAACCAAACTACTCCAATCAAATCAAAAATACCTGACAAAGCTCTGCCAAAATTTGTATATTTACTATTACCTGCATTTCTGTTCCTATGACTAACATTTATAACATGAGTTTTGCAACCTATCATTTTAAATAAAAAGGGCATAAATCTATGCATATTTTTAAAATGTGGAATTAAAAAATATTTTTTTTTACTAAATATTTTTAGCCCACATCCAGAGTCAGGATGATTATCATCTAAAATTAAAGTTCTAATATAGTTAGCTATTTTAGAGGCAATAATTTTAGAAAAAGTATCTTTTCTTGTATGTCTATATCCTTGCAAAAAAATATTTTGATCTTTTAGTTCCATATATTTTTTATAAACTTTGGGTATGTCTAAAGGATTATTTTGAAGATCGCCATCAATGGTTAATATTATGTCATTCTTTGAATGAAGTATGCCTGTATGAATAGCAGCACTTTGACCTTGTTTCGAATCATGGCTTATAAATTCAAAAAGATCATTTTTTATTTTTTTTAATTCTTCCAATGAGCCGTCATTTGAGCAATCATTGACAAATATCACTTGAGTTAATGGTATTTTATTACAACTATTTTTAATTTCATTATAGAGGGATTCTATGTTTTTTTCTTCGTTGAAAATTGGCGCAATTACAGTAAAACTCATGATTAAATATAACTTATATTAATTATTGTAAATTAGTGGAAAAAACAAAATTATCAAATATCAAATATAATAAAGATGGCCTTGTGCCTGTATTAGTACAAGAAGACAGTACTAATGAAATACTAATGTTTGCCTACTCAAATCAAGAAGCGATAAAACTTACTCTAGAAAAAAAATTAGCACATTTTTGGAGTAGAAGCAGAAACGAGCTTTGGTTAAAAGGTCATACCTCAGGTAACTATTTAAAAATTAAGCAAGTTCTTATTGATTGTGATAATGATTCTTTAGTTTATAAAGTTGATCTAAATGAAAACAAAGCATGTCACACTGGGAGCAAAACATGCTTCTATAAGGAGCTAACATATGAATGAAATAGTAGCTTACAGAACTTTAGATGGTGATTATTCTGATGATAATATTCAAGGAAGTAAGCCAATAAAAAAATTTAGCGAAGATGCTTTAAATATAATGAGACATGATATGGCTCATATATTAGCCGAAGCTGTTATTTCATTATTTCCAACTGCAAAACCTACTATAGGACCTTTTATAAAAAATGGTTTTTACTATGACTTTGATATTGAAAGAAGTTTAAATGAAGAAGATATAAACAAAATCGAAAGCAAGATGTCAGAAATACTTAAAGAAGGTCGAGGTTTTGATAAAAAAATAATTAGCAAAAATGAAGCTTTAAAAATCTTTAAGGGCAATAGTTATAAAATTGATTTAATAGAAAATATAAAAGATAAAAAATTGACTCTTTATGAACAGAAAAATTTTATAGATCTTTGCAAAGGCCCTCATCATCAAAATACTAGTGAGTATGATGCTCATTTTAAAATTATAAATATTTCTGGTGCGTATTGGAGAGGTATAAGTACCAATAAAATGCTACAGCGTATTTACGCAACAGCATGGTTTTCAAAAAAAGATCTTGAAAATCATTTAAAAAATATTGAGGAAGCAAAAGAAAGAAACCATAGAAAGCTTGGAACAGAGATGGGCCTATTTCTTCTTACTGAATTTTCTGCTGGAAATGTATTTTGGAAAGCTAATGGACTTACCCTATATAGTAATATTACTAATTACATCAGAGAAGAACAAAGAAAGTTAAATTATTTTGAAGTCAAAACCCCAGAATTAGTTTCAAATGAGCTTTGGGTAAAATCAGGTCACTGGGATAACTTTAAAGAAAACATGTTTACAACTGAAACAGATAATAAAACTTTTGCTCTGAAACCAATGAATTGTCCATGCCACATTGTGCTATTTAACTCAGAGCTAATTACTTACAAAGACTTACCTTTGAGGTATTCAGAATTTGGTAAATGCCACCGATATGAACCTTCAGGTGCTTTAAATGGATTATTTAGAGTAAGAGGTTTTACTATGGATGATGCTCATATTTTTTGTACTGAAGATCAGATTTATGAAGTTTGCAATGAAACTTCAACACTTATTGAAAAAATTTATAAAGAATTTGGATTTACAAAAGTAAAATATAATATTTCTACAAGACCAGAGAAAAGCATTGGATCAGATGAGGATTGGGAAAATGCAGAGGTACAACTTAAAAAAGTTTTATCAGATAGTGGAAAAATTTTTAACATACTAGAAGGTGAAGGTGCTTTTTATGGACCTAAGATAGAGTTTACTCTTGAAGACTCACTTGGAAGAGAATGGCAATGTGGAACTATACAAATAGATTTCAATTTACCAAGTAGACTTGGAGCAAAATACAAAGATAAAAATGATGACAATAAGACTCCAATTATGATTCATAGAGCTTTAGTTGGATCTTTGGAAAGATTTATTGCTATTATTTTAGAAAATACTAATGGTTGGCTTCCATTACTCATAACTCCTATACAGTTAGCTATTCTACCCATTTCAGAAAAATTTGCTGATTACTGTAATGAACTAAATATAAAGATTAATCATAAAATAAGATCAATTGTAGATGACTCTGATAATAAACTTGGTTATAAAATCAGAAGTTCTGTTGCCAAAAAAATTCCTTACACATTAGTTATAGGAGAAAAAGAAATTGAAAGTGGAAATTTTACTTTAAGAAATAAATCGGGTGAAAATAAGATAATTAATAATATTGAGTCTCTAATAGATTTCTTTGAATAAAAAAATTTGAAAATGATGAGTAATCACAATAAGGCTATATTTCTAGTCTTGATGAGTGGAATTGTATGGAGTTTTGGAGCTGTTGTAGTTAAGAGCATGATAGATCCTCAATTATATCAATTACCATATTTGATAATTAGAGGACTAACAGTAGCTTCCATAATAAGTGTTTATTTACTATTTAATGATAAAATAGATTTTATTAAAAACTTACTTGCTTTTGATAAAACTACTATAGTTGGTGGACTATTATTAACTTCAACATTTATTGGTTTTATTTATTCAATAACAAATACTACAGCAGCAGTTACTTTATTAATGTTTGCTTTAATTCCTTTTTTGGCTTCAATCATTGCTTTTATATTAATAAAGGAAAAGATTTCAAAAAAAAACCTTATAGCTATGTTGATAGCTTTATCAGGTGTAATTATTATGGTCTTTCAAGGAAAAATCACTGGTTCACTTTTTGGTCTTATAACAGGATTGATAGCTAGTATTGGTTTTGCGGGCTTTACAGTTATGTTAAGAAAAAAAAATGATTTAAAAAAATTTTATATTTTAGTTTATGCGGGAATTTTTTGTGCAATTTTTTCATTTATTATTCTCATGGGGCTACAAGGTTCTATTTATATTCCCTTAAGAAATATTTTATTAAGCTTATTACATGGAACTATCGTAGGTTCAGGTTTAATACTTTACAGTATAGGTTCAAAAAAATTACTATCAGGTGAACTTACCTTACTTTCACTTTTAGAAGTAATCGGAGGAATTTTATGGGCTTGGGTGCCTTTTTTAGGAGTTAATGAAACTCCTGGATTTTATACTTTAGTTGGAGGGTTTATTATTTGTATATCTATAATGATAAATTCAGCTAATTTTGATGTCAGTAGATTACGAAAACAAATTAGATAAATAATTTATAAATATATTATATAGTTCAACATTAGTTGAAATACCAACAACGCCAATAAATGTAAATATAATTCCTGAAATTTGAATCTTTTCAATTTTTTCTTTAAGTACAATTCTAGCAAGAATTATAGTCACTAAACCAAAAGCTGAAGAAACAACTACAGCTATACCAAGTGGATCAAATACAAAAGCAGACACTAAAAAAAAATAACCAGTAGTTTCTAGTATTCCTTGAAAAAAAAGTATTGGGATTGATTTCTTTGTAAGAATTGGCTTAATTTTTAATGCTATCAATATAATAGCAATCGAAAACAAACTAAAGAATCTAATATAAATTACTGTTTCTGTGCTGTTTAAAAATTTAGAAGCCTCCTGAGAAACAGTCAATCCTATAGCTAAAAATAAACTTGCAGCAAAAGCAATGAAAACTGAGTTTTTTATTTGGTTGATATTCATACCTAAGCTTTTTTTAAAAGTACTAGCACTTAAAGAAATTAAAATAGCCCCTAAGATAATTACAATTGTTGAAGTCCATTGAAAAATAGTCGGATTTTCTCCAAAAATAAAAACTCTAATTAAAAATACAAAAAAAGGATTTGTGGCAGCTATTGCAGCGACTATTGATACCGGTCCTCTTTCAAGTCCGTTATAAAGACATAAAAGGCCAAGCATAATTAAAATTCCTGCTATTAAACAGTAAATTAATCCCTTGAGATTTGGGTTAAACCCACCAAAAAAAATTGAATAGAGGGATAAATAAAAAAAACCACCTACAACTAGCATCCAAAATAAAGATCTTTGAAACCCTATTTCCCTTGATGAAAATCTTGCTAAAAAATCCCCTATTCCAAAACTAAGAGCTGACAATAACCCAAAAATAACTGCCATAATTTTTTATAAGGTAATTTTAAGGATCAACGTGGAAACTTTCTCCACAACCACATTCACTTGTCTGATTTGGGTTATTAAATACAAACCTCTCTCCAAATTCTTCCTTAATAAAATCCATCTCTGTTCCAACAATATACATAACTGCTTTATTATCTATAAATAAAGGTATGTCATAGTCTTCAATTTTTTCACATTCTTGTATATTTTCATTTGTAGCATAATCCATTGTATAACTTAACCCCGCACAACCTTTTGTGTTTAATCCAATTCTTAATCCTTTTTTATCTTTTTGATCAGATAGCATATTTTTAATTTTAGTAAGAGCTGTGTCTGTGACTGAAAATAATTGTGGCATAATTTAAAAACCTAAAGCTAATTTAGCTTCCTCGCTCATCATATCTTTAGTCCAAGGGGGTTCAAATGTTAATTTTACTTTTACCTTACCACAATCCTCAATTGACGCTATTTCTTTAGCTACATCATTGGGCATAGAGTCTGCCACAGGGCAATTAACAGTAGTTAAAGTCATTGAAATATTAATATCATTTGTAGAAGAAATAGAAAAATCATAAATTAAACCTAGATCATAAATATTAATGCCTAATTCAGGGTCATTAATATTGCTTAATTTTTCTACAACCTCATCTTTTCTAATATTATGGCTTATATTTTCTTTTGTACTACCTAGGACGACTTCGCCTTCAGTATTTAACTTGGGCATAAAATCTGAGAGTGATTTATCTTCAATCATGATAGTAATTTTATGGTTTTTTTTAGAGATTTCAAAAATATCTCAATATCTTCTTCAGAATTATAAATACCAAAGGAAACTCTACAGCTACCTGGAATATTTATTTTTTTCATAAAAGGTTGGCAACAGTGATGCCCACTCCTAATCATGACACCATATTGATCTAAAAAAGTAGCAATATCATTATGATTTTTCCCATGAACATTAAAAGATACTATAGAAGATGCTGGTGTGTATTCATCGTTACCATAAATATCAATATTTCCAAGTATTTTTAATTCTTCTATTAAGATTGTCCTTAGTTTTATTTCATAATCAAAGAAACTATAAAAGTCTTTATCTTTTAAGTAATTAATTGCCGTAGATAAGCCAACTGTTGCTTCGATTGGAGGTGTACCTGCTTCAAATTTATTAGGAAGTAAAGCTGGTGTGAAATCATCTAACTCTACATTAGTAATCATACCTCCTCCCAAAACTACAGCTGGTAAATTATTTAGTATGCTTTCTTTTCCATACAAAACCCCTATACCAGAGGGTCCATAAAGTTTGTGAGAAGAAAATACAAAAAAATCACAATCTAAATCATGGACATCAACTTTCATATGGGCAATTGACTGACAGCCATCAATAAAAAATAAAGCTTTTGAATTTGATTTTTTTTTTATATTTTTAATATCAAAAATTTGACCTGTCACATTCGACATTTGAGAAATAGCAACAAGCTTAGTCTTATCAGTAATAGCATTAATTATATCTTCTTCGCTAATAATTCCTTTTTTGTTAAGCGATATTATCTTTAAATTTAAATTATTTTTTTTTGAAAGAGATTGCCAGGGTAAAAAATTAGAATGATGCTCGAGCTCAGTTGTTATTATTTCATCACCTTCCTTTAAAATTGATGAGAAAGCATTAGCAATAATATTACAACCTTCAGTAGCATTTTTAGTAAATATTATTTCATTTGAACTTTTAGCATTAATAAATTTTCTTACTGTTTCTCTAGTGCCTTCAAAAGCTTCAGTAGCATCAATACTAAGTGAGTTCATACCTCTATGTACATTTTCATAAGAGTTTAAATAAAAATCAGATATACTATTTATTACTGCTAATGGTTTCTGAGAGGAAGAAGCCGTATCTAAGTAAGTAATATTTTCATCTCTAATTTTTTTTTGCAATATAGGAAAATCAGATTTTAAAATACTCGTCATGATAAAAAATTAGATACAATTCTATCAGATACACTTCTTAATGGTAAGGTTTCTATGGAATCTAATATTTCTTTTATAAATGCTTTTTTAAGAATATTAATTGCTAATTCAGAGTTAATTCCTCTTGAATTAAAATAATAAAGTAAATCGTTGTCAATTTTACTTACTGTTGAGCCATGGCTACATTTTACATCATCAGCATATATCTCTAATTCAGGTTTATTATTACAACGAGAAATATCATCCAATAACAAAGATTTACTCATTTGATAACCATCAGTTTTTTGAGCAATACTATCTACATAAATTTTTCCCTGAAAATTTGTTATGGCGCCTTTATCTACAATTGACTTAAAAACCTCTCTACTTGATGAGTTAGGATTAGAATGCTGCATAAAAGAATAATTATCATTAACCCCGGAATTACAAAAATTAGCACCAGATATTTTTGCAGAACAATTTGACTGTAAATTAAAATAAAATTCATTTCTTAAATGTAAATTATTGGCCTGAATTGTAGTAACATTTACTTTAGAAAAATCTGATAAATTAAACTCATAAAATAATAAGCTAATTGACTTGTTAAGATTTATTGAAAGTATTTCAATTTCCGAGTCTTTAGATAAATTAAAACTTATATACCTAGGATTACTATTTTTGTTCTTATCTGAGTCTATTAATAAAATCGACAATTTAGCTTTTTTTGAATAATTAAATTCGATATTTAAATCTTCATATTTTGATATATCAATAATACAAACATTTTCTTTAAAATTATCTAAATCATAAATATTAAGCTTGGGGTTTTTTATTAACGCAGCTAATCTTAAAGCACTATCAGGTCCTTTAAAATTCCAACTTAAGAGCTTTTTATCAATTTCTACAATCTTTTTATTAAGTAGATAATTGTTTATAAAATTATCTTTTACCTCCAAATCACATTCATAAATATTATTAAGCGATTTATTATAATCTAGCTTATTTAATTGAGAATATTTGTAGTTTTCTATTTTTGGATTAGAAAAAGGATCTCTTGATGTCAAATTAAGAGAAATATATTCGTAAATTTTATTATTGTTTAGTAGGAGATCAACAAGGGGCTGTAATTTCATTATACATTTGCCATTTTTTCATAACCTTTTTCTTCTAATTCAATAGCTAAAGAATAATCACCGGAATTAACTATATTTCCATCAGCTATAATATGAACAAAATCAGGTTTTACATAGTCCAATAAACGTTGATAATGCGTTATTATTAAAAATGCATTATCTGAACTTCTAAATTTATTTACGCCATCCGCGACAACTCTCAAGGCATCTATATCTAGACCAGAGTCTGTTTCATCTAATATTGCTAAATCAGGATTTAACATAGAAAGCTGGAGTATCTCTTGTTTCTTTTTTTCTCCACCAGAGTAATTTAAATTTAAATCTCTTTTTAGTATTTCTGGGTCTATGCTTAAATCTTCACTGATTGTTTTTAATGACTTTGCGAATTCCAAAGCATCTAATTCTGGTAAATTGAGAAATTTTCTTTTTGCATTAATAGCTGTTCTTAAAAAAAATGAAGTTTGAACTCCTGGTATTTCCATAGGATATTGAAAGGCAAGAAAAAGACCTTTATTAGCTCTCTCATCAACATCCATATTTAATAGATTTTCATTTTTAAAAGAAATGCTGCCTTCATCTATATTATAATTATCTTTTCCTGACAGAACATAAGACAAAGTGCTTTTACCTGATCCATTCGGGCCCATTAAAGCATGAACCTCTCCTTTATTGATTTTAAGCGATAATCCTTTTAAAATTTTTTTTTGATCTACTGAAACTTTTAAGTCTTTGATTTCTAACATTTAACCTACACTTCCCTCTAAACTTATGCTCACTAACTTTTGTGCTTCAACAGCAAATTCCATAGGAAGGTGTTGAAGTACCTCCTTACAAAAACCATTTACTATCAATCCAACAGCTTCTTCATTTGAAAGCCCTCTTTGTTGGCAATAAAATAATTGTTCCTCATTAATTTTAGAAGTTGTAGCCTCATGTTCTATTTGTGAATCTGAGTTAGAGGATTCAATATAAGGAACTGTGTGGGAACCGCAAGTATTTCCAATTAACAAGGAATCGCATTGTGTAAAGTTTCTTGCTTTTTTTGCTTTAGAACTAATTTTAACTTGACCTCTATATGTATTATCGGCTTGACCAGCACAAATACCTTTTGAAATAATTTTACTAGTAGTATTTTTTCCAATATGAATCATTTTAGTTCCAGTATCAGCTTGTTGACAGTTATTGGTTATTGCCACTGAATAAAATTCTCCTTTTGAATTATCTCCTTGTAGAATACAGCTAGGATATTTCCAAGTGATAGCAGAACCTGTCTCGACTTGAGTCCAAGAAATTTTTGAATTATCCCCTCTACAAGCACCTCGCTTAGTTACAAAATTGTATATACCGCCTTTACCTTCCTTATCTCCTGGGTACCAATTTTGCACTGTTGAGTATTTTATTTCTGCGTTATCAAGAGCAATTAACTCAACATTGGCTGCGTGTAGTTGATTTTCATCTCTCATAGGAGCTGTGCATCCTTCTAAATAACTAACATAACTATTCTTATCAGCTATGATTAAAGTTCTTTCAAACTGCCCTGTATTCTTTGCATTAATTCTGAAGTAAGTTGAAAGTTCAACTGGACATCTAACATTTTCTGGAATGTAAACAAAAGAACCATCCGTAAAAACTGCTGAGTTTAATGCAGCAAATGAATGATCTGCAACAGGTATAACGCTACCTAAATATTTTTTTACTAAATCAGGATAATCTTTAATAGCTTCAGAAATAGAGCAAAAAATAATTCCTAATTCACTTAGTTGCTTACGATATGTAGTTGCAATAGAAACTGAATCTAAAACTACATCAACCGCAATACCTGAAAGGACTTTTTGTTCTTGTAGAGGAATTCCTAGCTTTTCATATGTTTTTAAAATTTCTGGATCAATTTCATCTAAAGATTTTGGTTTGTCTTTAATACTCTTTGGAGAGGAATAATAGTAATAATCTTGAAAGTCAATTTCTGGGATCTTTAATTTTGCCCATTCAGGTTTTTTTAAATTAAAAAAAGTTTCTAATGCCTTTAGTCTCCAATCTAACAACCACTTGGGTTCATTTTTTTGAGCAGAGATATATTTAACAACATCTGGATTAAGGCCCTTTGGTGCTTTTACATCTTCAATATTAGAAGAAAAACCATATTTATAATCAGAACTTCCTAATTTGGTGACTTGACTAATTGTTTTTTCTGTAGCTGCCATTTTATTTTAAATATATAGATTTAAGTATTAATTATGCAATTAAATACGAGATTAAAAGCAAATTAGTTCAATTTTTCTCTAATTATTCCACCACCTAAGACTCTTTCCTTATCATAAAGAACACATGCCTGACCTCTAGTAATTGATTCAGTAGGTTCATCAAATATAAAAAAATATATTCCCTCTTCTTTTATAAGTCTACCAATACTAGGGGTGGATAAAGATCTAATCTTGGCACTGCATTTGATCTCAAAATTATCCTTTTTTAAATCTATATCTGGCATTATAAAGTTTAATTCATCTAAGGTCAGTGACTGACCAAAAAGTTTATTCTTATCACCTACAATTATTTCATTGGAGTCTTTTAAAATATCAACGACATAAAGTGGATTCTCAGAAGAAATTCCCATTCCTCTTCTTTGCCCTATTGTAAAATTATGAATTCCCTCATGCCTACCTAAGGTATTTCCTAAAGTATCTTTAATTAGTCCTTCTTTAGAATTAATTTTTATAAAACTTTTATAGTCTCCATCAGGTATAAAGCATATATCTTGACTGTCTTTTTTATCGTAAACATTGAGTTCCATTTTTTTAGCAAAATTTCTAGTTTCTTTTTTAGACAAAGAACCTAAGGGAAATCTTAAAAAATCTAATTGCTCCTGAGTTGTTGCAAATAAAAAGTAACTCTGGTCTTTAGACTTATCACTTGCTCTATACATTAAAGCTTTTTTTTCAGCTCCTTCTCGTTTAACATAATGACCTGTTGCCATACAATCCGCTTCTAGTTTTTTTGCAAAAGACATAAGATCTCTAAATTTAACTGTTTCGTTACATTTTATACAAGGTATTGGAGTGTCTCCTTTGGCGTAAGACTCAATGAAATAGTCGATGACATCTCTCTTAAATGTTTTTTCATAATTAAATACATAGTGAGGAATATTAAGTTTTCTTGCTACTCTTCTTGCATCATAAATATCTAATCCTGAACAGCATGAACCTTTTTTGGCAGTATTATTGGATGTATAAAGCTGTAAAGTAATTCCAATAACATTATAACCTTGTTCTTTTAAAATACCTGCTGTTACAGAGCTATCCACACCTCCAGACATAGCCACCACAACTGTGGTTTTTGATGGTTCTTTATTAAATCCTAATGAGTTCATTTAAACCTTGCTTTTTTGATCTGAAATACAATACAATCTCGACCTTAATATGCCAGAGGTATTTATACAAGGGGGAGAGGGAAAGCTTCAAGCAAAATACTCACCTAGTGAAGAAGAAAAGCCTAATATTGCTATAGTACTTCACCCTAATCCTAAACATGGTGGTACTATGGATTCCAAAGTGAATTATGCTGCCTTTAAAGTAATGAAAGATAATGGTTTTTCTACACTTAGAATTAATTTCAGGGGAGTTGGTAAAAGTGATGGAGCTTTTACAGAAGGTGAAGGAGAGCTTAATGATGCGAGTGTTTCCTTAGATTGGTTACAAAAAAAAAATGAAGATTTCAAATCATGCTGGATAGTAGGTTTTTCTTTTGGAGCTTGGATAGGATTTCAGACATTGATGAGAAGGCCAGAGGTTGATGGGTTAATACTTATAGCTCCACCTGTAAATCTTTACGACTTTAATTTCCTGTCACCATGTCCAATTAAATCACTTATTATCAGAGCCGAACAAGATGAGATAGTAAAAAAAGATAGCTTGAAAATGTTCTTCGAAAGCTTTAAAAAACAAAAAAATGCTAAAGTTTCAATGGAAACTATATCAAAATCAAACCATTTATTTGAAAATCAAACAGAACCATTGATGAACACAATGTCAAAGTACATAAAAAAGAATAGATCTAATTAATTTCACCTAAAAAAGTTTCTTTTTTAATTCCAGTAGTTTTATCAAAAGAAGAAGGGAGTTTTAATAATCTCCTAATTGCCAAGTATCCGATACCTTGTGACTCGATAAAATCACCATTGATTCCTAACTCATCAACATCAATTACATTTAATTTTAAATTATTAAGAATTTCTTTTAATGTACTATTCTTTCTACCGCCACCACATAAAATAATTTTTGAATTATTGGATGCATATAAAATTTTAGAGCCCAGAATATTCCATAAAGTAAAAAGAGTATCTTTAAGCGATCTATGTGAATGTTCTGTTATAATATTAAAGTATTTATGAAAATAGTTTCTATCTAAACTTTTAGGTGAAGATTTACTAAAATAAGGATCGGATAAAATAATCTTTTCTATTTGTTTAATTAAACTCCCTCCTCTTGAAAAATCACCATCATTATCGTATGAAAAATTTTTATCGCTTAAATTAACAAGATCATCAGATAATGCATTGCCAAAACATAAATCATACGCATCAATATGATTTTCTTTTATATTTGTTATGTTTGTTACTCCACCTATATTAACAAACATACAATTATTTAATTTAAATTTTTCTGCTATAAGTTTATGAAATATTGGGATTATTGGAGCTCCTGTACCTCCGTTCAATAAATCATTTTTCCTAAAATTAGATATGAGGAATGGGCAAACTGTTTTAATTTTTTTCTTATCGAAAATTTGAATTGAGATTTTTAATTTTTCATCATGAAAAATAGTTTGACCATGAATTCCAATTACGTCTATCTGAATTGATTTGTTTTTACTGACTATATGTTCTATTGCTTTGTTATATTCATTTGAAATTAATGTAGGTAATTTAGAATCTACCAAGTAATTTTGATTAATTGAACTTTTAAGACTTGTAATTAAGTCCTTAGGGTAAGGGTGAAAATAATTATCTATTTCTGTGAAAGTGTCTTTACCGTTGCTTTTTATGATACTAATATCAACTCCATCTAAAGAAGTACCCGACATTGAACCAATAGCAATATATTCCATTTTATTAATTTAAAATTATGTTAATTATTAAATGTGATTGATTATATACAACAATTCAAAGATAGACATTTATTCCATCAATGCACCAATGAAGAAGAGCTTAATAAACAATTAAATAAAGAAAAATCATATTTTTATATTGGTTTTGATGCTACTTCAGATGCGTTACATGCTGGCAGTTTGGTTCAATTAAGAGCTATAAAAAAATTAGTAGAATTAGGGCACCACGCAATCATACTTCTAGGAGGAGGCACTACAAAAGTTGGAGATCCTTCAGGTAAAGATGAATCTAGGAAAATTTTAGAATATAAAACTATTGAAGCTAATATTGAAAATTTTAAGAAAATTTTTAATCATTACTTCAGGGATTATAAAGACAAAATTACATACGCAAATAATGATACATGGCTCTCAGATTTAAATTATATTGAATTATTAAGAACTGTAGGTAGTCACATTTCAATTAATAGAATGCTGACATTTGAAAGTGTTAAAGAAAGACTTAAGAGAGAACAATCCTTATCTTTTTTAGAATTTAACTACATGGTATTGCAAGGTTATGATTTTTATTATTTAAATAAAAACCATAACTGTTCTCTTCAAATAGGAGGATCTGATCAATGGGGAAATATTGTTCTAGGCATAGAAATAATTTCTAAAATTAATAAAAAAGATGCTTATGGTCTAACAACCCCCCTACTTACAACTTCCTCAGGTAAAAAAATGGGAAAAACTGAAAAAGGTGCTGTCTGGATAGATCAAGAAAAATTTAGTTCATTTGATTTCTTTCAATATTGGAGAAATGTTGACGATAAAGATGTCGAAAATCTTTTACTAATATTTTCAGATTTAGATAAAGATGAAATTACTTCTCTTATAGATGAAGATATTAATAAAGCTAAAAAAAAGTTAGCTCTGATTGTTACTTCAGATTGCCATACTGAAGAAGATGCATTAAAAGCCGAACAAAAAGCTACAGATTTATTTGAAAATAAAAACTTTAATCAAGATATCGATTTAATTCAGATTAAAAAAGATGTCTCATTAAAAATAACTGATATTTTAGTTATAAATAACTTAATAGCATCTAAGTCTGAAGCAAAGCGAATGATTGAAAATAGTGGAATTAAAATCAATGATATTGCAATTAGTGACATTAATCATGAAATAACAGATAAAGATGAAGGTTCTATTCTAAAAATTGGGAAGAAAAGAATTTTTAAAATTTCTTTTAAAAATTAATACTCTTTAAATAATCAATAATTTCATTTTGACGGCTAACTTTATTTCCAAAGCATTTATCAATAGAAATACCATGATCACCTCCTGTCATAATCTGACCTTCACAATCAGAAGATGAATAATCAATAAAATTTACTAAATCTAGCTTAGATAAAAAACTAAGGGTAGTTGGATTAGAAAAATCATCTCCATCATGAGAGTAAGCTAAAATAGGTTGCTTTAAGTTATTGAGATTTAATAATGATATTTTATATTCTCTTTCCTGGCTCCACCATTTATTTACATCATTTTTTTTAAGCGCTTTAGCATATTTGCCATGCCTTGCAGGATTAAATGCTATCACGCCATCTACTAAATTAGAATTATTAGCTATAATATTTATTGAGTCCCAAGCTCCTGCTGAATGACCAGCAAGTACAATGTTTTTAAAACCTTGAGATAAAAGCTCATTGACTTTCATTTTTATGACCATTGGTTTTCTTACATACGTTTCTTTATCAATTAACCTGACACCAGATTTATCTTTAAATTGAAAAATACTTTCCATACCAATATCTGTATTATAATTATCATTATAAATGTCCAACTCTTTTTGCCTTAATCCTCTTACCCCACTACAAACCCGATAAAGTCTTATTTCCAAACCATTAATGTTTGTTTTTTCAATATTTTTTAAAATTGGGGGTACTTTATTCCACGAGGCTTTACAATTTTCTGTTTTTTGACCCCAACCATCTAACTGACCATGGCTCCATACAATCAAAAGAATTTTTGACTTATCTATATTTTCATCAAGTTTGTATTCTTTACCTTTTGAATTTATAAATGCGTTTTTCTTGGATAGTTTTTTAATATCTGCCTCTAATCTTGGGTCAGCATATATATTAGAAGAAAATATTAAGGTTATAAAAATTAATAAAATTTTAATCAAAGTAAAATTTTGATCTGATTATTTACAAAATCAAGATCTTCTTTACTTTTTGCAGCTCCTGCATAATGACCATAATTAGAGGGTATAATCTCTAATTTTCCATTTTTTAAAGTCTTTAATTCTTCTTTATTTTCTTCAGGAGGAAAATATAAATCATTGATACCAGGCATCAATATTACTTTTGCTTTTATAGATTTTAAAGCTTCAATTAAGTTACCATTAAATTTATCATTATTACTAATATCATGCTCTTGCCAGGTTCTAATCATTGCTAAAAGATCATTTGCATCTCTTTTATAATAAATAGTTTTCCATAACTTATCGAGGACTTCTTGAGGATTTTTATAACCATCTTTTAGATAAAGTTTCTCCCTAAACCAATTTTGACCAAGAGCCCAACCAGCCCAAGCCATTGCCATAGTGGTTTTACCTGCATTTGGTTGTTCTTTATAATTGCCCTCATTCCAATTTAAATCCGATGTTAGAGCCGCATACATGCCTTCTAAAAAAACATGGGTATGACCGCTTGTTTTAGCATGAGCGCACATTACTACTATATTTTCTACCATATCCTGATACTGAGCGGCCCATTGGTAAGCTTGTTGGCCACCCATTGACCAACCAACAACTAATTTAATTTTTTTAATATTAAAAATATTTTTTATTAAATTGTGTTGAGCGGTAACATTGTCTTGAATAGTTATTAATGGAAAATTTGGTCCATTTAATGGTTGTGGATTATTACTAGGTGAAGAAGAGACACCATTACAAAACATATTTGGTATTATTATAAAATATTTCTTAGGATTTAATGCTAATTGTTCTCCAATTAAATAATCTTGCTCCATGTGTGTGCCCGCATATCTAGTTGGATAAACTATAACATTATCTTTTTTATCGTTTAATTCTCCTAAAGTTAAGTATGAAAGATTTAAAGATAGAGTTTTACCAGACTTGAGTAGAAAATTATCTAAAACATAACTTTTAATATTTGTATCAATTATCAATTAAAATAGCTTTAAATATTCTTGAATTTCCCAATCAGTAGTAGTTGTATGGTACCTTCTCCACTCATCATATTTATAACCAATAAAATTATTTCTCATTGGTTCTGTAAATACCTCTTTAGTTAAAGGATCGTCTTTAAATGCATCAATCGCTTCTAATAAGTTTCTAGGAAGAGTTTTAATGTTTTTTCCTTCTTCTTCAGTTATATCATAGAGACTTTTATTGGTTGCTTCAGGGGGTTTCATATTTTTAGTTATACCTTTTGTGGCAGCAGCCGAAAGTAATGAAAATGTTAAATATGGATTTTGCGTTAAATCTGAAGCTCTGTCTTCAATACAAAATCTATTTTGAGGAAGTCTTAACATAGAAGACCTATTGTTATTTCCATAAGTCATATGAGTTGGAGCCCATGTATGCATACCTCCGTCTAATCCCTCAACAGAAGGAACAAATCCATTATAAGAATTAACTGTAGGGCAAGCTAATGCTGTAATAGCAGCTCCGTGCTCTAAAATACCTGCTACTGCATTATAAGCTCTAGATGAAAACTGGTCTCCATCCTTATAAATATTTTTATTTTTTTCACTGATGCACTCAACACTATGGTTAATGTGAGCTCCAGATCTCCAATCACTTATTTGAGTTTTTGGCATAAAAGATACAAAATAACCATGTTTTTTTGCTATTTCTTTTAAAAGAACTCTTAAAAAAACAAATCTATCTGCCATAGATAAAATATCTGTATATCCAAAATCTAATTCATATTGTCCATAAGCTCCTTCAGCAACAACATCATGCAAATTCCATTTTAGTTCTTCATTTAAAATATCAATAACTTCTTTTAAAAAATTCATTCCATCAATGGAGTATTCTGAATCATAACCAAAAGCTTGTCTTCTTAATGGTATAGGATCATTGTCAATGGCTTTGACTGGCTTACCATCTTCCCATTTCATTACAAAAAATTCCGGCTCAATACCTACATAAAATTTTAAATCAGATTGAGAGTTTTTGAAAATTTGTTTTTTTAAAGTTTGCCTTGGACAAACATCATAAGGTTTTCCATTCCACCAAAGATCAGAAAAAACCCATGCACATGTTTTATCCCATGGGCAAATTAATAATGAATCTAAATCTGGAACTGGAATTTGATCATTATCTGCAGGGGTTAATTCAGGTACAAAAGAAACCGAATGAACTGCAAATTGTGGCCCTTTCCCGCTACAAAGATCTTCAAAATCACTAATAGGCATAGGTTTCGTTTTAGGGCTGCCTAAAAAATCAATCCAATTTGAATATATATATTTAACTCCCTTTGATTCTAACTCTTTTTTTATTTCTTTAACTTTTTTTGGATCAGGTAAACAATCCTCAAAATTTTCAATATATTCCCCCATTTAAAACTCCTAATATAGTTTAATTGATTCAATTATTATAGTTTATGTAATTTAATTTTTCATTAAGAAATATATTTTTATTATGTTAATAATTAATAATGAATATAAGTTTATTTAAACGAAGTTGGAAAAAATTTTACAAAAGAGCTTTTGGAACAACTTTCATTATACTTACATTCATGACTATTATAGACCAAGGTCTAGAGAACCCAATTTTTGCTTACAAAATTATTGATAAGAGCACTTTTTTGAAAGCTGCTTTAAATATATTCTACTTTTCAATTGGATCTGGATTATTAGCTATAATAGCTTTAGTTCTTCTAACAATAGCAACCAAAGAAAATTAAACTAAGTATTTTAACCAGTTCCTTATCTCTAATAATCTACTACCAGAGTCTTTTTGTTCTTTAATTCTTAAATATTTTATTAGATTGTTAAAGTCTTCTGGGGTGTAATAATTTATATAGTTGTTTTTCCAATAAATCATTAAATTAGCAATGTAATCGTATGGTAATTCAGGATGGTATTGAGTACAAAATATATTTTTAGAAGGAGAGTAAATCGACTGAATACAATTATTATTTTCTGAAATAATCTCAAATCCATTTGGCACTTCAGTAATTATATCGTAATGATGTGCAGGCGCATCAAAAACCAATTCCTTATTTTTGTATATAGAATTATTTAAAATAGGATTTATTATTTTTATATTTTTAGAATATCCAAATTCTGGAATATTAGTTTTAACAACCTTTCTTCCCAATGCAGAAACTAAAACCTGCATTCCCCAGCAACTTCCCCATATGGGTTTTTGAAGTTCTAAAATTTCTTGACATAATTGTATTTGAGATTTGTTATGTTTGTTTTTATCATAAATATTACCACCTCCTCCAGTCCACATAAAAGCTTGGTAGGACTTAAGTTCAAATTGATCATGAAATTCATAAGAATTAAAAACATCAACAATGACATTTGGTAAATATCTTTTAATTATGTTAACAAAGATATTCGTTTGTAAAATACAACCTGCTTTAATATGGTCTTTATCACCATCTTCAGACCAACCATTAACCACAAGGATTTTCATTGGATTACTTTTTTTTTGTTTGTTTAAAAAAACCTTCTTTGAGATAAATATCGTTATCTTTTTTTGCTAATTTTCTAAGAACTATAGCCATAATTATTATCCAAGCTATACTTGCATAAAACTTATGATCTAAAACTAATTGAACAAAATTTTTGATATATAAACTAGCGCCGGTGTATTCCATTAAAAGCTCATTTGTAAGTAATTAAGGAGCGATAAAAATCGCTCCTTAATAAATTAAATAAAAATTACTTGTTGGTATTTTTATCTGTTTCGGACTCGTGTCTAGCTGCAGACCAAGTCACAAAGACAAGTATCGCTATGCTTACAAGTGTCCAAAAGATCAAAGTACCTTCGCTGTTAGCTGAGGTAAAATAGGCGTCAACGCCTTCCCAGCTATTTTCAGGTCCTGGCCATGAGTTCATGTTTTTATCCTTTCAAACAATTAATAATTCGTGGCTTTTAAACCAAGTTCAGCTTTATCAATACCAGCAATTTGAACGTGATCTGGTACTCTTAGCCATCCCATCATTTTCATAATAAATGATACAACATATCCGGGTACAAAACCTACAGCAAACATTACTATACAGCCAACAAATTGACCCCATAGCGATACTGCTGGAATAGCTTCAGAAGGTCCAGCTATACCAGAGGCAAATAAACCCATTGCTAATACACCCCAAATACCTGCAACACCATGAATGGATACAGCTCCAACTGGATCATCTATTTTAAAGATACTATGTAAAAGATTATTAGCTGGAATAATAATTACTCCACCTACAAAACCTAATACAAAAGCAAGTCCTGGGTACCAAATGTCTAGGCCAGCAGCACAGGAGAATATTCCCGCCAGTCCACCTGACATCATCCAAAAAGGATTACCTTTACTCATCCAGAAAGCACCAATCATTCCGCCCCCAAGACCCATTAAGGTATTGTAAGCAAATGAACTCATAGTTGCTGGAGCACCGTAGATATTTGTCCATGTTGTAACCTCTTGCATACCTAAAGCAGGTAATCCTGGCCAAATCAAACAAGCACCTAAGAAACCAAAGAAACCAACGATTATCATAAGTAATCCAATAAATGAGAAACGTAAGTCATGTCCTTCGATTTCGTTCATTGATCCATCAGCATTGTATCTACCAACTCTTGGTCCTAAATTTAAAATAACACCAAAAGCAAACCAACCTGCAATCATATGAACAACACCAGCTGCTGCTACATCATGATAACCAAATTGAGTTACTAGCCAACCATCATAGTGCCATCCCCATGAAGCGCCTAAGTTCCAACAAACGGAACCAAGTAAGACTGCTAAGAAAGTAAAAGAACTTATTCTAATTCTTTCAATTACAGCTCCTGAAAATACAGATGCAGTTGTACAAGCAAACAAAGTAAATGCAGCCCAGAAAACACCTGTTAGTTGATCGGAAAGCATTGGACCCATAGAAACATTCCAAGGAACACCATATCCTTCCATATCCATTGGCACTAACCCATGTGGGAATGCAAGATAGATATACCAACCAAATAGCCAAAAAGTCGGAATCATAAACGCAAAAGCGAGTAAGTTTTTAACACCAGAGGAAACGGCATTCTTCATTCTTGAAGCGCCTACCTCATACATTAAAAAACCGACGTGAATTGCTACCATAAGTCCAGTACATACATAATACCACGCTTCAGCGACGGTAGCAGACTGAACTACAACGTACGACGTTAGTTCTTCTAAAGTCATTTAATTCTCCTTAATATATTCTTTTAGGAATCTATCGATCCCTATTCCTGTAAAAATCTTACTCTTTTAACAAGTAAAAAATACCCCTATATTCCCTAATGTGGAACACAAACATAAAAAAAAACATTGATTTTATTGAATTTTTGTTGTGAAATCATTCGGTCAATAAGAAGGAGTTAAAATGTCAATAAACTTATTTAATTATGCAAAGAAAAATAAAATTCAATATTTTTTTGTTAGTTTCGTTGATCTATTTGGAGTATTGCGATCAAAATTAGTTCCAGCAACAGCTATAGATGAAATTCAATCCGAGGGTGCAGGTTTTGCAGGTTTTGCAACTTGGTTAGATATGTCTCCTTCTGACCCTGATATGTTTGGAATACCTGACGGAGATAGTGTTATACAACTTCCTTGGGATAAAAGAATAGCATGGGTAGCATCAGATTTGTATATGGATGGTAAGCCAGTAGAAGCTTCCCCTCGTATAGCACTTAAAAGACAAATAGAAAAAGCTTCAAAATTAGGAATGCATATGAAGTCAGGAGTTGAATGTGAATATTTTTTAGTAAATTCTGATGGAACTTCTTTATCTGATCTTAAAGATACTCAAGAAAAACCTTGTTACGATTCATCTGCTTTAATGAGAAGATATGATGTGATCACAGAAATTTGTGACTCTATGATTTCATTAGGATGGAAACCTTATCAAAATGACCATGAGGATGCTAATGGGCAATTTGAAATGAATTGGGATTTTTCAGATTGTCTAAAGACAGCAGATAGGCATGCTTTTTTTAAATTTATGACTAAAACAATTGCTGAAAAACATGGCTTGAGAGCAACTTTTATGCCAAAACCATTTTCAAACTTAACTGGAAATGGCTGCCATAGTCATATTTCAATTTGGGATAAATCTGGAAAAAAGAATTTGTTCTTAGATAAAAAAGATGAATTAGGTCTTTCTAAAACTGGTTATCAATTTTTAGGAGGTATAGTTAATAGTGCTGATAAAATGGCCGCAATATTTAATCCAACAGTAAATAGCTATAAAAGGATTAATGGTTCGGTAACATTATCTGGAGCTACTTGGTCTCCAAGTTCTATTACATGGGCAGGTAATAACAGAACACATATGGTTAGAGTTCCGGGTCCAGGAAGATTTGAATTAAGATTAATGGATGGTGCCTCAAATCCATATTTACTTCAAGCAGGAAGTCTTATTTTAGGTTTAGATGGAATTAAAAACAAAAGAGATCCAGGAAAAAGACTTGATATAAATATGTATACTGAAGGGCATAAAGCTGGAAAAGTTAAAAAACTTCCATTAAATTTACTAGACTCAATAAGGAATTTTCAATCTTCAAAGATTATTAGAGAAGGATTTGGAGACCAATTTGTCGATAGTTATGTAAAACTCAAAAATAAAGAATGGCAATCATATGCTAATTTTCTTTCTAATTGGGAAAGAAATACTACTCTGGACTGTTAAACAAAATGCTTTCACCTGAAATTTTAAGAGAAAAATTTCTAGACTGGCAATGTCAATCGAGAGTTCAGGCATTTCGCGTACAAGGAGGAAAACCAAACTCTTCCATGTCACCAATGCTTTTAGACAAGAAAGGAAACGAATTAAATAAAGTAATAGTTGTAATTACTGAAAGTGATCCTGTTAATACAACAAAAATGTTTGAACATACCTATAAACAAACCTACGACCCAGCTACTCGATTTGATAAAATGAAAAAGTTTCTATCTTCAGATTATTTTTTGGATCGACATAAATTTTCAGACTCATTATTTGCTACTTTTCCTATAGATTCAACTATACAAAAAAAAATTATAAAAGATGGTACTTGCTATTTAGATTTCTTACATCTTTCAACAAATTATAAATTAAAGTGTTCGCCTTTTAAATTAGATAGAGATGAAGATCATTGGGAAAATATATTTTGGCATAATAAAAATTTTAATCCAGGTTTAGGAAATGATATTGATATTATTAAATTTATACCTGATTGGAAAAAATCAGAATTAATAAGAATTACAGATTAGTTTATTATATTTTTTAATTTTATAATAAATAAGTTAAAGTAAAGAAAAGATATGACAGTAAAACATAAACACTTAATTATAAGAGCTAATATTAAAAAACCACCTACTAACAAAGATATAAATACTTTAACTGATTGGATTAGACAATTAATAAAAAAAATCGATATGAAAATTCTTGGTGGTCCTTATACAACATATTGTGAAATAAAAGGAAATAAAGGAATGACTTCAGTAACAATTATAGAAACTAGTCATATAGCTTTACATACTTGGGATGAAATTAACCCCGCTTTATTACAACTTGATGTTTATTCTTGTGCAGATTTTGATCCAAAAATAATATTTGAATTAGTTAATAAAGAATTCGAAGCTATTAAAATAGAACAAAAATTTATTGATAGAGAAAAAGGATTAGAAGAAGTTAAAATTTATTAAAATCCTCTTATTAAAAATAATTTATTCAACTAATTTAAAATTTTCACCTTTTGCATATGTTCTCTTTAATTGAACTAAAGGATGATCTGGAGACATTTGGAATTTAATAAGTAATTCTCTTGCTAACATATCTCTATCTTGTTGATCTTTTGGTAGTTTCATTTTCTTAGGAAGAGTAATCCAAGCATTAGCATTTCTATCAAACACAGCTGGATTATCACCTTCAAATCCCATATGAATATCCTCTAACCAATTTAAATCATCCCATCCCATAATATCTACGTATTTTTTCAAAAAAGGAGTTATTTTTTTGTAATCAGGAATTAAATTAACGTCATATCTATATCCAATATGCTGGCCTATCATTTTCTCCCTAGATGTTTTTATTTCTTTGTCTTTTAACTTTGCCCCTCCTACAACTTTATAATTAGATTTAGAAGTAGTTGCTTTTTTTGCTTTTTTCTTTAGCGAAGATTTTTTTGAAGTTTTTTTATTTTTTACCATTTTAATCTCCTATATTGAGTGATAATTATCAACACCGACGGTAAGGTCAGTGCCAGCAAGAGGCACTTTTGCCATTGCTGATGATTCCATAGTTAAAGCAGCTAAGTCTTCTGGTTCAAGTGAATGAATATTTGTCTTACCACATGCTCTTGCTAACATTTGGCATTCTAAAGTCATAGTACTTAAAAGATTATAAACTCTATCTGCAGCTTCAGTAGGATCTAATCTACTTCTAAGAATAGGATCTTGTGTAGCTACTCCTACAGGACATCTACCAGTATGACAGTGATAGCAATAACCTGCTTCTACTCCCATTTCTTTTTCATAGTCAGCTTCAGGTGTGTCTTTATTACAATTTAATGCGACAAGACCAGCGGTTCCAATTGCTATTGCATCTGCACCTAAAGCTAAAGCTTTAGCCATATCAGCACCATCTCTAATACCACCAGCAAAAACAAGAGAGATTTCTCCAGATTTACCAACATCGTCTAAAGCTCTTCTTGCTTCTCTAACTGCCCCTATTCCAGGTATGCCGGTATTTGAAGCAGCGATGTGTGGTCCTGCTGCTGTTGACCCTTCCATAGAATCAAGAAATATTGAATCCGGATCACATTTAGCTGCCATACGAACATCATCATAGACTCTTGAAGCTCCTAATTTTAACTGAATTGGAACTTGGTTATCTGTTAGTTCTCTTAATTCTTGAACTTTTAAAGCAAGGTCATCTGGCCCCATCCAATCTGGGTGTCTTGCTGGAGATCTTTGATCTATACCTGCTGGTAGAGATCTCATCTCTGCTACTTGATCTGTAACTTTTTGACCCATAAGATGTCCGCCCATACCTACCTTTTGTCCTTGTCCAATAAAAACTTCAATTGCATCAGCTAATTGAGCATGATGAGGATTAAACCCATATCTAGATTGTATACACTGATAGTACCATTTATTAGAATATCTTCTCTCATCAGGTATCATTCCACCTTCACCAGAACATGTAGCACTCCCTGCCATTGAAGCCCCTCTAGCTAAAGCAGTTTTAGCTTCATAGGATAATGCTCCGAAACTCATACTTGTTATATAGACAGGTATATCAAGTTTAATAGGATTTTTTGCTCTTGGACCAATTATGGTTTCAGTAAGACATTTCTCTCGATAACCTTCTATAACAAATCTTGTTAAAGTACCTGGGAGAAAAACCAAATCATCCCAATGAGGTATTTTTTTCATTAAAGCCATACCTCGCATACGGTAGCGACCTAATTGTGCCTTAATATGAATGTCATCCATAACTTCGGGAGTAAATATGGAATTTTGACCTAATAGTTGTGTATTACGTTTTGTCATTCTTTAACCTAAAATACCTTTCTTTTCTGCAGGTTCTAAATTGTCATAATTCCAAAGCATCCTACCTGCTACATATTTTTTAAACTTTGATGCGGGAACTTTTGGTTGAATTTCTGCATTTTTAAATTTTTGTTCTAACCATCTAACTTCATGTTCGTTCATTTCTCCTTCAACACAATCAGTACCTAGTGATTTCGGATCACCACCAACAAAAATAATTCCATCATACATAGAGTCGCCCATATTTGCACTTACATCACCGCAAACAATTATTCTACCCCTTTGCATCATAAATCCTGTATATGCTCCAGCATTACCGCCTATCAAAATAGTTCCACCCTTCATATCAATTCCTGTTCTTGCACCCGCATTACCTTTTACGATTAAGTCTCCTCCTCTTAAAGCTGCACCAAAACATGATCCAGCATTATTTTCGACAACAACTTTTCCTGACATCATATTTTCAGCACAAGACCATCCGACTCTACCATTAATTCTAACTGTAGGACCGTCTATACAGCCAACTCCAAAATAACCGAGACTTCCTTCAAATATTAAATTTAGTTTATTAAGAATTCCAACTCCAAGAGCATGTTTAGCTCCAGGATTTTTGATAGCCACGGTGCCATAACCATTTCTTATTGCATCACGAATTTTTTGATTTAATTGATTGCCGTTTAAATTTTCACAATCAATTTCTATTCTTTTATTGAAATCAACATCATGGTTGCCATAGTAAGTAAAGTTTTCCTCTTCTGTAATATCAAAAAATAATTTTTGAGATCTTCCTGATAAATTCTCATCATCAAAAGCTGTTTTCTTTTTTTCTAGCCCTGCCATACTTTTACCTCCGCTTCAAATGGGTCATACGTTGTAATTTCATGAGGAAAAATATTTCTAATTGCAACTTCCTCTGAGGCACAAGCAACAATATCATCACCTTCATATATAACCATTGGTTTTGCAGCCATATGGTCTTTAGCCATTCCTAGCTTATCTTTTGTAGAAACAATATAAGTAAATACACCATCTAGTTCATCAAGACTATCATGCATTGCCTTTTCAAGATCAATACCATTTGCCATTTTATCGGCAATGTATACAGCAATAATTTCAGAGTCACAGTTTGAGTTAAATCTATAACCACTTCTTTCTAAAATTCTTCTATTGCCCCAATAATTAGTAAGTTGGCCATTGTGAACTACGGCAACATCTTGATAAGGAAAAGCCCAATATGGATGTGCTGATTTAATGTCAACATCCGATTCTGTAGCCATTCTAGTATGACCAATACCATGAGTTCCCATAAATTTACTTAACCCATACTGATCTGAAACGGTAGTAGCATCTCCTAAGTCTTTTATGAGTTCAAGGCCTTTACCAATTGAAAGTATTTCTGCTTTTTCAACCGATTCAATAGCTTTCGCTAACTCTTCTAAATTTTCACTCTTATAAGTAAATTCATAGCGGAAAGCATATGGTGTACTAGAAGATTGTTTAGTTACTTTAGCACCATGATCTTTCATTATTTTATCGATTTGTTTTTTACGATCTTTTAAAATTTCAGGGTCCTCTGCTTTAGCTTTACTTTGCTCAGCAGTATTCTCAGAAATTTTAAATCTTAAAATAAAACCTTCTTTTATTGGTTTACCATACATAGCATAGCCAGTTGAATCAGGGCCTCTATGTTTAATTCCTTGAAGCATTAACTTCATTTGTTCACCAACATTAACTGTCTTGCTAGCTCTATTTATTACTCCTGCTATTCCGCACATATTACTTACTCCTTGTTTTTTATGGCAAACAATCCAAATATTTATCAAGATCCCACTGAGTTGGAGTTGCTAGGAATTCTTCCCATTCATCTCTTTTATATTCAGTAAATACTCTTAACATGTCTCCTGGTAATGCTCCTTGAATACGTTCATCTTTGTCTAATTTTTCAAGTGCTTCACCTAAGGTCATTGGAAGTTTTTCTTTACCCTCGTTTGCTTCATACATGTTTGCTTGCTCAGGTTTTCCAGGATCCATTTTTTCGTCAATGCCGTGATCAAAAGCAGCTAATAAACCTGAACCCATCAGATATGGATTATGAGCTGAATCAACTGATCGATATTCAAATCGTCCAGGAGCAGAAACTCTTAAACCACAAGTTCTATTTTGATAACCCCAATCAGCATAAACAGGAGCCCAAAAACCAGCATCCCAAAGCCTTCTATATGAATTAACTGTGGAAGAACCTAAAGCTGTTAACGCAGGAAGATGTTCCATTACACCACCTATTGCATGTAACCCTACTTTTCCTGGTATTCTTCTATCATCAGTATCAGGCATAAATACATTTTCACCACCTTCTCTATGATGAAAAACTTGTTCCATACCTGGAAGTTGTTTATTACCACAAGAAACTATTTTATCAGACCCTTCTTTCCATAATGAAATATTCGTATGACATCCTGATGCGGAAACACCAACAAAAGGTTTAGATAAGAAACATGCAATTAAATTAAACTCTCTAGCTACTTGTGCACAAATTTGCCTATATGTTGAGAGTCTGTCAGCATTTCTTACTACTTCATCATAATTAAAGTTAAGTTCAAGTTGGCCTGGTGCGTCCTCATGGTCGCCTTGAATTATATCAAGACCCATTGCTCTTGAGTATTCAATAACCTTCATATAAACAGGTCTTAAAGATTCAAATTGATCAATATGATAGCAATAAGGTTTTGAAAAACCTGATCCTGTTGGAGTGCCATCGTCTTTTTTAGTTAACCACATCATCTCAGGCTCAGTACCTGCTCTTAATTCTAGTCCGTGCTTGTCTTTAAAATCTTTATGTTGTCTTTTTAGGTTTCCTCGACAATCAGAAGTTAAAAAACCACCTGGGTTTTCCTCTTCTTCTCTATTTCTAAAACAAGTACAAAAAACTCTAGCAATTCTTTTGTCCCAAGGAATTTGAATAAAAGTTTCTGGATCAGGAATACCAACTAATTCATGAGCTTCTGGTCCATATCCAATATAGTTGCCATGCCTATTTGTAAATAAGTTTGCTGTTGCTCCATAAACCAATTGGAAACCTTTTTTAGCCATACTTTCCCAATGATCTGCGGGAACGCCCTTACCTACTATTCTTCCTGTTACTGAAATAAACTGATAATAAATATAATCTATGCCAAGCTCATCTATTTTTTTTCTTACTTTTTTAACGTTTTCATTTCTTTCTTTGTCTGCTACGTATGTCTCTAATGGTGTCATTTTACTTTTCCTCCTCTACATCAACTCCAAGGGAACGGGCTCTTAGAGACCGGATGTAATTTCCCTTCTTCATATCTAGAAAATCTAAAAGGTTCTAAAATATCAGATTTTCCTCCTAATAATTCTTCTGAAACTAAATCTCCTATACCAGCCATTTTATAGCCGTGATTAGCATCAGCAATAATATAAACGTTTTCTTTATATTGGTCAAAGACAGGAAAACGGTCTGGGGTTACACAACCAATTCCTCCACCTTTTTGTTTTCTATATTTTCCGTGACATCCATCAAATTGCTTTTGACAAAAAGCCATTGCAGAAGTCCATTTATCTTCAAAAAAAGCTGTGGGTTGAAACTCAAGAGAATTATGACCATAAGGATCTACTGCAACATCTTTATTGGATTTTTGAATATCATAAGGAGAAGATCCTCCTTGAATACAATTTCTATAAACATCAGGTTTATAATAAAAACCCCACATTTCATTCTCATGAATAACTTCACCTGTTTTATTAGAAATTAAAGTTGCTTCAGTATCTACATGAATCACTGGGTATTCTTTTCCATTAGAAGTTTTAAAAGAATGGGGATCTACTTCAAGTTCACCTTCTTCCAAAGCCATATATGACCACATTTGTAAGTCTTCTGTGAAAGTCCCATCTGGTTTTTTTATTTTAACTGTATTTGGAAGTTCTAAGATTTCCCAAAATTTTCTAACCCAAGGTCCTGCTGCTACTACAAGTTGAGTACATTCAATTTTACCCTCGGAAGTTTCAACAGCAGATATTGATCCACTACCATTCGAAGACAATAAATTTGTTACCTCAACTCCTTCAAAAACTTTTGCTCCTGCATTTAAAGCTAATTTATAAAAACCTTCAATAGCTCCTCTATTAGCTCCATAACCACTATTTTTCTCATGGAGAACAGAAGTAATATCTTCAGCTTGCCAATCTGGTAAAAGATCTTTCATATATTTATCACAATCATCTTTGCCTTCAATAAAAGTTGATTCAAAATTGATTTCTTTTTGTTGCTCGTAAACTTCAGACATTCCTTCACGCATTAGTTCAGAATTTATTTGCATATAACCTACAGGCTTAAAAGTTAAAGCATCTGCATTCGCATTCCAAACTTTTATAGAGTGATCCATTAATCTTCTCATAGCTGGCTGATAATAATTATTTCTAACAATTCCACATGCTACACCACTTGCACCATCTGCTACTTTTGTTTTTTCCAGCACAACAACTGAATTTTCTTTTAACTGACCTTTTTTTGATAATTTTTGACAAAGGTGCCAAGCTGTGCTTAACCCATGAATTCCCGCTCCTATAATAAGGTATTCACAATTTGTAGGTATTCCCATAAAACCTCCGATTTTTTTATATTCTTATCTTTAGTATAAATAAATACACATTAGGTTTCATATTATGGAACAAAATTTTAGCTCAAAATTGAATGTTATCAACAATATAAGAGTTTTTTGTATTTACTTGTTAACAATTAGGTTAGTTATTTTTATTGAAGCTGACTGTAATAGTTTAACAAATAAAGGAAGTTCTTTAGGAGACATTAGATTCTTACTACCGGAGAAAGACAGACCAGCAAAAGATCTCTTTTCATTATCTAGAATAGCTACTCCAATGCCATAAACATTTTCAAATGTTTCTCCATGATTAAGAGCGTATCCTTGTTTTTTTATTAAATTCAATTCTTTCTTAAGAGAATTAATATTATTTATAGTATTAGTAGTATGAGGATAAAAATTATAACTTTTGTATATAAGTGATATTTCATTATCTGGCCTATAAGCTAAAATCACTTTACCTAAAGCACAGCAGTGTGCATCTAACCTCATTCTAAAAGTTCTAAAATTACCAGAATCGGTTTGTGAAGAAATTTTATCTGAGTGAACTATTTGAGGTCCTTCTAGCATTGCTAAATATGTTATAAGACCAGTTTGTTTCGAAAGTTCTTCCAATATATCTTTAGCTTCATCAGAAATTGACTGAAGGTAATCTGAAATTTCACCAAATTGAAAAGCTTTATGTCCGATAGTATAAGTATTTGTAGAAGTATTTTTGTGAATATAACCTAATTTATTTAACACAGACAATAATCTAAAAGTTGTCGTTCTTGACATACATGATTTTCTCGATATTAAACTTGCTTTCAAAGGAAAAATAGATTGAGATAAAATTTCTAAAATTTTAAAAGATTTTTCTAAAGACTTATTTATATATTTATCTTCCATATGTGTTTTTTAAAAAATAATAAAGATATGTGAATAACACGCGTTATTCAAAATAACTTAATTATAATAATGTTTCATAATACGGAATAAACAATACTTTATATTTTTTTTCAAGAAATAAAAAATTAAATTAATTAAGTATTGCCTGGTATCCAATTTGTTCCAGATAAAGGCACGCCAGCCATTGCTGCAGCTTCTACTGTTAAAGCGCATAAGTCTTCAGGTTCTAGGTTATGTAAATCATTTTTTCCACAAGCCCTAGCAATAGTTTGAGCTTCTAAAGTCATTACTTTTAAGTAATTAGAAAGTCTTCTTCCTCCAGCTATAGGATCAAATCTTTTCATTAACTTAGGATCTTGTGTGTTTATACCAGCTGGATCTTTGCCTTCGTGCCAATCGTCATAAGCCCCAGCTGTAGTACCAAGTTTTTTATATTCTTCTTGCCATTTGGGATCATTATCTCCTAAAGCAATTAAAGCAGCTGAACCTATAGAAACAGCATCTGCTCCTAAGGCCATAGCTTTAGCTACATCGGCTCCATTGCGAATTCCACCTGAAATAACTAATTGAACTTTTCTGTGCATTCCTAAATCTTGTAGGGCTTGAACCGCCGGTCTTATACAAGCTAATGTAGGTTGTCCTACATTTTCAATAAATACTTCTTGAGTAGCTGCTGTTCCTCCTTGCATTCCATCCAATACAACAACATCAGCTCCAGCTTTTACTGCTAAGGCAGTATCATAGTAAGGTCTTGCTCCAGCAACTTTTATAAAGATTGGAACTTTCCAACCCGTTATTTCCCTCAATTCTAATATTTTAATTTCTAAATCATCAGGACCAGTCCAATCTGGATGCCTGCAAGCAGATCTTTGATCTATTCCTTTTGGCAAGGTTCTCATTTCTGCTACTCTATCACTAATCTTTTGGCCGAGAAGCATTCCTCCTCCTCCAGGTTTAGCTCCTTGACCAATTACAACTTCAATTGCATCTGCTTTTCTAAGATCATTAGGATTCATTCCGTACCTAGACGGCAATAACTGGTAAACTAAAAATTTTGATTGGCCTCTTTCCTCAGGTGTCATCCCTCCATCACCAGTCGTAGTAGAAGTTCCTGCTGCACTTGCCCCTCTTCCTAAAGCTTCTTTGGCGGGACCAGACAGAGCTCCAAAACTCATTCCAGCAATTGTAATTGGAATATCAAGTTTTAATGGATTTTTTGCATACCTAGTTCCAAGAGATACTTTAGTATTACAAGTTTCCCTATACCCCTCTAGTGGATATCTAGACATAGAAGCTCCTAAGAAGAGTAAATCATCAAAGTGAGGAAGTTTTCTTTTAGAACCTCCTCCTCTTATGTCATATATTCCAGTTTCTGCGGCTCGTCGAATTTCAGAGTTGGTATATTCATCAAATGTCCAAGACTGTCTTGGTGTTGTTTTAAATTTATCGCTCATTTTTAATATTCCGATACATTATCTATATTAAAATTATATAATTTTTTAGCTGAACCATACATTTGAAAATCCTCAGGTTTTAAATCTGTAATTTTAGATTTTTTTAATAATATTTTTAATGTGTCTTTATCTTGTTTAGTCATTTTTTTTTCTTCACAATCAGCGCCTAGAGACTTAACTGATCCTTTAATAAATAATTTAGCTTCATATAAACTGTCGCCTAAAGCGTCACCTGCATCTCCACAAACAACTAAATTTCCTGATTGAGCCATAAAAGCAGACATATGGCCGACAGACCCTTTAACAATTATATCTATACCTTTCATTGAGATACCGCATCTTGAACTGGCGTTTCCTTCTATAATAAGAGTTCCTCCATGAGCTGTGGCTCCTGCAGATTGAGAGGCATTTCCTTTTACATGGACTGTTCCTGACATCATATTTTCAGCTACACCAGTTCCTACATTTCCTTCAATTGTAATTAATGCTTTTTGATTCATTCCTGCACAGTAATAACCAACATGACCCTTAATTAAAACTTCCATTTCGTCTTTTAATCCTGCGCAAACTGCATGATTTCCACTAGGATTTGAAACTAAATAATTTCTTAAATTAGCTTTTGTGTCTATATTTTGTAGTAGATCGTTTACTTCTCTTAGAGTTTGTTTTTTTAAATCTAAATTAATCATCTGCCCCATGAATAAACTACCCCAGGATCAGGTTCAAAAATATTTGCTTTATTTACTCCAGGCAGGTGTGCCATAGCTTGAAATTCTGAAGCTATAGCAACATAGTCTTTTGTTTCTGCAATCACAGCAGGCTTACATGCTATTTCATCTCTTACAATAGCAAAACCTTCTTTTGTTCCAGTTATAAAGGTATAAAAACCATCTAGGTCTTTTAATCCATTTATTAAAGTTTGTTTTAAAGAAATGTTTTTTAGTAAGCTATTTGATATATATCCGGCTGCAACTTCGGTGTCATTTTCCGAGTCAAATTTTTGACCTTCATTTAATAATATTCTTCTTAAATTATTATGATTAGATAAGGATCCATTGTGAACTAAACATTCATCTTGCCCTGTTGAATAAGGGTGTGATCCATTAGTTGTTATCGCACTTTCAGTTGCCATTCTTGTATGGCCAATCGCATGAGTACCAGCGAAGTTATCTAAATTAAAATTTTTAATTACTTCTTTAGGGTTTCCTACTTGCTTAAAAATTTCAATTGATTTTCCGTAACCAACTAAGGAAATATTATTATGATGATTACTTAAAAAAGATTTAATTTTTTTAGGTTCTTCACTCGAAGTTAACACAATATGGTCTGATACTTGCTTAAGTTTAATGTTTTTAAATTTTTTAGTAATTAATTTTTTAAAAGAACTAAAAGAAAAATCATTTAATAAACAAATTGAATATTTAAAGTCTTTGGGCTTTTTTAGATCAGAATATATTGCAAATCCAGCACTATCAGGACCGCGAGTAGCCATTCCTTGCATCATACCCGCTAAGTATTTTCCTAAATTTTTTGAAAGATCTTTATTTTTTAGATAAATTCCAACGATACCACACATATTTTATTCTCCAACATAACCATATTCTAAAGCGGCATCTGTTATGCTGTGATAAAAAGAACCACCAAAACTTCTTAGACAAAAAAGTCTAAAAGTAAGCGGATCTTCATCAATAAAATCAAGAATAAAGCTAATTCCATTATAAGTTGAATTAGAACAGTTATTTTTTTTGAATTCTGAACTATTTAAATTTAATGGAGTTCCTTTTTTTAAAACATCTAAAGATTGTTTACCAGATATTTCTATAATTGCTCTGGAATGAGATAAGTCAGTAATAGCAAAATCTTTTTCAGATAATTTTAAACTTATTTCTTTTTCAATATTTTGATTTGAAGTAATTATTAACCAAACATCAGGGCCAGTCCATAATATTCTCGTTTCAGAATTACATGAAACCTCTGGGTATTTATTAGGAAATGATAAGTTATCCATATTAATATTTTCTATTTTTATGTTACTGTTTTTATATTTAGCTACTTGAAAAATATTAACTTTTGTAATTTCTTTTATCTTAATAAGGTCTTTTTGGTTTTTATTTTTATAATCTCCAAAATTTCCAATTTTATGATCATTGAATAAAGGAGACAAATATATCATTTCTGGGTTCATTAAACTCTCACCCTTTCGCCATTTGGATCAACATAATGAGAAGAAACAACTTCCACTGGAATTGAGATGTTTTTTAATGGATATACAGCAAATAATTTTTCACCAATTTTATTTTTACCATCTTTTAAAACAGCTATAGAGAAAGGATTATTATATTCAACGCTCCAACATGAGGATGATACATGGCCAAGCTTAGGATTTGGCAGTGCTGCTTTATCATTTTCTACCAAATGTGACCCTTCAGGAATTTTAGTTTTCTTATCTATAGGAATGATCCCTACTAAAGTTTGCCTATCAGGTTGAATAAAAGCTTCTTTTTGCAAAGACCTCTTACCAATAAAATCTTTTTTCTGACTAACCATACCTTGTAACCCAATATCATAAGGTACTGCCCGTCCATCTAACTCAGGACCTGAGACATGTCCCATTTCAATTCTCAACGTAGCTAAAGCTTCTGTTCCATAAGGCTGTATTCCAAATTCTTTTCCAACTTCAATGATTTTATTCCACATATATAAACCGTGATTTGATTCAACATTAACTTCATAAGCAAGCTCACCTGAAAAGGAGATTCTATAAATTTTTGCATGAATGCCTAAAACCTCTGTTTCAACAACTCCCATAAAAGGAAATTTTTCTGTAGAAAAATCAACTAAAGGGAAAATCTTTTTCATTAGATCTCTTGATTTAGGTCCTGCTATAGCTGCTCCAGACCACTCTTCTGTTGTAGAAAGAACATTAACATTTAATTCAGGCCATACTACTTGAAGATAAAACTCTAAATGAGATAAAACATTTGCTGCCTGAGCTGTAGTTGTGGTCATATGAAAATGATTTTCAGAAAGTCTTGTTGTGGTACCATCATCAAATACCATCCCATCTTCTCTTAACATAACTCCGTATCTTGCTTTTCCAACAGGAAGTTTTTTCCATGCATTTGTATAAACTCTGTTTAAAAGTTCTGAGGCATCGGGTCCTTTAATATCTATTTTTCCTAGAGATGTTACATCGCAAATACCAACGTTTTGCCTAACATTTAAAGATTCCCTATTAACTGCTTCTTGCATAGTTTCGTTTCCCCTTGGGTAATAACGTGGTCTTAACCAAAGACCAGCATTAGTAAAAACTACATTATTTTCTACATGCCAATTATGTGTTGGTGTTTTTCTAGAAGGCTGGAAATGATTTCCAACTTCTCTACCAACAATTGTTCCTATAGTAACAGGGGTATAAGGAGGTCTAAATGTAGTATGGCCTACTTCTGGTACTATCTTTTTTTGAATATTTGATACATGTTGTAATCCATTTAAATTACTTGTTTTACCCTGGTCTCCAGCCATACCAAGAGTTGTATATCTCTTAACATGTTCGATTGAACGAAATCCTTCTCTCACTGCAAGCTCAACATCAGACACAGCTACATCATTTTGAAAATCTATAAATCTTTTAGGTTTTTGATTTTGAGGAAGCGGCATACACCAAAACTTGTCATGATCTTCATAAGAAGGTTCATTAGATGTAGGTAAGGGTGTTTTTTTATTATTAGATGTAATCGAATTTGATAAATCAAAACCCACTTGAAAACCTTCTGCTAGCGATTGACTTAGAGTAAAAGAACCATTAGCAGCACCAATAGCAGTTTCCTTTTGCCTTTTAGTATTTGGAATAAATGCATCAATTTTTTCATCAAACTTAAGTTTATTTCCAGCTTGAGAAGATAGGTGAACTGTTGGAGTCCAACCTCCAGACATACAAATACAATCGCAATCAATTTCTTGTAATTCAGTAAAACTTTCTTTATCAGAGGATAGTTTTCCAATAGTAGCGGATGATATTTTTAAACGTCCTTTAACATTTGCAACACCGTAATTAAATTTTATATCTAGTCCAAGAGATTCTGCTTCTTTAACAAGATCTCCTGAAGAAGAGTCACGGGTATCTAGAATAACAGGATTGATATTATTTTTCTTAAACTCAATTGCAGTCTTGTAAGCAGTGTCATTGTTTGTAAAAATAATAGGTTTTTTTCCAACAAGTGTACCGTAAATTTTCATATACTCATTTGCAGCAGATGATAAAAAGATTCCAGGTCGGTCATTATTTCCAAAAGAAAGAGGTCTTTCAATTGATCCTGTTGAAACAACTACTTCTCCTGCTCTAATATAATGTAGTCTTTGTCTTGGAGTATATTCAGAAGGATTTTCTATGTGATCACTAACTCTTTCGAACATCACTGTCATATTATGATCATAATAACCAAAAACCTGAGATCGATTTTTTACAATAACGTTTGGGAGGTTTTTTAAATGAGAAATGGTTTCTTCAGCCCATTCTTTTCCTGTTTTATTTCCTACTGTAACATTATCAGTTAATAAAGATCCTCCGAAATGAGCTTTATCTTCTGCTAAAATTACTTTAGCTCCATTATTTGCTGCTGCTAGTGCTGAAGCTAATCCAGAAGGACCAGATCCTACAACCAAAACATCACAATGTTCATAATTATGCTCATATCTATCAGGGTCAGGTTTTGTAGGCGCAACTCCCATTCCGGCTGCTTTTCTTATAAAAGGTTCATATATCAACATCCAAAAACTTTTTGGCCACATAAAGGTCTTGTAATAAAAACCTGCTGGGAAAAAACTTTTTAATAAATCGTTAATTTCACCGATATCAAATTTAACAGAAGGCCAGCAGTTTTGACTCTTTGCTTTTAATCCTTCTACTAACTCAACTTCTGTTGCTATGATATTTGGCTCTGACTTATGACCTTCATGAAGTTGAACCATTGCATTTGGCTCTTCAACTCCAACGCCAAGAAATCCTCTTGGTCTATGGTATTTAAAACTTCTTCCAACTAAGTGAACTCCATTAGCGATTAAAGCAGAAGCAAGGGTGTCTCCTTCGTAGCCCTTATAAGATTTTCCATTAAAAGTAAAATTTATTACTTTATTTTTATTAATAAAGTTGTCTTCTGAGTTAGTTCTATATGTTGCTGTCATAAAACTTATAAATCCTCGTCCAATCTTGCAGTTTTAAATATTTCATGTGTAGCTGTATCTCTTGATGCTTTAAACCATTGTCTGCATCCTGAAACATGATGCCAAAATTCAGAGTGCTTACCTCTTGGATTATCTCTAAAGTAAACAAAATCATCCCAATCTTTTGTAGAAACTTCATCTCCTAATTTAGGTCTTTTAATATTAGCATCACCACCATAAGAGAATTCATTTTGTGAGCGTTTTCCGCAATAAGGACATTTAATTTCTAACATGAGTTATCCTATCCAAGGTTTCGGACCAACGCCTTTTTCATCAATTATGTTTCCTGTATGAAACCTTTTTAAATTCAACGGTGCATTCAATTCATGTACTTCATCTTTTGCTATAGTATGAGCAAATACAAAACCTGAAGAAGGGGTTGCTTTAAAACCTCCATAGCACCAGCCGCAGTTTAAATAAACTCCATCAATATGTGTTTTATCAATTATTGGCGTTCCATCCATAGACATATCCATAATTCCACCCCAAGTTCTTAGCATTTTTAATCTACTAAAGTTAGGGAACACTGCTAATCCTCCTGACAAAACATGTTGGATCATAGGTAAATTCCCTCTTTGAGCATAACTATTATATCCATCAAGATCTCCTCCCATAACCATTTCACCCTTATCAGATTGACTACAATAAAAATGACCCGCTCCAAAAGTTACAACATTATGAAGCAAAGGTTTAACTGGCTCTGAAACACAAGCTTGAAGAACATGTGCTTCAATAGGAAGTCTCATATTTAATTTGTCAGCAAGTAGAGTTGTGCTTCCAGCAACACAAAGACCAACTTTTTTTGTTTTAATGTCTCCTCTTGAAGTTCTGACACCACTAACTTTTCCATTTTCAACATCAAAACCAGTCACTTCACAATTTTGAATAATATCTACTCCCATTGAATCAGCTTGCCTAGCGTAACCCCAAGCAACAGCATCATGGCGAGCTGTTCCGCCTCTAGGTTGCATTAAAGCTCCAACTATAGGAAAACGACAACTTTGTGAAAAATC